>NZ_CP141615.1:0-301231 GCF_035593305.1 Limnochorda sp. L945t | reverse complement strand
TCGCTGATGGCCCCGTCTCTTCCATACGCCCGATCCGCGCCGGCCTCCTCCGGCGCATGGCCGGCCGCCGGCCGCTCACCGGCCGGCGACGGAGGCCCAAACAGGCAGCCCCATCCGATCCCGGACCTCGGCCAGCACCTGGGAGGCGACCTTGCGCGCCCGTTCCCCGCCGGCCGCCAGGACCTCTTCCACCGTGCCGGGCCGGGCGCTGAGCTCCCGGTAACGCTCCTGGATGGGCGTCACGAGCTCCACCAAGGCGTCGGCCAGCGCTTGCTTGAGTTCCACGTAGCGGATGGTGCCGTCGGAGTACGCCGCCCGGAAGTGCGCAACCACGTCCGCGGGGGCGGTCAGTTCCAGCAGGGTGAAGAGGTTGAGGACCCCCGGGCTCATCTCGGCGCCCGCCGGGCCGGGATCGGTCACGGCCGAGCGCACTTTCTCCCGGATCACCTCGGGCGGATCGAGCATGCCGATGGCTCCCCGGGGTTCGCTCTTGGACATCTTGCGGGTGGGATCGTCCAGCGCCATGATCCGGGCTCCCTTGGCCAGGTAGGCCTCGGGCTCCGGGAAGGTCGGGCCGAAGAGGCTGTTGAAGCGGCGGGCGATGTCCCGCGTCAGCTCGATGTGCTGGACCTGGTCTTCGCCGACGGGCACCAGGTCGGCCTTGTACAGCAGGATGTCGGCCGCCTGCAGCACCGGGTAGTTGAGCAGCCCGGCGTTGACGGCCTCGGCATGCTGGCGGGCTTTGTCTTTGAACTGCGTCATGCGCTGCAGCTGCCCGAGGGGGGTGATGCAGTTGAACAGCCAGGCCAGTTCGGTGTGCTGCGGCACCTGGGACTGGACGAAGATGACCGAGCGGTTGGGGTCCAGCCCCGCCGCCACGTTGACCAGGACCGCGTCCCTCACCCGCTGGGGCAGCTCCCGGGGATCGTACGGCACGGTGATGGCGTGGTAGTCGACGATGCAGAAGTAGCAGGGATACTGGTCCTGCAGGCTCACCCAGTTGCGCAGCGCTCCGAGGAGGTTACCCACGTGGATGCCGCCGCTGGGCTGGATGCCGGAGAAGACGGTATGCGTGCTCACTTCGCCAGCCTCACTCCTTCTCTTGCGGCCCATTATACCATCGCGTCCCTGCGGGCCGGGCCTTCAGCCGGTGCTGGCTTTCCGGTCGCGGGTATGCTTAAATGGGCAGCGGGCGGCGGGCGTCTTGATCAACTGGCGGCGCAATCTCGTCATCGTCACCATAGGAGTATTCATCGCTCAGATCGGCTTCTCCATCATCGTGCCGTTCCTTCCCGCGCTGCTGGTGGAGGTGGGCGTCGAGCGCAACGTCGGGCTGTGGTCCGGGGTCGTGTTCGCCGTCAACTTCCTGACTTCGAGCCTGATGGCTCCCGTCTGGGGCTCGCTCTCGGATCGGGTGGGCAAGCGCCCCATGATGATCCGGGCGGGGCTCGGCATCGCCGCCACGTACGGGCTGATGGCTTTCTCCCATTCGGTGTGGGAGCTCGCGCTCTGGCGGGCCGTCAACGGCCTTCTCGCAGGGTACATCCCGGCCGCCAACACGCTGGTAGCGAGCAATACCCCTGACGCCTCCCTCGGACGCGCTCTGGGCGTCTTGCAGGGAGTGGCGGCCGCCGGGCTCATCACCGGGCCCCTGGTCGGCGGGATCGCCTCGGAGATGGTGGGCGCCCGGGGCACCATGCTGCTGTCGGCGGGGCTGCTGCTCGTGGCAGGCCTCCTGCCGCTGGTGCTGCGGCTCGAGGAGCAAGTGCAGGCCGACGCGTCGCCGCTTTCCGTCTCGGGCGTGCGGGCCCAGGTGCGCGCGGACGTCCGCGAAGTGCTGCAAAACCGGACGCTCCGGGGGCTGTTCGCCGTCCAGCTGCTCTTCACGGCGGCGCAGGTGCTGGTCCAGCCCACGCTGCCCCTTTACATCGCCCGCCTGGCCACCCACAACGTCAACCTGATCACGGGCGTCGTCTACTCGGCGGTAGGGGTCGCCACCGCCGTCGGGTCGCCCCTGGCTTCCCGCTTCACCGACCGGGCCCCGCTCACGGCGTTGCGCCTGGGGCTGCTGGTCTCGGCGGGCGTATACGCCCTGCACCCGGTGGTGCCCCATACCCTCTGGCTGGGGACGATCCGGTTCGCCTTCGGCCTGGTGGCCAGCCTGGTGGTGGTCGCCTCCAGCGTCCTCATCGCCACCACCGTGGAGGCCCGTCACCGGGGCAGGACCTTCGGGGTGCTGCAGGCCATCAACGGCCTCGGTGCGGTCCTCGGTCCTTTCGCGGGCGGCGTGCTCGGAGACGTGGCCGGGCTCGAGGCGCCCTTCTTCGCCGGGGCGGCGACGCTGGCCGCTGCCTACGTCGTCTGCCCCGGGACCTCCTCGACCGTGGCTCCCAGCACTTCCGAGATCGCCTGCTTGAGCACCGAGGCGGACCGCTCGAGCGCCCGCAGCTCCTCGGGGGCGAGCGGGAGATCCACCATGCGCTCGATGCCCGATCGGCCCACCACGCAAGGCATGCCCAGGTAGACGTCGTCGATGCCGTGCCACCCGTCGACCAGGGTCGAGACGGTCAGCACCGAGTGCTGGTGGTACAGGATGCTCTCCACGAGCCGCGCGACGGCCAGAGCGATGCCGTAGTAGGTCGCCCCCTTGCGCTGGATGATCTGGTAGGCGGCGGTGCGCACCTCCTCGAAAATCCGGGCCAGGTCTTCCTGCACCCGTCCCCGCTCCCACCGCGGGCCCAGCTCGGAGATGCGGACGCCCGCGATGTTGGCCAGGCTCCAGACGGGGATCTCGCTGTCTCCGTGCTCCCCTATGACGTAGGCGTGGACGCTTCTCGGGTCGCAACCGAAGTACTCGCCCAGGAGGTAGCGCAACCGCATGGTGTCGAGGAGCGTGCCGCTGCCGATGACCCGGGAAGGGGGGAGCCCGCTCGTCTTCTGCGCCACGTAGCTGAGGACGTCGACCGGGTTGGTGACCACGAGGAGGATGGCGTGCGGAGCGAAGCGCACCACCTGCCGGACCACCTCCGTCGTGATCCGGGCGTTGCGTTTGAGCAGATCGAGGCGCGTTTCGCCCGGGCGCTGCGCCACACCCGCCGAGAGGATCACCACGTCCGCTCCCGCCAGTTCGGCATAGTCGCCGGCACGGATGGGCATCGGCCCGGCCAGGGGCATGCCGTGGCGCAGATCCATGGCGTCGCCCTCGGCCTTGTCCCGGTTGACGTCCACGAGGACCAGCTCGCAATGCGGGCCCTTGACCAAGAGCGTGTAAGCGATGGTGGACCCGACCAGGCCGGTGCCCACGATGCCGACTTTGGGCGGCCTGATGGGGCTCGGCCCGCCGTCCGGTCCCGGCGCTGCCGCCTCCCCCATGGGGCGTAGCGTCGACCCGTCCATGTCGTGCACGCGCCTTCCCTCCCGGTCGCTGGCTGGCTCCGGCCCTAGCTTGTCTGGGCGACCCCCGTCCCAAACGGCGCAGGGCCGGCGCCTCGGTTGACGCCGGCCCTGCGCCGTTTGCTCAGGCTCTCGAGGCCTGGGCCATCTCGGTCTTCTTGTTGAACGTGATGGAGCCGTCGGCGGCGTCCACCACGATGGTATCCCCCTCCTTGAACCGTCCCCGCAGCATTTCGTCGGACAGCGGGTTTTCCACCAGGCGCTGGATGGCACGGCGCAGGGGCCGGGCTCCGTAGTCGGCGTCGAAGCCCTCGTCCGCCAGCACCTCCTTGGCGGCGTCGGTGAACTCCACCTGCACCCCCCGCTCGTTGATCTCCTTGACCACCTGCTTCAGCATGATCTCGATGATCTGGCGGATGTGCTCCTTGTTGAGGGCGTGGAAGACGATCACCTCGTCGATCCGGTTGAGGAACTCGGGCCGGAAGGTCCTCCGCAGCTCTTCCAGCACCTTCTTCTTCATCGTGTCGTAGCTCTCTTTTTCGTCCTCCACGGCCCGGAAGCCCAGGCGCGCCTGGCGGTGGATCTCCTGGGCGCCGACGTTGGAGGTCATGATGACCACCGTGTTGCGAAAGTCCACGGTGCGCCCCTTCGCGTCGGTCAGGCGCCCGTCTTCCAGCACCTGGAGCAGGATGTTGAACACCTCCGGATGTGCCTTTTCAATCTCGTCGAGCAGGATGACCGAGTAGGGGCGGCGGCGGACCCGCTCGGTGAGCTGGCCGCCCTCCTCGTAACCCACGTAGCCGGGCGGTGCGCCCACCAGCCGCGAGACGGTGTGCCGCTCCATGTACTCGGACATGTCGATCCGGATCATGGCATCCTCGTCGCCGAACAGCGCCTCGGCCAGCGCCCGCGCCAGCTCCGTCTTGCCCACGCCGGTCGGCCCGAGGAAGATGAACGAGCCGATGGGCCGCTTCGGATCCTTGAGCCCGGCCCGGGCCCGCCGGATCGCTCGCGACACGGCGTCGATGGCCTCGTCCTGGGCCACGACCCGCTGGTGCAGCACCTCCTCCAGGTGCAACAGGCGCTCGGTCTCCTCCTGTTGCAGCTTGGAGACGGGGATGCCGGTCCACGCCGAGACCACCTGCGCGATGTCCTCGTCGGTCACGACGCCCTCGGTGCGGCTGCGGCTGGACTTCCACTCCTGCCGCTTGCGCTCCAGCTCTTCCCGCATCCGCTGCTCCTTGTCGCGCAGGCTCGCCGCCTTCTCGAACTCTTCGTTCTTGATGGCCGCTTCCTTCTCGGTCTGGAGCTCCTGGATGGCCTCCTCGAGCTGTTTCAACTCCGGTGGCGCCACCAGCGCCTGCAGCCGCACCTTGGAGGCCGCCTCGTCTACGAGGTCGATGGCCTTGTCGGGCAGGAATCGGTCGCTCACGTAGCGGTCGGACAACCGTGCGGCAGCCCGCAGCGCCTCGTCCGTGATCTTGACCCGGTGGTGCGCCTCGTAGCGATCGCGCAAGCCCTGCAGGATGGCGATGGTCTCGTCGACCGTCGGCTCATCCACCATGATGGGCTGGAACCGCCGCTCCAGCGCCGCGTCCTTCTCGATGTGCTTGCGGTACTCGTCGAGGGTCGTGGCGCCGATCGCCTGCAGCTCCCCGCGCGCCAGCGCCGGCTTGAGGATGTTGGAGGCATCGATGGCCCCCTCCGCCGCGCCGGCTCCGATGATGGTGTGGAGCTCGTCGATGAACAGGATGACGTCGCCGGAGTTGCGGATCTCGTCCATCACCTTCTTGAGCCGTTCCTCGAACTCGCCCCGGAACTTGGAACCGGCGACCACGGCCGCCAGGTCCAGCGTGACGACCCGCTTGTTGAGCAGGGTCTCCGGCACGTCGCCGGCCACGATCTTCTGTGCGAGCCCCTCCGCGATGGCGGTCTTGCCCACACCCGGCTCCCCAATGAGCACGGGATTGTTCTTGGTACGCCGCGACAGCACCTGGATGACCCGCTGGATCTCGCGCTCCCGGCCGATCACCGGGTCGAGCTTGCCCTCCCGGGCCAGCTCCGTGAGATCCCGGCCATACTGATCCAGGGTCGGCGTCTTGCGCCCCCGGCTCGCCTTGGCCTGGGTCGGAGTCGTGCCGCCGAGCAGCTCCACGACGGTGCGGCGCACCTTGTCGAGGTCGGCTCCCATGTTGCGCAGCACCTGTGCGGCGACACCCTCGCCCTCGCGGATCAGGCCGAGGAGGATGTGCTCCGTGCCGATGTAGGTGTGCCCCAGCTGGCGCGCCTCGTCGAAGGCCAGCTCCAGCACCCGCTTGGCGCGCGGGGTGAAGCCGATCTGGCCGGTGGTCGTCCCTTCGCCGCGCCCGATCACCTTTTCCACTTCGGCCCGCACGCGCTCGAGGCTGATCCCCATGCTCTGCAGCGCACGGGCCGCCACGCCTTCGCCTTCGGCGATGAGCCCCAGCAAGATGTGCTCGGTGCCCACCACGTTGTGCCCGAGCCGGCGCGCCTCTTCTTGAGAGAGCACGACGACCCGCTGGGCTCGTTCCGTAAAGCGCCCGAACATGGCCGATGTCACACTCCCTTCAAGCCCTACACCTGCCGCTCCGGCTCGCCCTACGGCCCCTGGGCCAGCCGTTCGTTCGGCAGGCGGATGCGTTCACGAATCAAAGCAGCCCGGTGGACGTCCCGCTCCGCGGGCGTCAATTCCCGGCCCATGAAGCTCTGCAAGTGCGCCGGCCGGATCACCACCAAGAGCTCGGTCAGGATACGCTGGTCCAGCCCCTCGATGATGCCGAGGTCGATGCCGAGGCGCACATCGGAGAGTCGCTGCATGGCCTCCTGCGAGCTGATGGCCCGAGAATACCGCAGCACCCCGTACGAGCGCCAGATGCGATCCTCCAGGGCGCGCCGGTCCGACATCAGGCGCTGGCGCGCCGTCCGCTCGTGACCGACCACCTCGTGCGCCAGGTTGGCCAGGTGCTTGAGGATCTCGTCCTCGCTGCGGCCCAGGCTCACCTGGTTGGAGATCTGGAAGATGTTGCCGACCGACTCCGTCCCTTCCCCGTACAGCCCCCGGACGGCCACCCCGAAGCGGGCCACCGCCGACAGCACGTGCTGCAGCTGCCCGGCCATGGCCAGCGCCGGCAGGTGGAGCATCACCGACGCCCGCAAACCGGTCCCCACGTTGGTGGGCCAGGCCGTCAAATAGCCTACCCGCTCCGAGAAGGCGTACTCCAGGCGCTCCGAAAGCCCGTCGTCCACCCGGTCGGCGAGGTTGAGGGCTTCCTCCAGCTGGAACCCGGCAAACAGCGCCTGGATGCGGAGGTGATCCTCCTCGTTGACCATGATGCTGGCGGCCTCGTCGTCCCGCACGGCGAACGCCTTCTCCCGCACCTGCTGCGTGTGCGCCGGGCTGATGAGATGCCGCTCGACCAGCAGCTGGCGCGTGAGATCCGGCACGTCTCCCATCCGGGTGAACTTCAACGGCCCGCCCCACCGGGCGTCCAGCGACTCGATGGCCGGGCGGACCCGCTTCACCACTTCATGAAGCTGCTCCTGGGTCGCCACTCCGGGAAACGGGATGTCCTTGAGGTTGCGCGCCAGGCGCACCCGCGTGCCGAGCACCACGTCGGAGTCCGGCCCCTGACCCACCATCCAGCCGCGCACGTGGCGGCGGATCATCTCGTCGAAGCTCACGGCTGCTTGCTCTCCTTCTCGATCTGCCGGATCTGGTCCCTCAGCGTCGCCGCCCGCTCATACTGTTCGGAGGCGATGGCCTCTCTCAGCTCTTCCCGCAGCCGCTCCAGCTGCCGGCGCCGGACCGACTCGCCGTGCTGGCCCGGTCGCTTGCCCGCGTGCTCGGTGGCGCCGTGCAGGCGCCGCAGTACCGGGCCGAGCTCCCGTTGGAACGTGTCGTAGCACTGGCTGCAGCCGAGCTGCCCCAGCCGCTTGAAGTCGGACCACGTGAGGCCGCAGTTGGGGCAGCGGGTCGGAGCCCGAGCAGGGGCCTCCGCCGAAGGCGCCTCCATGAACGGCAGGTCGAAAAACGACTTCATCAGGTCCTCGAAGGTCGCGCCGAAGGGGGAGGGGCCGAAGTGGAGCTCGCCCGTCTCCCTGGCGCACTCCTCGCAGAGGTGCAACTCCGTCTTCACGCCGTTTTCGATGCGCACCTTGTGCACCGTCGCCGGCCGGATGCCGCAACGTTCACACATCATGGCCCATCGCTCTCTCCACCTCGTTTTGCCCCTACATCATACCCTGTGGCTCGAACAGGTCCAGGAACCGCACCATCATCACGCTGCGCAACAGAGCGGCTCTCACCCGATCCCTCAGCCCCGCCGGCAACCCTGCCGTCTGGTGGTGAATGGCCACCCGCCAGACCAGCGCCTCCCGCGGGGCGATGAGCCCGGCCTGCTCCAGGCTCTCGATGAGGGCGTCCGCCTCGCGGGCGCCGATGGACGGCCCGATCCGCTCGGCCAGGCTGTGCACCGTGCCGGCTCGATCGGTTTGGGCCTCTCGCAGCCGGATGATGCGGATGAACCCCCCACCGCCCCTGCGGCTCTCCACCGCATAGCCCCGCTGAGGCGTGAACCGGGTCTGCAGTACGTAGTTGATCTGGGACGGCACGCACGAGAAATGCCCGGCCAGGTCCACCCGGCGGATCTCGATGACGTCCGCCATGGACTGCTCGAACAGCTGCTTGATGTGACGCTCGATGGCATCTGCCAGCGAAGCCATCGCGCCTCGTCGGACCCTCCCTCGGGCTCGGTGTCTGACCTTTTTTGACCTTTCACCCGGATTATCGCGCGCCTGCACCGGACGCGCAAGGCTCCGGCGGGTAAGCGCAGGACGGCCCGGCAGGTCCCGGGACGCAGCCTCATAGTATCAGGGCCGGGAGGCAGCCTGTCCGTGATCAACTACGTGTGGGGTGCACTCGTGCTGGGCGGCACGCTGGCGGCCCTCCTGAGCGGCCAACCGGACGTCGTGACGCAGGCGCTGACGGATGGGGCGCTGCGCGGCGTCGAGCTGGGCGTGCGCATGCTGGGAGCCATCATGCTCTGGACCGGGCTCATCCGGATCGCCGACGACGCGGGGCTCACCCGCTGGCTCGCCAGGGCCCTGGAGCCCCTGGCGCGCCGGTTGTTTCCATCCGTACCCGGCGACTCCCCGGCCATGGGAGCGCTCTTGATGGCCATCAGTGCCAACGTCCTCGGGCTCGGCAACGCGGCGACGCCTCTCGGCATCAAGGCGATGAGCGAGCTGCAGCGCCTCAATCCCGAACCCCGGCGGGCCTCCCCCGCCATGTGCACCCTGCTGGCGCTATCGACGTCGAGCGTCACCGTGGTGCCGACCGGGGTCATCGCCCTGCGGGCCGCGGCCGGGGCTTCGCAGCCGGCGGACATCCTCGTCCCGACGTTGATCGCCACCACCTATTCGACCCTCGTGGCGCTGGTCGCCGACGCGTACTTCCGTTCCCGGTCGCTGCGGAGGTAGGGGCGTTGGCGCAGCTCTTCGGAGTCGTCGCGGCGTGGAGCGTGCCGCTGCTCGTGCTGGCCATCTTGCTGCTGGGCCTGGGGCGGCGGGTGCACGTGTACGAGAGTTTCGTGCAGGGGGCGCGCAGCGGGTTGTTGGTGGGCGTCCGGGTCATCCCTTACATGGTGGCGATGCTGGCCGCCACGGAACTCTTCCAGCGTTCGGGGGCCATGCAGGCGGTGCTGGACCCGGTCCGGCCGCTGGCCGGGTGGGCCGGGATGCCGGTGGAGGTCCTGCCGATGGCCCTCGTCCGCCCTCTCTCCGGCTCCGCCGCCTCGGGCCTCCTGGCACACCTGCTCGAGACCCACGGCCCCGACTCCTTCGTCGGGCGGCTCGCGAGCGTCATGCAGGGGAGCACGGAGACCACGCTCTACGTCGTGACGGTCTACCTGGGAGCCGTGGGTGTCCGCGACGCCCGCTGGGCCCTGGCGGCAGGCCTGCTGGCGGATCTCGCCGGTTTCGGGGCCTCGGTGCTGGCGGTCCACCTGATGGGCTGGCACTGATGGGGCCGAGCGGCAGCGGAGCCGGCCATTCCCATGCCCGCCGCCGCACCGAGGTGATAGCATCGAATCATGCGCAGGCATTCATCCCGCAACCTGCGGCTCCGCGGCGCCCTCGGCCGGAGCCGCCAGTTGAGCGTGGGCGCGACGCGCCCGGTCGTCAGCCGCAGCATCGCCCGGCGCTTTCCTCCCAATCCTTACGTGCAAAGCCTCGTGCGGTTCGCCAGGCAGCGCCGTATCTCCCTCGAGCCGAGCCCTGTGCCGCGGCAGTGGATGTACCACCCGGGCAGGCGTGCCATCCTGGCGTGGCTGCCCGACCTGCGCGACCAGTCCCTCTCGTACCTCGTGATGATCCTGGCCCACGAACTGGGACACGCCCTGGACTTCGACCGCCACCCCGGGCTTGCGGACCGGCTCTTCGCCGCCGAGTCGCCCGAGCTCGAGCGGGCCGTCGAGCACCGGGCGTTCGTCGGCGGGTTTTTCCTGCTGCAGCGCCTTGGCGTCCCGGTCAGCCTCCGCCAGTACCTCCTGATGATCGAGGAACCGATGGCGAGCGCCGTCGGACGGACGCTGGGCCGGCGCCTGTGCAGTCTCCTCGATCGGGAGGACGCTTCGGGGCCGCATGCGCCGGCGAGCGCCGGGGCGGCCCGGACGTTGCCGCCTCCGGCGCTCCCTCCGGTTGCCTGAGGCCTCGTGGGCCTCTTACCATGGGAGTGACCGCTCAGGCCGCCGGGGAGCCGGGTGTTTGCTCGGAAGAGGTCTCGCCGCCGAGTTCCCGGATGGCCTCTTCGACGGCCTGGGCCTCCAGACGAAGCTGGCGCAGGTACTCCCGGAGCCATTCGAGGCGTTCCTGGCGCGAGATGAAGCGCCGCCGGAAGCCCGTACCCCTGGGCCCCCCGCATCCCCATCCCATCCGGCGGGGGCCCCAGCCCAGAGGGCTGCTCCAGGCTCCCCAACCCTGACCGGCACCGGGCATGACGTGCATCCCGTGCATGCCGTGCATCGCCGTGCTCACCTCCTCTCCTCGCCGCTCGCAGGACCGGGCGCCCGCAGGCGGGCGTAGGCCTCCAGGACGCCGTCGATGGCCTGCCGCTGCCGGCGCAGGTGACGGATCAGCTCCTCCAGGAGCTCCCACCCCTGGGGCGTGAGGACGTACGTGCGGCGGGCGGGGCCCGACTCGCCGGTTTCCCACGACGAGACCACCAGGCCGGCGCGTTCCAGCTCCCGCAGCCACCGGTAGAGCGTACCGGGCAGCAGCGGGGGGGCGTCGCCCCACGTCTCTTGCTCCTGCAGTTCGAGGAGGCGGTACCCGTGCAGCGGCCCCCGCGCGAGGCTCAGCAGGATGCGGGCCATCCACAGCCCGCCGCCCGGCCCGGCCCGGTGGGCGGCGGCCCTTCTACCCCACGGGCCACAGCCTGCGCCCGGCCCTCTGGCGCTCCCCCTGTGCCATCCCGGCCCCACGGCCGTCCCCTCTTTCCTCCGCCATCCCGGTCCTCGCGTGCGGTCGTTATGGTTGCCTCGCATCTATATTCTATACGTACATACCTACAGCCGAACAACTCCTCCTGAGAGGTATCCGCCCGGCACGCAGCGTAATCTGAGGAGGGCAGCCCGCGCCTCGACGGCCGGAGGGGCACCTGCCGGCCGGGCGGGAAGGGGGATTTCGCGTGCCCAAGTATGCAAGGATGAAAACGCAGGTACCCGGCCCACGATCCCGAGAGATCCTCGAGCTGATGCAGCGTTACGTGCCGCGCGCCATGACGCCGCACGTGCCGGCGGTGATTGCCCGCGCCTCGGGCGCCATCGTCGAGGACGTCGACGGCAACCAGTTCATCGATTTCTCGGGCGGCATCGGGGTGGTCAACGTGGGTCACGCCCCGCCGGAAGTGGTCGACGCCGTCACCGAGCAGACCCGCCGCTTCTTGCACACGGACTTCACCGTGGTGCCCTACGAGCCGTACGTGCGCCTGGCCGAGCGCCTGGCCCGGCAGGCTCCGGGCGGGCCCTGGAAAGTCGCCTTCTTCAACTCCGGCGCCGAGGCGGTGGAAAACGCCGTCAAGCTGGCCCGCTACGCGACCGGGCGCGCCGGCGTCATCGCGCTCGAGGGGGCGTTCCACGGTCGCACCTACATGGCCATGACCCTCACGAGCAAGGTCAAGCCGTACAAGGAGCGGTTCGGCCCCTTCGTGCCCGAGGTGTACCGGGTGCCGGCTCCCTACTGCTACCGATGCCCCCTCGGCCTGCGTTACCCCGACTGCGGCCTCGCCTGTGTCGAGTCCATGAAGCGGGCCCTGGTCACGACGGTCGCTCCCGAGGCCGTGGCCGCGGTCATCGTGGAGCCGGTACAGGGCGAGGGCGGCTTCGTCGTGCCGCCCCCGGAGTACCTGCCGGCCGTCCGCGAGCTGACCGCCCGCCACGATATCCTCCTCATCGTGGACGAGATCCAGACGGGCTTCGGGCGGACGGGGCGGTTCTTCGCCGTGGAGCACTTCGGGGTCCGGCCGGACGTGCTGACCGTAGGGAAGTCGCTGGCGGCAGGCCTGCCCCTGTCGGGCGTCATCGCCCGGGCGGAGCTCTACGACCGGCTCGGCGAATCGGTGGTGGGCGGCACTTTCGTGGGCAACCCCGTGGCCTGCGCGGCGGGGCTCGCCGTGCTGGACATCTTCGAGCGGCAGCAGCTGGTAGAGCGGGCGAGCCGCCTCGGAGAGCTGATCCGGCAGCGCATGATGGCCATGCAGGAGCGTTTTGCCATCATCGGGGACGTACGCGGCCTGGGCGCCATGATGGCCATGGAGCTGGTGCGGGATCGGAGCACCAAGGAGCCGGCCGACGTGGAGACTTCCCGGATCCTCAAGCGTTGCTTCGAGCAGGGATTGATCGCGGTCAAGGCGGGCATCTACGGCAACGTGATCCGCATGCTGGTGCCGCTGGTCATCGAAGAGGAGCAGCTGCTGGAGGGCCTGGCGATCCTGGAGCAGGCCATCGCACAGGAGATCCGGGCTTAGCCCCTCATGGCCGGGTGTCGTGCCGCGATCGAAGCGCCGGCAGAGGACGGCCCCAGCGGGCCGTCCTCTGCTTCGGTCATGCGCCTTCCAGCCTCAGCTCACGACGCCGATCCGCCGGCCGGCCTGCTCGAAGGCTTCCAGCGCCCGGTCCAGATCGTCCCGGGTGTGCTCCGCGGTGACGATGGTGCGGACTCGCGCCTTGCCCCTGGGTACGGTCGGATAGACGATGCCCTGGGCAAAGACGCCGAGATCGAACAGCTCGTCGGACAGCCGCATGGCCTTGCCCTCGTCGCCGACGATCACCGGCGTGATGGGCGTCTCGCTGGCTCCCGTGTCGAAACCGATCCGCTTCAAGCCGTCCTTGAAGTAGCGGGTGTTGTCCCACAGCCGCTGGATCCGCTCCGGCTCTCGCTCGAGCAGGTCGAACGCCGCCAGGCATGCCGCCGTGACGGCCGGCGGGTGGGAGGTGGAGAAGAGGAAGGGCCGGGCCCGGGCGATCAGGTAGTCGATCAGGCTGCGGCTACCGGCCACGTACCCGCCCAGCACCCCGATGGCCTTGGAGAGGGTGCCCACCTGGATGTCGAGCTGCCCGTGCAGCCCGAAGTGGTCGACGCTCCCCCTGCCGTTCTTGCCGAGCACTCCGCTCGCGTGGGCGTCGTCAACCATGGTGATGGCCCCGAACTCCCTGGCCACCCGCACGATCTCCGGCAGCGGCGCGATGTCGCCGTCCATGCTGAAGACGCCGTCGGTGACGACCAGGATGCGCCGCGCCTTCGGGCGAGCCTCTTCGAGCAGGCGCCGCAGCGCCTCCACGTCCCGGTGCGGGAAGATCCGGATCTCCGCCCGGGAGAGCCGGCACCCGTCGATGATGCTCGCATGGTTGAGCTCGTCGGAGACGATGACGTCTTCTTTGCCCAGGATGGCCGCGACCGTACCGGCGTTGGCCGTGAAGCCCGACTGGAAGACCAGCGCCGCCTCGGTCTTCTTGAAGGCGGCGATGCGTCGCTCGAGCTCCTCGTGCATCCGGAGCGTGCCGATGATGGGCCGTACCGCCCCTGAACCCACTCCCCAGTCCCGCACGGCCTTCTCGGCCGTCTCCTTGAGGTACGGGTGGTTGGCAAGGCCCAGGTAGTTGTTGGACGAGAGGTTGATCACCTTTCTCCCGTCGACGACGGCCACGGCCTGCTGCGGGCTGTCCAGGACCCTGGGATACCGGAAGATGCCCCGGGCCCTCAGCTCGGAGAGCTCCGCATCCAGGAACGCCAGTGCCGATGCCCCAGTCTCCGTCATGGCCCTTTCTTCCCCCCCACCGGGTCGGATGTCGTCGCTACGCGGTGCGCCGCGCCGAGGCGCTCACGGGACCTCGAGCAGGATCTTGCCGCACCGCCCGCTCGCCAGCATCTCGAAGGCTCTCCCGTACTCCTCCAGCCGGAACCGGTGCGTGATGATCGGGCGCACGTCGAGCCCGCCCCGCAGCATCTCGCTGAGCTGGTGCCAGGTGGTGAAGATCCGGCGGCCGTGGATGCCGCGCACGGTCAGGCCCTTGAGCACGACGAGCCGGCCCAGGTCGACCGTCAGCGGCCGGGACGGTAGCCCCAGCTGCGCCACCGATCCCCCCGGCCGCACCATCTGCAGCCCCTGGACCATGGCCGCCGGGTGCCCGGACATCTCCAGCAGCACGTCGACTCCCTCGCCCCCGGTCTCCCGCAAGACTCGCTCCACCGGGTCGCCCGCGGACGGATCGAGCACCAGGTCCGCCCCCATCCGCTCCGCCAGCCGCCGGCGCTCCGGGCTCACCTCGGTGACGAAGATAGCCGTCGCCCCCGCCTTCCTCGCCACCGCCACGGCGGCGAGCCCGATGGGGCCGGCCCCCGTCACCGCCACCGTCGCTCCTGCGAGCGGAAACTCCAGCGCCGTGTGCACGGCGTTGCCCAGGGGATCCATGATGGCCCCGACCTCGTCGGGGATCGCAGGATCGAGCTTCCACACGTTTTGGGCGGGCACCACCACGTACGACGCGAAGGCGCCGTCGACGTCGACCCCGCCGATGACGAGCCGGGTGCACAGGTGAGGCTGCCCCGTCCGGCACGGGCGGCACCTCCCGCAGTAGAAGTGCATCTCCGCGCTGATGCGCTCACCCACCCGGACGTCCTCCACGCCCGGCCCGACCGCGTCCACCACGCCCATCCACTCGTGCCCGATCACGACCGGCGGCCGGATGCGACCGGCCGCCCACTCGTCCCACGCGTAGATATGCCCGTCGGTGCCGCAGATGCCGGCCAGGATGACCCGCGCCCTCACCTGCCCGGGTCCCGGCTCCGGCACGGGCCGCTCCGTCAGGATCAGCCCAGGCCCCGGAGCCTCCTTTACCAGTGCCGGCATGAGACCGTGCCCCATGGGATGCCGCTCCTCCCTCTCCCTGGCCGCCCGGCTAGGCCGGGCGGCCACCCCGCTGCTCCTCGTCTGCGACGTCGACGACCTTCTCCACCCGGGCAAAGACTCGCGAGATGCTCGCACCCAGCTTGCGCGCGTAGAAGCACCGCGGGCCGGCCCAGGCGATCTGCGCCTCCGTGTACCCCCGCTGCGCCATGTCCTCGAAACAGCGCACGCACAGCTCGATGCCCAGCCCCGTACCCTGCCACCGCGGCTCCACGCCCATCGGGCCGAACCACCCCGGACGCCCGCTGTCGTACACGGCGAACCCTATCCACTGCCCGTCCTGTACGGCCGCGAAGCCCGCCGGGGGCTGCCGCCTCAGGGCCACGCCCACCTCGTACGCCCAATGCGGCCCCCATGTCCGCAGCATCCAATCCCCGAGCGACGCCTCGTCCTCCGGACGGAGCCGGCGCACGGCAATGCCTGCCCGCTCCAGGGCCTCTCGCCGCTCTTTCTCCGGGGGAGCGGCCAGAGGGCGGGTCAGGTCGACCTTCATGTTGAACTCGTAAGAGCGCAGGGCATACCCGCGGCGTTCGAACAGGCACAGCGCCGGGGTGAACTGAACGTCGATCCCCGGCCACAAGTAGCTCGGAGCGCTGTCGAACGCCCGGATCGCCCGCACGCCCTTCGACACGAGCCTCCGCTCCAGCTCGTCGAGCAGGCGGCTGGCGACCTTCTGCCGGCGAAAAGCCGGAGCGACCGCCAGGAACTGCACGTAACCGGCCGGCTTGCCTCCGGCCGGGTCGGGGCGGACGACCCCCACCGCGGCTCCCACGAGCCGTCCTCCGTGCCGGGCCGCCAGCCACAAGGAGAGATCACAGTCGGGATCCTCCAGGAGCCGCTCCCGCAGCACCTCCTCGGGAAGCCGCTCTCCCGGGACCGCTTCCTCCCACAGCGCCGCCAGCTGGTCCACGCCGAGTTGGGCTTGTGCGTCACTCATGACACGTGTGCGCCCCTTCCCCCACGGGACGTGCTTCTTGCTCCATCGTGCGCTATCCTGTCAGCGTGGAGCGCCGGGAGACGGTGCTCGAGGGCCAACCCGGGCGGGTGGCCTGTCGATCGGGGAAGAGGTGTGCGGGGCTTGGAAGTCGTCCCCATCTCCCCGCGGGGGTACTGCTACGGCGTGGTGGACGCCCTGAAGCTCGCCAGGGCTGCCGCTCGGGATCCGTCCGTGCCGCGCCCCATCCACGTGCTGGGGCTGCTGGTGCACAACCGTCACGCCGTGGAGGAGCTGGAGCGTTTCGGCATTCGCTCCCTGGACGGGCCGGACCGCCTCGCGCTGCTCGAATCCATCGACCGGGGCACGGTCATCCTCACGGCCCACGGCGTCGCCCCCGCCGTCAAGGCCAGAGCACGGGCCAGGGGTCTTCACGTCGTGGACGCCACCTGCCCGGACGTGACCCGCACGCACCAGCTCGTGAAGGATCTGGCGGCTCGAGGCTACTTCATCGTCTACATCGGCAAGCGGGGCCACCCCGAGCCCGAGGGGGTCGTGGGCGAGGCTCCGGGTGCCATCGTGCTGGTAGAGCGCGAAGAAGAGGTGGACGGCCTCGAGGTGCCTTCCGGCCGGCCGGTGGCCGTGACGACCCAGACCACCCTCTCCCAGTGGGACACGCAGGTGATCATCCGCCGCATCCAGCAGCGCTTTCCCCGGGCCGAGGTGTACAACGAGATCTGCCTGGCGACCCAGCTGCGCCAGCAGGCCGCGGTGCGGGAGGCGGCTCGGGTCGACCTGGTCATCGTGGTGGGGGACCGCCGCAGCAACAACTCGGGACGCCTCGTTCAGGTCGTCCGAGAGAAGGCAGGCAAGCCGGCCTACCTCGTGGAGGACGTCGCCGGCATCCGCCCGGAGTGGCTGGCCGGGGCCAGGCGGGTCGGGGTGACCGCCGGCTCTTCGACGCCCAGCGGCATCACGCGGGAGGTCATCCGGTGGCTGCAGGCCTACGAGCCGCCGGCGCCAGCTGCGGCCGCCGTGCGGCCGGGCTCCGGGACGGCACCCCACCCCGTAGGGTAAAATACCGCCGGCAGACCTTTCGTAAAAGCAGGGAGGCGACGATCGGGTTGGAGCAGGTGATCATCCTGGGTTCGGGCCCGGCCGGCCTCACGGCGGCCATCTACACGGCTCGGGCCAACCTGGCCCCGCTGGTGATCGCCGGGCGAGAAGCCGGCGGGCAGTTGATGCTCACGACGGAAGTCGAGAACTTCCCCGGGTTTCCCGAAGGCATCCAGGGGCCCGAGCTCATGGACGCCATGCGGCGCCAGGCCGAGCGGTTCGGCGCGCGCTTCGTCGACGACGACGCGACGGCGGTGGATTTCTCCGGCCGGCCGTTGAAGGTCACGGCAGGAGACACGGTCTACGAGGCCCGATCCGTCATCATCGCGACGGGCGCCTCGGCCAGGTGGCTGGGGCTACCCTCCGAAAGCCGGCTGAGGGGCCACGGCGTTTCGAGCTGCGCCACGTGCGACGGGTACTTTTTCCGGGATCAGAAGGTGGTCGTGGTCGGTGGAGGCGACACGGCCATGGAAGAGGCGCTTTTCCTCACGCGCTTCGCCTCCGAGGTCGTCGTCCTGCACCGCAGGGATCAGCTTCGCGCCAGCAAGATCCTCCAGGAGCGGGCCCGCCACAACCCCAAGATCCGCTTCATCTGGAACGTCGTGGTCGAGGAGATCCTCGGCCACAAGAGCGTGGAGGGCGTACGGCTGCGCAACGTCGTCACGGGCGAGACGCTGGTCGAGCCGTGCCAGGGTGTCTTCGTGGCCATCGGCCACGCCCCCAACACAGGGTTTCTCGCGGGCCAGGTGGAGCTCGACGAGCGCGGGTACGTGGTGGTCCACGACGAGACGCGCACGAGCCGCGACGGGGTCTTTTGCGCGGGCGACGTCCACGACTTCCGCTACCGGCAGGCGGTCACGGCGGCCGCCGCGGGATGCAAGGCGGCCCTCGACGTGGAGAAGTACCTCGAGGCTCTGGAGCCTTCCTCGGAGCTGAGCCCTTCGGCCGCCACCTCGTGACGAGGAGAGGGGCCGTCCCCCGTGGAGACGGCCCCTGTGTGGCCTGTGTCTCGGCTCTTCGTGCTCTCGTTTGCAACCGCCCCAACGGTCACGAGCTCGGTGCCTGGCCGTCACGCTCGATGACCGCCAGGAGATCGGACCGGTTGATGATCAGGTAGTCGACGCCGTTCAACTTGACCTCGGTGCCGGAGTACTTGGCGTACAGCACCCGGTCGCCCGGCTTCACCTTGATGTTCTCGTCGTCCCCTACCGCCACGACCTCGCCCTCCTGCGACTTCTCCTGGGCGGTGTCGGGCAAGATGATGCCGCCCTTGGTGCGTTCCTCGGGCTTGACCGGGCGCAGCAGCACCCGGTCCTCCAGCGGTTTGATGTTCAACGCATGATCCCCCTTCCATCCCTTGGACGTGCTACGAGGCCTTCATCGCCGCAGCCCGAGCAGCGCATCGATGCGCGCCCGGTCGAAGCCGACGACGATCCGCCCGTTGATGTCGATGACGGGCACCCCTTGCTGGCCCGACTTGCGAACCATCTCCATGGCCGCCTTCTGATCCCGGGAGACGTCCACGTCGTAGAAGTGAATCTGTCGCTCCCGCAGATACCGCTTGGTCGCGTTGCACCACGGACAGGTCGGCGTCGAGTAGACGATGACCCGAGGCTGGCTCACCCGCAGCTCCCCTTCCCCGTGGACTGCCAGGGGGTTTGGGCGGTCAATACCCTACCCAGTACCGTAGGTCATCATAGACAAGGCGACTGCGGCTGTCAATCCCCTCCGCCGGCTGCGACGGCCTCGCTCGCCCGGCGGTCCAGGCTCTCCTCCAACAGCGACGCAGCAGGCAGCAACAGCGCGGTGGCCGCGGCCGTCACCCCCGAGTCGTTGGCCACGAGCGCCACCAGCGCCCCTGCCCCGGCCGCCTGGAGCATCGCCACGTAAGCCCCGTCCCGGGCGGCAATGCGGCCGGACAGCCTCGGCGCTCGCAAGAACGCGGCCGTCACCACCAGCATCGCTACGACCATGATCCGCGTATACATGCTGTACCGGATGAGCCGCACGTTGAGCGCCAGCTTGCGCCGGGCGATCTCCAGGAGGTATCCGGGCCCGGCCTCCTGAGAGGCGACGAGGGCCTGCCCCCAGTGCGCCTGCATGGGCCTGGGCTGCAGCGCGTCCCACCCGCCGAGCGCCAGGACGAGGGCCATCCCCGCCGCCACGCCCCACAGGACCCGCCCGAGCAGATCGGGCCCCTTCTGCTGCAGATCCGCGCCCCCCCTCGCCCAGGCCAGCGTGGCGACCACGGCAGCCACGGTCATGGCGAGCCCGCCTCCGACGTCGGAGCCCCACCCGGGCCACCCCGTCACCACCGCCGTCGCCGCGATCACGAGCCCTCCGGCCCAGGCGCGGCCCGTGCGCCGCATCGCCTCCAGGCCGACGAGGAGCGCCGCGCTGAGCATGAGCCCCGAGTGCTCGTTGCCGACGCCGTAAAACCGCGCGCCTGCCACCAGATCGTAGCCCATGAGCGAGCTCCCGATGAGCCCAAGATGGGCCACTGCGTCGGCGATCGTGCTCGCGAGCGCGAGGACCGCCACGATCACGACCGCACCCGTGCCGAGGGCCTTCCCGGCCAGCCGAGCCCCCCAGGTCAGCAGCAAGGCCCCGGATCCTGCGATGGCCAGAGCCCATGCGCTGTCGCCGGACCCGGCCAGGAGAGGGGGCGGTCGGACCACCACCGGGAGCAGGAGCATCACCGGTACGGCAGCCGCCCACACCGCCGCATCCGCCATCAGGGAGGCCACCCGCCGCCAGGGCCACCAGGCCGCGACCAGCGCTCCCAGCAGGACCAGGACCTGCAGGCTGATGAGCGTCGGCATGACCCTCGGCCGCAGCCAGTAGATGCGGGAGCGCAGGACGGCCCAATCCCGCAGCCACTCGACCATGGAGCCGCTGCCGGGCCCCTGGCCGGCGTGAAGTCGCGCCCCGGGTGCGGTTTCGAGCGGCCGGCCCGCCACCGGCGCCGGCGGGTGGGCCAGGCCGAAGGCCCGGGCCAATGTGGCGGTCAGGTCCGGGGCGATGGCAAAGCCGTCCAGCCGGGTGCTCGAGCTGTAGAGCAGGCCGGGTCCCTCGAGGTTTCGAACCAGGAGAGGGGTGAGGAGCAAGGCCGGCCGTTCGGTCCCGTCGGGGTCCGGAAGGGCCGGTAACGGCAGCAACGCGGTGATGATGATCGTTGCCTGTGCCCAGTACGGATCCGAGCGGAGCCGTTCCAAGAACTCCCCGAGGCGCGCCGAGACCGCTTCGCCCGCCTGCCGGAAGGCACCCGGCGTCATCGCCTGCTCTTCGAGGGCCAGGCGTAAGAGATCCCCGCTGTCCACGAAGACCGCCGGAGGCCCGAGAGCTCCTTCTCGCACGGACAGGGCCCTGAGCTCCTGCCAGACGGCTTGCCAGTCCGTGCGCACGCCTCCGGGCGCCTCCGGATCCTGCACGTCGATCCGGATGGCCCGGGGCACCGTGCCCCTGGAGTCGACGGCCACCAGGGCCGCCAGATCGAGGGGCCGGACCTCGCCCCATGGAAGCCAGCGCCCAAAGGCGACCGCCTCGGCCGGCCCTCCCACCCACCGCCCGTCTCCCATGACCACCCGGCGATACCCGGCCGTCTCCATCAGGTCCCCCAGCCACCCCAGGGGCGGGCTCGCCTCCTGGCCCATCGCCCGGGCCAGTTGGGGCGCGTCGAGGAGCAGCAGGCCGTCGGGGCCCAGGGCAGGCGGTGGCCCCATGCGTCGCCGGTAGGTAGCCCGAGAGGCTTCGTCCGGCCGGGCGAACAGGATGGGGCCGGCGAGCCTCTCCTGGCGTACGCCGCTCGCCAGGGTGGCGTACGCGGACAGGGCGTCGCGGGGGTTGGTGACCAGGGGGTTGAGGAGCGCCATCGAGCTCGACCCGATCCATCGGGCAAAGGAAGATCCTTCCCCCTGGGCGGCGGTGTGCGAGGCCAGCCACGGCCAGTGGAGCCCCTCCCAGAAGAGCACCAGCACGGGCCGGCGAGCCGGTGTGGCGACGGCGCCGGCTTCGGACGCCGCCGCCCGGCCTGCGGGGGCGACCATCGCCAGCGCCGCCCAGACCAGCGCGAACAGAGCCGCTGCCCGTCCGGGTGCGGCCTGGGGTTTGCGGCGCGGCCTACGCACGCCCGGTGGCCTCCCGGCCGGCCCGGTAAAGCTCCAGGATCGCTCGAGCCATGGCCGGAGCCCTGAAGCGCCCCGCCGTCTCCCTCGCCCGCCTGGCCATCTCACCGGTCCGGGCCGGATCGTCCATGAGCCGGCGCATGGCAGAGGCCAGCTCGACCGGATCGCCCCCGGGCACCAGGAGCCCGCCGCCGGCCGAAAGCAGGGGCTCCAGGTTGGCCCCGGCGGAGGCGATCACGGGGCGGCGGGAGGCCATCGCCTCCAGCAGCGCGTACCCGAAACCCTCGAACGCCGACGGGAATACCGCTGCATGGACCCCGGCCCAGAACCGGCGCGGGTCGTCCACCGGTCCGAGCAGCCGGACCGCCCGCCCTGCCCCGAGCCGCCGGACGAGGGCCTCGAGCTCGTGCCGGAGCGGCCCGTCCCCTCCGACGAGAAGCCGCACCTGCCGGCCGGAGCTCTCCAGCTCCGCCGCAGCCAGGATAGCCACGTGCACACGCTTGGAAGGGATCAGGCGGGCAAGGCAACCGAACACCCACGGTCGGCCCGCCTCGGGCGGCGCCCATCCTGGCGCGGCGTCGAACCACCGGTCCGGAAGCCCGTTCGGGATGACGCGCAGACGTTCCGGGCTTTGCTCCCCGAGGTCGGGCTCCCACATCCTGGCAACCTGGTCCGAGACGGCGATGACGCGGTCCATGCACCGCAGTGCCCACCTGCCGGCCTCGTGGTCCGCCCACCGCAGGATGGCCGCCCGTCGGGCCGGCAACGCGTTGTGCAGCGTCGACACCCACAGCGGGGGCTTCCCTCCGCAGCGCAAGCTGCGCGCGCACAGCCCGGCAGCCAGGGCTCCCACGACGGTGGCCTTGTAGCCGTGCAAGTGCACGACGCAGGGCCGGAGCTGCCGCACCAACCGGGCGAGGCGCACGGCCGACGCCACGTCCTCGAGGGCGCCTACCCCATCCCGGACCGGCAGGGGGAAAAGGAGCACCACCCGCTCGCCCGGACGGGCCCCTGATCCCCCCGGGTCGAGCCGGCCGTACAGCCGCTGCAGCACGTCCGGCGGCGCCGCCACGGCCAGGCGGTGGCCGGCGGGCAAGAGCTCGCCGGCGAGGGCCGCCATATGGGTGATCATGCCCCCCGAGGCCTCCCGCATCACGTGCAGGAAGACGGGAAGCTCGTCAGGGCCGGCTGCGGGCTGCGGACGTGTCGTCGAAAGCGCCTGGGAAACGGCCGACGCCCCCTGCCCGAAGCATGCGCGAACGGCGGCCGTCTATGCGGCCGCGGCCCTCAGGCAAGGGCCGAGGACCTGTTGACCCCGCCGCTCTGGGACAGGCGCAGCCCCTCTTCGACGGCCATGCGGGCAAGCAGGTGGGCGAGCGTCGACTCGGCTCCCTCGTTGAGGTTGGGCCCATCGGCGCCCAAACCGTCCCGGCAGCCTCCGGTTGCCTCGTCGTGCATCACGACGCCATGGACGTTGCGCCCGTAGAACCACTCCAGGGCGAGCACGGCCCGTTCCAGGTAGACGTCTCGCCCGGTCGCCTCATAAAAGGAGCTGGCCGCCTCCGCCAGGGCCCCGGCGTCGACGGGCTGCTGATCGAACAGCGCCCGTTGCCCGCCGCGTTCGGACCAGCCCCGATTGCCCACGATCTGGACGTACCGGCCGCTCCACTGGTGGTTCCACAGGAACTCGAGGGTGTCGGTGGCGCTCTGCAGGAAAGCTCGCCGGCCCGTCACTTCCCAGGCGGCGACGAGTGCTTGCGGAAGGCGGGCGTTGGAGTAGGTCAGCCGCTCCTCGAACCAGGCCCACCCCGGAGCGCGCGCCCGGCGGTAGGCCTGGACCAGCCGCTCGCCCAGGGCTGCGGTCAGCCTCCGGGCGGCCGACGCCCGCTCCCGGCCGAGCCTCTCGGGAGGCGCCTTGAGCAACGCCCGCAGGCCCAGCAGGGCGAAGGCCACCGGCCGCAGCCCCGAGAACCGTTCGGCCCACGGGAGGGTTCGATCGAGGGTGCGCAGCGCCGCGGTCCACACCCCGTCCACCTCCGCGAGCGAAACGGCCTCCCCCAGGGCCCAGATCGCCCGGCCTACGGGGTCCTCCGGGCCTCGTTCGTCGAGGAACCGCCGGTCGTAGCCGACGTCGTTGTGGAACCAACCGTCCTCCATCTGGCAGTAGAGCACGAACCTCAGGTAGCGGATGGCCAGTTCCATCGCTTCCGGATCCCGGGTCTGATGGTAGTAGCGCAGCACCACCACCAGCGCCCGGGCGTTGTCGTCCAGCGTATATCCCTCTGCGGCGTTGGGCACGGCCCCCACCGCGTGCTCGGCGATGCCCGTGCTGTCGGTGAGCCGCCGCAGGTGCGCCAGCTTCCACTCAGGCCACCGGACCGAGCGCATCGATCTACCTCCCAGGCTGAGCTTCTCGCCACGGGTTCGCTCCGAGCAACCCTGCCGAACGCCGGGCCGGCAAGGTCGACGCGGCGATGGAGGCGGGTTGCTCCAGCGGCTCCACCGCCTGCGGCGGGTTGTCGGCCACCCACCGGAACAGGCGCCCGTAGCGCGAACCCACGATATCCCAGCTCATGGATTGCCCGAAGGCGAGAGCACGGTGCTCCAGGGTCCGGCGCAGCTCGGGATTGTCCAGCAGCCGCAGCACCTCTCTGGCCAGGGAGCCCGGGTCTCCGAACTGGCACAACAGGCCCCGGCCGGGCCCCACCACCTCCCGGGCGTACCTGAACGGCGTGGAGACGACCGCCTTGCCGGCGGCGAGCGCGTAGCTGAGCGTGCCGCTCACGACCTGATCCTCGTTGGGATACGGCACCACGTAGACGTCGGTGGCCGCAAGCAGCGTGCCCAACTCCTCCAGGCCCAGGTAGCGGTCGACGAACTGCACGTTGTCCTGCACCCCGAGCTCGGCCGCCATCTGCACGAGCGACTGCCGGTAGCTCTCCCCCGACAGCTTCAGGACGTTGGGGTGGGTTTGTCCCGCCACCACGTACAGCACCGACGGGACCCGCTCCTTGATGGCCGGCAACGCCCGGATCGCCTGCTCGATCCCCTTGCCCGGGCTCAACAGCCCGTACGTCAGCAACACGGGCCGTCCCTGGAAGCCGAGGCGCCGCTTGGCCTCACCGGGATCGATCGAAGGAAACGCCGGGGTGCCGTGGGGGATCACCACGACCCGGCCGGCGTCGATCCCGTACAGGCGCTGCAGGATCTCGACCGCCGAACGGGCCTGTACGACCACCACCCGGGATCGCGCCGCCAGCTCCACCAGGATCTGCCGTTGCTTCTCGTCGGGCCGTCGCAAGACGGTGTGCAGGGTGGCGACCACGGGCAACCGGGTATGGCGCAGGAGATGGAGGACGTATTCTCCCTGGTCCCCCCCGAACAGCCCGTACTCGTGCTGGAGGTTGATGACGTCCCACCCGCCGGTTTCCAGGAATTGGGCGGCTCGCAGGTAGGAGTCCAGGTCTTCGACCACGATCGGGTGCACTTCGTCCACCCCGCCTGGGTAGGGCGGCTTGCGGTCGAGCGCCTCCCACGCGGGGTCGAGCGCCAGGGCCCCGAGCCGGATGTACGGGTACGCCTGGCGAACGGCCTGGGCGAGGTCGGCCGTGAAGGAGGCGATGCCGCACCTGCGCGGCGGAAACGAACTCACGAACGCCACGCTGAGCATCCGGCCGTGGCCCCACCTCCGCAGGCCGCCCTGGGGGGTGGGCCGCTGCATGCGCCCCCGGTGCCGCCGTTCCATTCCCAGTACGTGATCCGAGTTCAAGACGTTTCACCTTCCGCCGTCTGTTGGCCCTGCCGTCTGTTGGCCCTGCCGGCCCGCGTCGACATCCCGGTGGGCTTGCGCCACCCAATGCCGTCCCGCCTCCAGGAGGGCCCGGACGCGCCGGTCGTCGGGAGCCTCCGCGTAGATGCGGACCAGCGGTTCGGTGCCCGACGCCCTCAGCATGACCCACGAGCCGTCCTGCAAGAGGAGCTTGAGCCCGTCGGTCCGTTTGGCCTCGACTACCGGTGTACCCGCCACCACGTCCGGCTGCCACTCGCTCACGTGCCGCCGGACGGCGCCGAGGTCCGCGGTCTCCTCCAGGTGGAGGTCCAACCTCCCGTAGCGATGAGGACCCACCCGGCCTTCCAGCCACTCCACGAGCTGCCGGGCCGTGCGCCCGGTGCCCGCCATGAGTTCGGCCATCAACAGGGCCGACACGATCCCGTCCCGCTCGGGGATGTGCCCGCGCACCCCGATGCCCCCGCTCTCCTCCCCGCCGATGAGGACGTCCGCCTCGAGCATGCGGGCACAGACGTACTTGAACCCCACCGGGGTCTCCACCAGGGGCAAACCGTACCGGGATGCCAGCTGGTCCACCATCGACGTGGTCGAGACGGTCTTGACGACCTCTCCGCGCAAGCCCCTGTGCTCTACGAGGTGCATCAAGAGCAACGCGAAGATCTGGTGGGCGTTGACGAACCGCCCCGTCTCGTCGACCATGCCGATCCGGTCGCCGTCACCGTCGACCGCGAACCCGGCGTGTACACCGGATCCCAGCGCGCGCACGCTCTGCTGCAGTGCTTCGAGGTTGGCTTCGATGGGCTCGGGGTTGACCCCGCCGAAGCCCGGGTTGGCCTCCTCCCGGATGGCATGTACCGTCCGGCATCCGGCCCGCCTCAAGGCCTGCGCCAGTACCCCGCGGGCCGCGCCATGCATGGGGTCGGTCACCACCGCCAGGCCGGCCCGGGCGATGGCCTGGGTGTCCACCAGCGTCAAGATGCGCTCAAGGTAGGGCTCCACCGGATCGAACGGCCGCACGAGCCCCTGCTCGATCGCCCGGTCCAGCGCCAGCCGCTCGACACCCTGCCCCGACACCAGCATCTCGTTGGCCCACGCTTCCACCGGGCGCGTGATGGCCTCCGTGGCGGACCCCCCGTAAGGCGGCTTGAACTTGACCCCGTTGAATTCGGGCGGGTTGTGGCTGGCCGTGATCATCACGCCGCCGCCGAGGTGGCGCTGCACGACGGCAACGGCCAGAGCCGGCGTGGGCACTTGCCGGGTCGAAAGCCAGACGGGGATCCCCGCTCCCGCCAGGACCTCGGCCACGGCCCGGGCGAATCGATCCGAGAGGAACCGGGCGTCGTAACCCACCGCTACCCCTCGTGCCGCGGTACCCGTCTCTCGAAGGTACCGGGCGATGGCCGCGGCGACTATCCTGACCCGCTCGAACGTGTAGCCGTCGGCGATGACCTCCCGCCAGCCGTCCGTCCCGAAACGAATCGGTCGTGCTTGCATGGCTGTGCCCACGATGCCCCCCCAAACCGGCACGGACAAGACATACGCCTCCGCAAGCAGCACCATGCCAGGTGGACTCGCGGGTATACCCAGCCGGGTATAGGTACCCAGGATGCCCTTCCACGGCGCACCCATTATTGTGCCATGACGGGTATCGGGACTCAAGGCGGCGATACCGGCGTGAGCCCACGGACCGGCCTGTCAGAGGTAGGCCTCCTGCTCTCCCGCTCGCAGGGCCGCCAGGAGGTGCTTGATATCCTGTGCGCGGTCCTTGGCACATACCAGCGTCACGTCTTCAGTCTCCACGATGACCAGGTCGCGCACGCCGAGAGTCGCTACCAGTCTTGGGCGCCGCCCCGTCCTGGCCGGGTCGGTCGACCTGGAAGGCTCGCCGTTGACGAATACGATGCACTGGCTGGTGTCGATCCCCACGTGGTGGCCGCCCTGTACGACGTTGCCGTCTTCGTCAGGAGAGAAGAGCCTCTCGAGTGCAGGCCAGCTGCCGGCGTCGTCCCATCCAAAGTCTGCCGGAATCACCGCGATCTCTCTGGCCCGCTCCAGCACCCCGTAATCGATCGACACGGAGTCGAGCCTCGCGTACACGTCGGCGGCCGTCCGTGCGTGGTCCGGCCCGCCCCAGGCGGCCGCGATGCGTTCCAGCCCCTCGTGCAGCGCCGGCATGTAGGTGGCGATCGCTTCCCGGATGGCGCCGGTCCGCCAGACGAACATCCCGCTGTTCCACAGGTGGCGCCCGTCGGTCACGTAGCGCCGGGCCAGCACCCGGTCCGGCTTTTCCACGAAGCGCTGGACCCGGTACACGTCGTACCCCTGCGCGACGGCGGCGCGCTCTCCGAGCTCGATGTACCCGTACCCGGTCTCCGGGCGGGTGGGCCAGATGCCCAGGGTCACCAGGGGATGCCGGAGAGCCGCCGCGGCGGCCGCGCGGACGACGCGCCGGAATGCCTCCCCGTCCCGGACGACATGGTCGGCCGGCAGGACCAGCATGATGGGATCGGGCCCCCACGGGCCCGGCACCCGGCTCAAGTGGACCGCCGCCAGCCCGATGCACGCCGCCGTGTTCTTGCCGGCCGGCTCCACCAGGATGCTCGAGGCCGGCAACTCGGGAAGCTGCTCGCGGATGGAATCGGCATACTCCCGGCCCGTCACCACCAGCACCCTCTCGGGGCCGGTCAAGGGCAGTACCCGCTCCACCGCCTGCTGGATGAGGCTGCGCGAGCCGTCGAGATTGAGGAGCTGCTTGGGCCGTGCGCGCCGGGACAAAGGCCAGAAGCGCTCCCCCCGGCCGCCCGCCATGATGACTGCCACGAGCCGGTCCGTCTCCATCGTGTCGCCCTACCCCCTCAGGTGCGCGTCTCCGGCGCCAGCCGGATGCACAGGCGATCCCCGGCCTCGGCGTCCAGCATGGCCGCAGCTGACGCCTGGACCCGGGCCACCTCCAGGGTCCCCGAGGAACCCACCAGCACCACCCATTGACCCGGAGCGGCGTCGCCGTACGTGCCGACCCAGCGGGCCTCGATGGGCGGCGAGGCGGCCACGAAGGCCCGGCGCTTCGAGAGCAGCGTCACGACGGCCCGGCCCGGCGGCGACAGGCCCGGGGGAGGCTCGAGCGGCGTCACCAGGTTGCCGAACCGGTCCACGCGGACGATCTCGCCGCACGACCCTTCTCGGTAGAACTGCAAGGGAACCAGGCGGGGGGACGCCCGCACGGAGCCCAGCTGCTCGATCGGCGTACCCGCGGCCCACCGCGCGGCCACCGGAGCGAAGACGTCGCGTCCGTGGAAGGTGCTGGATGCCTCGACCGGTACACGAAGTTGTACGACACGAACCGCCCCGTCATCCTCCACCGCGGGGTAAAGCAGCCCGTTGTCCGGGCCGACCCACCGGTAGCGCCGGCTTTCCACGGCAATGGCAGGGCGTGCCGTGCCTACGCCCGGGTCGACCACCGCCAGGAAAAGCGTGCCATCCGGGAAATACCGGTAGGTCGTCCGGAGCAGCCACGCTCCTTCGCGGACGTCGTGAGGGCGCACGGTATGGCACAGGTCGATGAAGCGAGCCTGGGGCCAGAGGCTCGCCATCACCGCCTTGACGACGCCGGCGTATTCGCCTTCGCCGAAGTCGGTCAGCAGGGCGATGAGGGGTACCGCGGGCAACGCCATGGCGCGAGGGGCATTGGACGCAGGCCCGGCGTCCACCTGCCGCCGGGGGACGGCCCCGGCCGGCCGCGGTCACGAGAGGTAGACGTCGAGCGCGGCCACCCTCGCGGGCTCTCGCAGGTGGGCAAGGGCCCGCTCCTGGATCTGGCGGATCCGCTCCCGGGTCACGCCCAGCCGGCGGCCGATCTCCTCGAGGGTGCGGGGGCGGCCGTCGTCGAGCCCGTACCGGAGCGTGAGCACGGTCTGCTCCGTGGGCGAGAGCTGTCGCATGACTTCCCGGATCTGATCCTTGAGCAGGCTGCGAGCCGCCTGTTCGTCGGGCTGGGGTGTCTGGTCGTCGCCGACGAAGTCGGCCACCCGCATGCCGTCGTCCCCGACCGGGTTCTCCAGGGAGACCAGTTCCTGGGAGACCCTCAGGGCATCCTCGACGCGAGCGACGTCGACTCCCAGTTGCGCGGCCACCTCCTGGGGGCTCGCATCGCGGCCGAGCTCGTGGCCCAACCGGGTGGCCGTCGTGTTGACCTTCCCGATGGTCTCGACCATGTGCGCCGGCAAGCGGATCGTCCGGGCCTGGTCGGTGATGCTGCGCCGCACCGCCTGCACGATCCACCAGGTGGCGTACGTGCTGAACCGGTACCCCTTGCGCCAGTCGTACTTCTCGACCGCGCGCATGAGGCCGATGTTGCCTTCCTGGACGAGGTCGAGTACCGGCACGCCCCGATCCACGAAGCGCATGGCAACGTTGACGACCAGACGCAAGTTGGCCTCGATCAGCCGGGCCTTGGCTCGCACGTCGCCCTTCTCGGCGCGCTGGGCCAGTTCGACCTCCTGCTCTCGCGTCAGCAGCGGTACCTTCCCAATCTCTTTCAGGTACGTGTGGAGCAGGTTGACCGAACTCTCCCGGTCCGAGGCACCACGCGTGCGCCCGCTCGTCCGGGGGCGAGTGCCGGCGCGGGGAGCGGCAGCGGCGCCGCCGGCTTCAGAGCGACGCTTCAGGGGCCGGGCGGGTGGATCGACGTTGGAGGCTGCGGGAAGCGTACCCGTCGACGATACGGACACCGGGTCATCACCTCTGTCGCTGGCAATCGGGACAGACGCCGTAAAACTCATGACGCTGGCCGCTCAGGCGGAAGCCGGAACGCTCCTGCACCGTGCGGGCCAGGCGGTCCAGTTCGGGTTCCTCCAGGTCATAGATACGATGGCAACGAGTACACCGGATGTTGATGTGGGCCTTCGGGTTGCCGTCGTACCGGTTGGGCTCGTCCCCGAACCCCAACTCGCAGACGAGCCCGAGCTCGACGAGCAGCTCCAGCGTCTTGTAGACCGTGGCCTGGCTCATCATGGGAAACCGGCTGCGCAGCGCCTGGTAGATCTCGTCGGCCGTCGGGTGGCTGCGGGTGCTCAACAGGTATTCGTAGATGCTGAGGCGCTGCGGCGTCACGCGCAACCCGTTGCTCGACAGCATCCGTTGGAAAGCTTCCACTTCGGCTCGCACCGGCAACCCCCGCCGCTATTTATTAATACCCGTTCCTCGGAGATACTATGTCAACATAGGACTCGTTGTCAATGTATTTTCTCCTTTTGCGCGCGGCAAGAGAGGGCGGGGAGCCTCGCTGCTCCCCGCCCTCTTCCCCGTGAGCCCGGCTCGGGCTGACAGCCGCTCTTCCTTGCGGTCAGGCCGTTGCGCCCACCCGGGCCTCTTTGCCCCGCACCCGGTCGAGCAGCCGGCGAACGATCGGCATCACGTAGTAGTCGAGACCGAAGTAGCTCGCTCGAGCGCCTGCCAGCGCCACGATGATGGCCACCGTGTACAGGATAGGGTTGGTGCTGGTCGAGCCGGCGAGCATGAAGTTGAGGTTCATGAAGGCGCCCACCAGCGCCGCAAATCCGGTCAGCACGCCGAAGATCAAGGCCATGCCCACGAGGAACTCGCCGATGGGCACGAGATAGCTGAAGAACGTCGCATGCGGCAGGGCTACGTTCTTCAGGAACGCTGCATACCACCCCTGCACGGCCGGGTGATCGCCCGTCGCCTTGGCGATCGCCCCGTTGAAGAACCCGGTGATGGCTACCCCCGCCTTGTCGCCGACCCACGCGGGGTTGGATAGCTTCTCGAGCCCGGCTTCCAGCCACTGGTAGCCGAGCCATATCCGGAGCAGACCGAACACCACTCGGCCTAGGGTCTTCATCCTCTTCCTGCCCCCCGTCGCTCGTTGCTCGGTACGCTCGCCGCCGGGGCGGCGGCGTTGGATTGCTTCGTGCGACTCCATTGTGTCGAACGGGGGAAACAGGGGAAACGGTCGTTTGCCCGGTCTTCACAGGGACGTTCCTACGTGGCAGACCCTAGCCGCGCCATCCGTGCACGCCCCGATGCCTGGGACAATTGTCCCGAGCGGGCCGGTACCGGGGGCCCTCGCAAGGTGATGAGAAGGGTCGCTATTCTTGGTGTGGAAAGTGGAAGGCCGGGATTCGACCGGGGGGAGGCTTCGTCGTGACGCAGGTCCGCCGCCCGCAGTACGTGCGGGTGCCCATCCCTCATCGAGACGCAGGCGAACGCGTCCAGGACTTCTCCGAGGTGGCCCTCACGTACACGGACGATCAGGCCGTGCTGGAGGCGCAACGATGCCTGCAGTGCTACAAACCGGCGTGCGAGCAGGCATGTCCCAACCACAACCCCATCAAGGCGTTCCTCGCCATGGTGGCCGAAGGCAGGCCGATCGAGGCGGCGGAGATGCTCTGGGAGCACAACGCCCTCCCGTCGTGCACGGGCCGCGTCTGCGCCTGGGAGAACCAGTGCGAGGGAGCCTGCCCTCTCGGGCGCAAGGGCGAGCCCGTGGCCATTGGCGCCATCGAGCGCTACCTGGCGGAGAAGGCGCTCGCCGCCAGGTTCGACCAGCCTCCTTCCCTGCGCGGCCCCTGGCCCTCCGGCCGCCACGCGGTCCCGCCCGGCGACGTGGCCGTGGTGGGGGCAGGCCCGGCAGGGCTCTCGTGCGCGAGCGTGCTCGCTCGCAAGGGATGGCGGGTCACGGTCCTCGACGCCTGGGTAGTGCCCGGAGGCGTGATGAGCTACGGCATCCCGGAGTTCGTGCTGCCCAAGAGCACGGTGGCGGCCGAGATCCGGCGCCTGGAGGGGCTGGGGATCCGGTTCGTCCAGGACGTCACGGTGGGGGAGGACGTGCTGGTCGACGAGCTGCTGGGACCCATGGGCTACCGGGCGGTCTTCCTCGGTATCGGCGCCAACGAGGCCGTGCGGCTCGGGGTGCCGGGCGAGGATCTGGAGGGCGTGGTGAGCGCCAAGGACTTCCTCATGGCCGTGGCCCGGCGCCAGATCGGGGGGGCCGCTCCTGCGTCAGGTCACGACCTGGTGGGCAAGCGGGTCATCGTGGTAGGCGCCGGCAACACGGCCATGGACGCCGCCCGCACGGCCCGCCGCCTCGGGGCGAGCGACGTCGCCGTCTACTACCGCAGGGCCCGGGAGCACAGCCCCTCGCGCCCGGTGGAGATGGCTCTGGCGGAGGAAGAAGGGGTCCGGTTCGAGTTCCTGGTGGCGCCCTCCCGCTTCGTCGGGGACGGCGGGCGGCTCCGGGCGATCGAGATGGCCCGGATGCGGCTGGGTGAGCCGGACGCCTCGGGACGGCCGTCGCCGGAGCCCATCCCGGGATCCGAGTACCTCGTACCTGCGGATCTGGCCATCCTGGCGGTAGGATACCGGGTGGAGCGGACCCTGGGCGACAAGACTCCCGGCCTGGAGACGGGGCGCGGCGGCCGGATCGTGGTCAAAGACCCCCACGGCCTCACCTCCCGCCTCCCCGTGTGGGCCGGAGGCGACTGCGTCACCGGCGCCAATACCGTGGTCCACGCAGTTGCAGCAGGGCGGGTGGCCGCCGAGGCCATCGCCGCTTACCTCGAGGGGGCTCCGGCCGTCGCCGGGCCGGTCCCCCGGGCCGGCGGAGGATGAGCCCTCATCGCAGGAGCGCCGCAGGACCCGCAGCCGCGGGGCTGGAGACCGTCAGCAGCAGAGCCCACAGGGCCGCCACACCGGCTGCCGTCACTCCCAGGGCAATGAGGCGCCGGCGGGAGCGGCTCGCCATGCCCGCCGTGCCGCTTCGCCACGCGCCTGCGGCCACGAGGGAGCGGCGCGCCGCCGCGAGCAACGGGCGAAACTCGCCGGCCACGAGCGCCAGACCCGACGCCAGCGCCATCCACCATCCCAGCGTGGAGACGAGGGCGGCAACGTCGGGCGGGATCGGCATCCTCACGACCACCCAGCCCCTCCTGGTCGCCGGGATAGACCGTTTACAAGAAGGTCCCGGCAAGAGAGGGTTCGAGGCCGCGGGCGCCGATCCTGTCATTTGTCCTGGACATCTGTCCTTCACCGGGAAGGATGACCGGCAGCGTGAACGAGCTCAGCTCCCCATCCCCCTTCTCGCCCGCTCCGGACCCCGTCGCCGAAAGCGACGAGCAACGCCGGGAGCGCGCCCTCGCCATCGTCCAGCAACTCGAGCGCTGGTGGCCGGAGGTCCGGATCCCCCTGCGCCACGGCTCCCCCCTCCAGCTGCTGATGGCGACCATCCTGTCGGCCCAGTGCACCGACGCCACCGTCAACCGGGTGAGCCCCCTGTTGTGGGAGGCGTATCCCGACGCAGCAGCTCTGGCCGGCGCCGATCGGGGCCGCCTCGAGGCGATCATCCATCCTACGGGCTTTTTCCGCCAGAAGGCGCGCATGATCCAGGAGGCGGCGCGGTTGATCCTGGCTCGCTTCGGTGGAGAGGTCCCGCGCACGATGGACGAGCTTCTCACGCTGCCCGGGGTGGGCCGCAAGACGGCCAACGTCCTGCTCTCGGCCGCCGCTCTGGAAAAGTGGCCCGGGTGGGAGCCGGAACGCGCCGGCATGGGGATCGTGGTGGATACCCACGTGCTGCGGCTGGCCCGGAGGCTGGGACTCTCCACGTCGCCGGACCCGGCCGCCGTCGAGCGCGATCTGATGCAGATCGTCCCCCGGGACCGGTGGGCCACCCTGCCGTTGCGCCTCATCTACTTCGGCCGCCGGATCTGCGTCGCGCGGCGGCCCCACTGCGACGACTGCCCCTTGCGGCCGTTGTGCCCGTCCGGCCCGTACGGCGGCGCCAGCCCGTGGCTCAGCTCTCGAGGAAGACCGTCTGCGACGCCTCGTCGTAAGCGAACAGCTCGGCGTAGCGGCCCCAGTCGATGAGCGTCTCGAGCTGGCGGTGCGCTTCGGCCGTCCCGTAACGGCGCTCCAGGATGTCGAGGAAGAACTCCCGGGGCATCCGGTGGTTGGCCTTGGAACGCAGTACGGCCAGCATCCGCTCGAGCTCTGGCACGCAGGCGAGCACCTGCTGGCGAAAGAGCTCCTTGCGGCGGGTGACCGACGCCTGGGCGTAGGCGAGCCCGGTGGGCGTGAGTTCCACGTCCCCGGCGCTCACCCGGCAGAGATTGAGGAGTTCTGCCGCGTCCACGATGGGGAGCAAGTCCTCCAGGTCGAGCTGCAGCCGCGATCCCATGGCGTAGAGGTCCGCGCGCCCGTCGGCCTCTTCCAGCAGTTCGATGAAGCCGTTGAGCGCCCCGGCGCGGGCCGAGGGCAACTGGCGCACCCGGCCAGCCGCTCCGCCTCGGGCGGGCCCCGGCCCGGCCGCTCCAGAGCCCGCCGCGCCCGAGCCGGCCACCTGGCGAAGGGCGCGATGCGCCTCTGCGTCCTTGTGGTGTGTCGTGAGCAAGGCGTAGACCTGGTCGACGAGCGCCTTGAACTCCGGGGCATCCCGGTCCCGCCAGTGGGGGAGCGGGATCGGCACCTCTGCGACGACCCGCGCCGGATCTCGCGACAGCACGACCGCCCGGTCGGCCATGTAGACAGCCTCCTCGATGCTGTGGGTGACGAGCACCATCGCGCGGGTCGGGATGCGCCGGTCGATCCAGAGTTCCAGCAGGTCGCTCCGGAGGTTTTCCGCGGTCAGCACGTCGAGGCCCGAGAAAGGTTCGTCCATGACCAGCACATCGGGCTCCACCACGAGGGCCCTGGCCAGCCCCACCCGCTGCTTCATCCCGCCGGACAGCTCCTTGGGAAAGGCGTGTTCGAAGCCGTCCAGCCCCACCATGTCGATGGCCGAGAGGGCCCGCCGGCGGCGCTGCTCCGCCGGCACGCCGCGGGCCTCGAGGCCGAGCTCCACGTTTTGCAAGACGGTGAGCCACGGGTAGAGGGCAAAGCTCTGGAACACCATCGCCACCCCGGGGTTGACCCCGGCGACGGGGCGGCCCCGGTAGAGCACCTGGCCCGAGCTGGCGGGCACCAACCCGGTGATGATGCGCAAGAACGTCGACTTGCCCGAGCCGGAAGGCCCGAGGATGGCGACGAACTCCCCTTCGTCCACGCGCAGGGAGATGCCGTCGAGCACCTGCATCCGCCCTCCGCCGGGCAGCGGGAAAGACTTGGTGACCTGCTGCACCTCGATGAGCGGCGAACGGGAAACGGCAACGGCCATGGCCTTCCTCCTCCTTTCCTCACGCCGGTCTCCTCACGCCAGGCTGCAGCGGCTTTCGGCGCGCAGGTACAGGGGTCTCCAGAGCAGGCGGTTGAGCAGCACGACCAGGATCGCCATCGCCGTGATGCCCCAGACGATGCCCCCGCGGTCTCCCACCCGGGTCACTTCCGTGATGTAGGCGCCGAGCCCGGTGGCCACGAGCCGGGTCGATCCCCAGGCGGTGACCTCGGCGACGATGCTCGCGTTCCAGGCACCCCCTGCGGCCGTGAGACACCCGGTCACCAGGGAGGGCATCACGGCGGGCAGGATGACGCGTCGCCACCGGGTCCACCCGCCCACCCCGAAGACGAGCGCCGCCTCCTTGAGCTCGGCCGGGAGCTGGCTGGCCCCGGCGATCACGTTGAACAGGATGTACCACTGGGTGCCGAGCATCATCAGCAGCACGGAGCCCACCTCGAAGTTGACGTGCCACCGGGCGTAGACGAACGCGATGAACGGGAAGAGCATGTTGGCCGGAAAGGCAGCCGCCAGCTGCACGAGGCCCTGTCCCATCGCCGCAAGGCGCGGATGAAGGCCGATCAGGACGCCCACCGGCACGGTCCACGCCGCTCCGAGCCCCACCGCCGCCATCACCCGCAGCAAGGTCAGGATGCCGAGCCACGCCACCCACCCGATTTGCCTCGCCCCCATGTGGCTCACCAGGAGCGCCGCGAGCCAGGCGTACCGCAGGAGCCCCAGCCCTGCGGCCACCATCACCGCCCGGCCGGCCCAGGCCCAAAGCGGCGAGCGCCGCCCGGCGAGGCGGCCGGCCAGCGTGGCTCCGCCTCTCCAGAGGCGATCCATGGCCGCCGACACGAACGTGCCGAGGGGCGCCAGGACCCCTCGCTCGAAGGCGTCCACGAGCGCCGAGCGGCGCAAGAGCATCAGCACCGCCGAAGAAGGGGCTACCGCCGAGGGCGTCTGCTCGAGCTTGAAGCGCTCGGCCCATGCGACCAGCGGGCGCCAGACCAGCTGGTCGATGCCCAGCACCACCAGGGCCATGGTGAGGATGGCGTATCCGACGGCCCGGGCGTCGGCCCGTTCGAGGGCGGTCGCCAGGTAACTCCCGACGCCGGGCAGCATCAGGCGGCGGTTGAGCACCGTGATCGCCTCGCTGGCGGCCAGGAAGAACCATCCACCCCCGAAGGACATCATGCCGTTCCAGACCAGCGGGATCATCGAACCCGGCAACTCCAGCCGGGTGAAGCGCTGCCACGGGCTCAGCCGGTACACTTCCGAGACCAGCCGCAGCTCCCGCGGAAGCGAAGAGAGCGAGTAGTAGAAGGCAAAGGTGAGGTTCCAGACCTGGCTCGTGAAAATGGCGAAGATCGAGGCCAGCTCGAGCCCGACGATCTGGCCGGGGAAAAGCCCCATGAGCGCGTTGATGCTGACCGACAAGAACCCCAGCACGGGCACCGACTGCAAGATGTCGAGCAAAGGGATGAGGAACCGCTCGGCCCGAGCGCTACGGGCAGCGAGGTATCCGTATCCGAGAGAGAACGCCACGGACAGGGCGAAGGCCGCGACCATCCGCAGGATGGAGCGGCCGGCGTAATAAGGCAAGAAGGCCGGCTCGAGGCGGATCGCGTCCGGAGCCGCCGCTGCCAGCGGCGCCCGGAGCCCTGCCCCGACCCGGACCAGCGCGTATACGAGCGCGAAGACCACCGCGGCGACGGCCAGGTCGACGAGACCCGGCCGGCGCGGCACGAACCGGTGATAGCCGGTCACGGCAGCGGCCTCCCCCTTGCTTCGCGAGGTGCCGTGTTACGGTGCGCAGCCTGCGACCTCCGGCCGAGCTGCCGTCACCACCGGCACCGGATCGGGCCGCCGCCCTGCCGGGGGTGCCCGGCCTCAGCGGGGAGAGGCCCGCCGCTCGGGTGCCGTGGAGACCGCGGCTTCGGCCGGGCTGCGTATCGGTAACCCGTCGCCTTCAGCCACAGTCTTCACCTCTCGGGCCCACCGGCAAATGACGGCCTGCCCCTTCGCAGGGGCGATCCCGGTGAACCCGGACCTCGTTAAGCATGCCACCGCGGCGAACGGCCGGCAAGATCTTTCCGGGCAGATCGCTCCTCCCCGCTCTCTCCCCCGGGAAGATGCCATCTTTCCCCTGCGCTACCGCTCGATTCCGAGCGGTCCCGCCCGCCGTGGCGGCATCAAACCGGCACTTCCGGCCGAACCGCTTTTGCCGGCGGGACCCGAGGGCGGCCGGCCACCTGCCGGGCGGTGGTCACGCAGCAGGGCTCCCGCCGCCCTGGCGACGAACCGCCCCGGCCCGGTCGGCGTCTACGAAGGAAGGGACGCCCCGGGCCCGGAAAGAGCCAGCCGAGAGAGGCACCGTAGGGGAGATGGACCCTCATGGCTCGATGGCTTCCGTCGGCTCACCGCTGGAGAAAGGCGGCCCTCGCCCTTGCCATGCTGGGGCTGGTCGCGTTGCCCGCGGCAAGCGGCGATACGCTGGCGGCGGCCCCTTCCCAGTCAGAGGCGGAGCGCACCGTGGTCGTGGTGGGCCAGGCACGGCTGTGGGCGCGGCCCGACGCCGCCCAGCTGGTCGTGGGCATCGACTCGGAGGCGCCGACCGCACAGGCCGCCCAGCGCGACAACGCGCGCAAGGCCCGCCAGGTGATGGCGGCGCTGGATGCCCTCGGCATCCCTCTTCGGGATCTCCAGACCACGTCCACGCAGCTGATGCCCGTCTACCGTTACGACGACCAGGAGAAGCAGCCCAGGCTGGCAGGCTACCGGGCGTCGTACACGCTGCGCCTCACCCTCAAGGATCTCGACCAGGTGGGCACCGTCGTCGACTCGGTGGTGGCGGCCGGCGCCAACCGCATCGACTCCATCCGCTTCATGGCCCAGGATACCGGCGCGCTGGAGAACGAGGCGCTGACCCTGGCCGTGCGCGATGCGATGAACCAGGCGCGGACTCTCGCCGCGGCGGCGGGAGTCACTCTGGGCCCTCTCCTGTCCATCTCCGGCGTGCGCTTTTCCGGGGCGCCCGAGCCCCCGATCGTGCGGCCCCTCGCCGGCCGGGCCGCCTCCGAGGCGGCCACGACTCCGGTGGAGCCGGGGTTGCTGGAGTTCACGGCATCGGTCACCCTGACGTACCGGCTCGGCCCGTGACCCGGCGCTGCCTCGCGACCCGGCCGCTCGCCGGCCGTAAGGACGGTGCTCCGGCTTGACGCGCCGTCCCCGGCGCGGTTAGTTTTTTCACACGCGGCGATTCGTACCGGAAGTCGGGGGCACCGGGGTGGCCATCAACCCCATCCACGTGATCTTCGGCCTCAAGCTCCGCCAGGCCCGGCTCCAGCAAGGCCTGTCGGTCACGGAGCTTGCGGCCCGGTGCGGCCTGTCGCCCTCGTACCTCACCGAGATCGAAAAGGGCCGCAAATACCCCAAGGCCGACAAGATCCTCCGCCTGGCGAGAGCCCTGCACCTCGACTACGACCGGCTCGTCTCCCTCAGCCTCGATCCGCCCCTGGCGTTCTTGGAGCAGGCGCTCTCCTCCCAGGCGATCCAGGACTTCCCGCTCCAGCTGTTCGGGCTCGACCCGGCTGAGGTGGTCAAGCTGCTCACCCGTTCCCCCGCCGAGGTGAGCGCGCTCGCTCGCGCCCTCGGTGACATGGCCCGTGGATACAACATCCAGGAGGAGCACTTCTTCCGGGCGGCCCTGCGCTCGTACCAGGAGATCCACGAAAACTACTTCCCGGATCTGGAAGAGGCCGCCGCGCGTTTCGCCAGGGAGCACGAGCTGGTCGCCCGCCAGGGGGCCCCCCTTTCCGAAGAGGCCCTCTCGTCGCTGCTCACGGGCCGCTTCGGCTACGCCATCGGCCCCATCCCGGTGGAGCGTTACCCCGAGCTCGCCGCGTACCGGGCCATCTTTCTCCCCGGCCACGGCCCCCGCCTCCTGGTCAACCCGGCCCTCCTGCCGTCCCAGCGCAAGTTCGTGCTGGCCCGGGAGATCGGTTACCGGGTGCTGGGCCTGCACGAGCGCGCGCTCACCAACTCCCCCGAGCGCGCCGACTCGTTCACCCAGGTCCTCAACGACTTCAAGGCCGCCTACGTGGGTGGAGCCTTGCTGATGCCCCGGGATACCGTCGTCGACGCCATCCGCACGCTTTTCTCCCGGGCCACCTGGCACCCGGAGCAACTGGCGGGCATGCTCGAGGCGTACGACGTGACCCCGGAGACGCTCCTGTACCGGTTCAGCGAGCTGATCCCCCGTTTCTTCGGGCTGAAGGTGCATTTCCTTCGGTTCAACGAGCAGGGCGGCAGCTACCGCCTCTACAAGCAGCTCAACATGAGCCAGCTCGCGCTCCCCCACGGCTTCGACCTCAGCGAGCACTTTTGCCGGCGCTGGCTCACGGTCCGCATCATCCGCGACCTGGCCCATCGCGGCCACGCGGGGCCGATCGTCGGCATCCAGCGATCCCGCTTCCTGCAATCGCGCAAGGAGTTCGTCTGCCTGGGATTCGCCCGCCAGGACAACTTGCCGCCTTTCCTGCGCACCAGCGTGATCCTGGGCTTGCGTGTCGACGACGCATTGGAGAAGGAGCTCGCGTTCCTCGACGACCCGGCCATCCCGGAGGCGTTGCTCAACGAGACCTGCGAGCGATGCCCTCTGAGCCCCGAGCAGTGCCCCGAGCGGGCGGCGCCCCCCGTACGCTTCGAGCAGGACCAGCTCGTCGAGCGGCGTAGGAACGCCCTCGAGGCGCTCATGGCCGCCGCCTCGCCTGGTGCCGACGGGGTTGCCGGCGGGCCGGGTACGCGCGCGCAGCCGCCTGCCACCCGCCCGTCTCCCGCCGCGCTTTCCCGGTAAGACTCGAGGGGGGAAGGGACGAAGAGACCGTGTCACGACACCCGGTCCGCGACTCGTCGGAGTTCAAGGAGCTGCTGGAGCGGCTCGCGGTGGTGGACGACCTCGCCCGTGCCGCCGCGGTACTGCGCTGGGACATGGAGACGTACATGCCTCCCGGCGGTGCCGGCAGCCGCTCACAGCAGGTCGGCACCCTGCGCCGCCTTTCCCACCAACACTTCACCGATCCCCGGACGGGCGAGCTCCTGCACCGTCTGGCGGGCGTGGTCCAGGACTTACCCTACGACTCGTTCGAGGCGAGCCTGGTGCGGCGTGCGCTGCGCGACTACGAACGGGCGACGCGGGTGCCCGCCCGGTTGGTGGGAGAGCTGGGCGAGGCGACCGCCCTGGCGTCGCACGCATGGGCGCGCGCCCGATCGGCCAACGACTTCGCCTCCTTCGCTCCGTATCTGGAGCGCAACCTGGCGCTCCTTCGCGAGCTGGCCGACCGGCTCGGATACGAGCAGCACCCCTACGACGCGCTGCTCGACGAGTACGAGCCGGGCATGCGGTTGTCGGATATCGAGCCGTTGTTCGAGAAGCTGCGGGACGCGCTGGTGCCTCTGGTGCAGGCCATCTCGAGGCGGGCGGGGATGGTGGACGACTCGCTGCTCCACCAGCCCTACGACGAACAGCGCCAGTGGCAGCTGACCCTGGAGGCCTTGAAGGCCATCGGCTACGACTTCGAGCGGGGGCGCCAGGACCGGTCGGCCCACCCCTTTACCACGACCCTTGGGTTCGGCGATGTGCGGCTCACCACCCGCATCGACCCCCAGGACTTCTCCTCCGCCCTCTTCTCGAGCATGCACGAGGGAGGCCACGCTCTTTACGAGCAAGGCATCCCCGAAGAGCTGGCCCGCACCCCCCTGGGAGATGCCGCATCCCTCGGCACGCACGAGTCCCAGTCGCGCCTGTGGGAAAACGTGATCGGGCGCTCCCGGGAGTTCTGGCGCTTCTTCCTCCCCAAGGCGCAGGCCCTCTTCCCCGACCAGCTCGGAAAGGCCGACGTGGAGACCATCTACCGGGCGGTCAACCGGTCCCGTCCCGGTGAGGTCCGTACCGAAGCGGACGAGGTCACCTACAACCTCCACATCTTCCTGCGCCTGGAACTGGAAAAGGAGCTGCTGACCGGCCGCCTGGCCGTCAAGGAGCTCCCCGAGGCGTGGAACGCCAAGATGGAGAGCTACCTCGGCATCCGGCCGCGGGACGACGCGCACGGCGTCCTGCAGGACATCCACTGGTCCCAGGGCATGATCGGCTATTTCCCCACTTACGCCCTGGGCAACGTGTTGTCCGTGCAGTTCTTCGACCAGGCCAGGAGCGAACGCCCCGAGATCCTCGAGGCCGTCGCCCACGGCGAGTTCCAGCCGCTCTTGTCCTGGCTGCGGGAGCGCATCCACCGGCACGGGAGCAAGTTCACCCCCAAAGAGCTGGTCGAGCGGGTCACCGGCAGCCCCATCCGGGTGGAGCCGTACCTGGCGTACCTGCAGCGCAAGTACGCGGAGTTGTACGGGCTGTGACAGGGCCCGGGAAGAAGGGCGGGAGCCGCCATGCCGCTACGGGTGCCGGCACGGGTCCACATCGTCGAGGTGGGGCCACGGGACGGGCTGCAGATCGAGCCCCGTACCCTCTCCACCGCCGACAAGGTGGCGCTGATCGATCGGCTGTCCGGCTGCGGGGCGCTGGAGAAGATCGAGGCCGGCTCGTTCGTGCGGCCGGACCTGGTGCCCCAGATGGCCGACTCGCAGGAGGTTTTCCGGGCCATCCGCAGGCGGCCGCCCATCCGGTACACGGGGCTGGTCGGCAACAGCCGGGGAGCGGAGCGAGCGCTCGAGGCCGGCGTGGACGAGATCGACTTCAGCGTGGCCGCCAGCGAGACGTTCAACCGGCGTAACGTGCGCAAGGGAATCGACGAGTCCCTGGAGGAGCTGCGGCGGATCGTGGCCCTGGCCGCTCCGGGCCGGGCCCCGGCTCCGGCGGTGCCGGTGTGGGTCACGATCTCCACGGCGTTCGGCTGCCCGTACGAGGGAGAGGTACCTGCGGATCGGGTGCTCCGGCTGGCGGAGGCGGCGCTGGAGGCGGGAGCCGCAGGCGTGGTGCTGGCCGATACGACCGGCATGGCTTACCCGACCCAGGTCGGAGAGCTGGTACGGCAGGCCGCCCGCCTGGCTGGGACCCCACGCCTCGGCCTCCACTTCCACAACACCCGCGGGGCGGGTCTGGCCAACGTGCTCGCCGCGTTGGACGCAGGGGCCGTGAGGTTCGACGGCTCCATCGGGGGTATCGGCGGGTGTCCCTTCGCTCCCGGCGCGACGGGCAACGTGTGCACGGAGGACATGGTGCACATGCTGCACGCCATGGGAGTCGAGACGGGCATCGACCTCTCGTGCCTCGTCGAGACGGCTCGGTGGCTGGAGGGCCTCCTGGGGCGCCCCCTGCCGGGGCAGGTGATGCGGGCCGGCCCCAGGAGCCGGCGCTATCCCGTGCCCGAGGAGCGACCCCGGGCATGCTGAGCACCGGCGGCGCGGGACGGCTGCTGGTCGCCGATGACGAGCCGGATGTCGTCGACCTCGTCCGCATCTTCTTCGAACAGCAAGGGTGGCAGGTCGACGGGGCCGGCGACGGGCGCTCGGCGCTGGAGAAGGCCCGCAGCCGGCCGTACGACGCCATTCTCCTCGACGTCGCCATGCCCGGGATGGACGGCATGGCCCTTTGCCGGGAGCTGCGCGAGGCGGGCGTCGACGTCCCCATCCTCATGCTGACCGCCCGCGACGCCGACGCGGACAAGCTCAGGGGCTTCGGGGCGGGCGCCGACGACTACGTGACCAAGCCGTTCAGCCCGGTAGAGCTGGTGGCCCGGGTCGGCGCGCACGTCCGGCGCTACCGCCGGTTCCGGGAGCAGGGCCGGCACGCCCTGCGCTTCGCCGGCCTCGTCATCGACCCCGCGGCCCGCCAGGTGTGGAAGGACGGGCAGGAGGTGGCGCTCACGCCCCGGGAGTTCGACCTGCTCCTCTTCCTGGCCCGCCACCCCCACCAGGTCTTCACCCGGGAGCAGCTGTTCGAGGCCGTCTGGGGCGAGCGCTACCTGGAGGCGGACTCCAACACGGTGACGGTGCACATCCGCCGGCTGCGGTCACGTTTGGGGGACGACCCCTCCCGCGGGGCCATCATCCGGACGGTGTGGGGGGTCGGGTACCGCTTCGAGCCCCCGGGGGGAGCCGGCCGGTCGTGACCGCGCCCTGGGCTCCGGCACAGTGGCCGGTGGCCTGGTGGCCCGCCGCGGCCCTGGGCGCCGGCTTGGCCACGGCCATCGGGTGGGGATGGTGGGTGCACCGGAGGGCCAGGGCGCTCGACCGAATGCTGGAACACCTGCGCGCCGTCGTCGACGAGCTGGCCGAAGGCCACCTGTGGGCCCGGGCGTTCAGGGAGCCCGGCTCGACCGTGGCGGCGGAGCGGCTGGCCTCCTCGCTCAACGCCCTGGCGCGCCGGCTCCAGGATGCGCAAATCCGCAGGCACCGCCAGGATGAAGCCTACCGGCGCCTGGTGGCCGACCTGTCCCACGACCTTCGTACGCCGCTCACCTCCATCATCGGCTACGTGGAGCTTCCTGGGGCGCAACGGCGCCGGCAAGACCACCACGATCCGCATCCTGCTGGGGCTCGTGCATCCCACCCGCGGAGAAGCCTACCTCTTCGGACAGCGCACGTACCCCGGTCACCAGGCGCTGCTGCGCCGGGTGGGCGTGGTCGTGGAGCAGCCCGGCTTCTACCCCAACCTGACCGCCTACGAGAACCTGGCGCTCCACGCCCGCATGCTCGGCCTGCCGGAACAGCGCCAGGATCCCGTCGCACGCGCCCTGTCGCTCGTAGGGATGGACGACATGTCCAGCCGCCTGCTGAAGGGCTTCTCCCAGGGGGAGCGCCAGCGCCTGGCCCTGGCCCGGGCGCTGATGCACGAGCCGGAGCTGTTGGTGCTGGACGAGCCGACCAACGGCCTCGACCCCTACGCCATCCGCGACCTGCGGGAGCTGCTCCGGCGCCTCCACCGAGAACGCGGTCTCACCATCTTCATCTCCAGCCACATCCTCGCCGAGGTGCAGAAGCTGTGTACCCGCATCGGGATCATCCACGAGGGCCGGGTGGTGGAGGAGATCGGGCTCACCGAGCTTCGCCGGCGCAGCCGCCGCTACCTGGAGATCGAGGTGACCGACGCGCCCAAGACCGCCTGGGTGCTCGAGAACGAGCTCGGCATCTCCGACTTCCTGGTAATCGACGCCTCCACCGTGCACGTGTTCGACGCACCCGACCCGGCCCTGCTGCACGAGCATCCGGAGGCCGTCACGGAGGCCCTCGTCCGACACGGGGTCGGCGTGCGGCGCATGGCCTTCGGGCAGGATTCCCTGGAACAGCACTTCATCCGGGTGACGGGAGGGCGTAACGTCGATGATCTCGCCGGTCTCCGCTGAACTCATGAAGCTGCGCCGCCACAGCATCCTCTGGCTCGGGGCCTTGGGGGCGGTGGTGCCCGTCGTGCTCGACGTGGCCTGGTACTACACAGCGCGCGGCCGCTTCGACATGTCGGCCGAGACGTTCGTCAGCCAGGCGGTGTTCACCGTAGCGCTCCTCGAGGGCCCGGCGGGGGCGGCCATCATCGGCACGATGCTGTTCGGGCGGGAGTACACGGAACGGACGCTCCCCAATCTGCTCGCCTCGGCCGTACCCCGGTCCGTGTGGGTGGGTGCCAAGTGGATCGCGCTGGCCATCGTGGGGTTGGGCATCCTGATGAGCAGCTGGGCACTCACCCTGGGTACGACGGCGCTCGTCATGGGCACCCGGCCGCTGACGCCCGAGCTCGTGCTCGGAAGCCTGGCCGCTTGCGCCGCCGCGGCGTTCGCGCTTTACGGCACGAGCGCCATCGCGGTGGGCCTCACGCTGGCTACCCGCAACCAGATGGCCGGCGTCGGGTGGGGAGTAGCAGCCACTATGGTGGCCGTCGTCAGTATCAACTCCAAGTATGCGATCCTGTTTCCGGGCTCCGTGCCCTGGATCGCCGGGGCCCTTGCCTTCGAGGCGGTATCCCCGTCTCTGGCCCAAGGCGCCCGCCTGGCCGCTCAGTTTGCCTGGACGGGCATCCCTCCTGCCCTCACGGTCACGCTGATCGCCCTGGCCGTGTGGGTCGCGGGGGTAGCCTTCTCCCTGTGGCACGTGCACCACGCCGACTTCCCCTGATCCCTCTCGCGCGGCCCCTGCGGCAGCCCCGGCACGACCCGGTGGCCGGGGCTGCCCCGCCGCTCTTGCCGCCCGTCAGGGGGCCATGAGCCGGCGGTACACCTCGAAGTCCGCCCGGGTGAACAGTACGAAGCGGACCTCCTCGAGCGACAGGGGCCCCGCGGCCTTCCTCTGCGCGATGAAGTCCCGCACCGCCGCGAGCGCTACCGGTGCCGCCTCTTCGATGGGGTAGCCGTAGGCGCCCGTGCTGATGGACGGGAACGCCACCGTGCGCAGGCCCTTGCGGGCTGCGATCGCCAGGGAGTTGCGGTACGCCGAACGCAGCACCTCCGGCTCACCCCGGCCACCGCCTCGCCAGACGGGCCCGACCGTGTGGATGACGTAGCGCGCCAGGAGCCTGCCCCCGGTGGTCGCGACGGCCTGTCCCGGCGGCAACGGCCCCTGCTCTTGCACGATCGCCTTGCACGCTTCGAGGATCGCCGGTCCCCCTGCCCGGTGGATGGCCCCGTCGACCCCTCCGCCCCCCATCAGGCTCGAGTTGGCGGCGTTGACGATGGCGTCGACGTCCTGCCGGGTGATGTCACCCTGCACGGCGACCAGGCGCACCCCTTGCTCCACCAGGGTCACCTGCTCCACGAGCATCCCCTCCCCGCCCGTCGGGCCGTGCCCGCGACCTTCCGATCGCTCCCTTCCCGTATCTTACCGCCCACCTCCCGGCGAAAAGAGGGGGGCGGCTCGGGTCGGCGAAGACGTGGCCCGACGACAGACCGCCAGGCGAAAAGCCAGGGGGGCTCGCCGTGACGCCAGTGGAGAAGCTGCTGGTGGCGCTGCCGTGAGCGTGGGCCGGGCGGCGCTACGCTGGGCCTGGATGGTGGCCGGCATGACGGTCATCACCCTGGGTATCCGGATGCAGGTGCTGGCCGAGCTGGGCCTCGGACCCTGGGACGTCCTGCACATGGGCCTCAGCCTGCGCACGCCCCTCACGTTCGGACAGGCGAGCCAGGTGGTCGGCGCCGTTCTGGTGGTGGCCGCCCTGGTGTTGGGAGAGGTGCCCCGTGCCGGCACCCTCCTCAACATGTGGTACGTGGGGGCACTCTACGACGTGGTCGAGGCGAAAGGATGGCTCCCGCCTCCCGTGTCCGTGCCCATGCGGTGGGCCTATCTCGTAGGAGGGGTGCTGCTGTTGGCCTGCGGTTCGGCCTGGTACTTGTCGGCCCGGCTCGGCTCGGGGCCCCGCGACGGCATGATGCTGGCGCTGGCCCGCCGCCTGCACCGGGCCCGCTCCGGCCGGGACGAGCCGGCCGGCTCTCCCGGTGCGGCCCGGCATGCCGGCGTCGTGCGAGGGGTGCTCGAGGGCGCGGCGACCCTGGCCGGTTACTTCCTCGGCGGGCCGGTGGGAGCCGGCACCATCGCGGCCGCGGCCCTCATCGGGCCGAGCATGGCCTTCTTCCTGCCGCGCTTTGCCTTCACCGGGCGGTGGTGGCCCGCACCGGAGACCCGCCTGCAAGCTCCGGCCGTCGTCGCTGCCGGCTCGCAGGTGCCCCAGGGGAGCCCCCGGCGGGCATGGGAGCCGAGCCGGCGATGAAGGCCGGAGGGCATGGCCACCCGCCGCCGGAGGAGTCGTTCTTCGAGGAGCGCCTGCGTGAGCTTCAGGGCAGGGGCCGGCATGCCGCCCACCCGGCCCCGGACCACCAGGCGCATCACATGGAGGACCGTCTCGCCGGCCTGCTCCACAAGGCGGGGCTCGGGCCTTTCCGCCGGAGGGTGGTGGTGGGGGGCTGGGAGGTCGATTTCCTCTTCGAGCGCTCCCGCCTCGTCGTGGAGCTGGACGGCTTCGTCCACCTGGCCGCGCCGATTCGGGAGAAAGACCGGCTCAAGGACCGGTCTCTCGCGGCGCTCGGTTACCGGGTGCTCCACGTGGAAAACGCCGAACTGCGGGCCGCCCCCGACCAGGTGCTCCGCCGCATCCGGCAGGCCCTGGGCCGCCAGGGCCCGTAGGGCCCCCGTCCCTGCCTCTCTGCCCGGTCTTTCACTGCCGGGTCGCCCACAGCTCCAGCAGCCGGAGCACCACGTCCACCGCCTGTTCCATCCACTGCGCGCATGCCCATTCGGTCCGGCTGTGGTAGTTCATGCCCCCCGTGAAGAGGTTGGGGGTCGGGAGACCCTGCTCGGTGAGGCGGGCGCCGTCCGTTCCTCCCCGGATGGGGCGCTCGATCACCTCGAGTCCCGCCCGCCGCACCGCCTCCCGGGCGAGTTCCATCACCTCCGGGCGCTCCTCGAGCTTGCGGGCCATGTTGGCGTAACCGCCGGTGACCTCGAAACGGGCCCGGCTCCCCGGGTAGCGCAGCTCCAGGCCACGGCACGCCTCCTCCACGAGGGTGCGCAGGCGCCCGAGCCCCTCCAGAGTGAACTCCCGCAGCGCGATCTTGAGGGTCACCCTCTCCATGTTGCCCTCGATGGCATCGACGTGGATGAACCCTTCCCGGCCCTCGGTGGTCTCCGGGAGCAAGGTGGCCGGTACCGACGTCACCAGCTCGGCCGCCAACCGGACGGCGTTGATGAGCTTGCCCCTGGCCGTCCCGGTGTGGCTGCTGCGCCCTTCGATGACCACGAGCCCGTTGGCGGCGTCGAAGTTCTCGCCGCTGATCTCGCCGGGCTCGCTCCCGTCGAGGGTGTACGCCGCCGTGCAGCCCCACGTCGCGACGTCCAGGTAGCCGATGCCCCTGCCCGTCTCCTCGTCGGGCGTGAAGGCCACCCGCACCGTCGGGCGTGGCCGGCCGGGCTCTCGGATGAGGCGGCAGAGTACCTCCATCACCTCGGCCACTCCGGCCTTGTCGTCGGCGCCCAGGAGCGTGCTGCCGTCCGACGTGATCACGTCCTGCCCGATGCACCGGGCCAGGGCCGGGTGGTCGCGGGGGCTGAGGACGGGGCCGGCGGGCAAGGGGATGTCGCCGCCCGCGTACCGCCTGTGCACCAGCGGCCGGACGCCCTTGCCGGGCACCCCCGGAAAGGTGTCGTAATGCGCCAGAAGCCCGACGACAGGCGCGCCGGCGGGGCCGGGGAGCGTGGCGGTCACGATGCCGTGCTCGCTCAGGGTCACGCCGGACAGGCCCAGTGCCTGAAGCTCGCCGAAGAGCAGGCGGGCCATCTCCCACTGTTCGGGGGTCGACGGCACGTCGGCCGCTCCTTCCGCCGACGGGCTGTCGACCTGGACGTAGCGGAGGAAGCGTTGGAGGAGTCCTTCCTGCAAGAGCTGGGAGCGTGCGCGCTGCATAGGTGGAGTCGCATCCTTCCCTCGGTGCCTACGGTCGATTCGTGAGGTTCGTCCACAAGGATACGCCGTCTGCTCGCCGAAACCCCTTCGTTCGGGACAGCTGGAAACGGAGGGGTGCGCCGAGGATGCCGCGCCTGTTGGCTGCAGAAGGGATCTACTACAACCCGGGTCGCTTGGCCGGGTCCCCACCGATCGCCGACGCGGCCGAGTGGGCCGCCTACGCCACCCGGGACTCGTCGGCGCGCCCCGGCAAGCCGGGCCGCCCGCTCCGGGACGACGGCCTGGGGGCCCCGGAGCCGACGCCGGCCGCGGGAGCCGGCATGGGCCTGGCCGACCGGAGCTACCACGCTTCGCGCCTTTTCAGCGATTGGGCGGGCACGCTCGCCGGCGACTGGCTGCGGGAGCAGGTGCTGGTGCAGGATCGGGAGGCCTCGCTGTACCTGGTCCGGACCCGGGCCGCCGTGCCTTCCGCGCTTCGTCACGGGCCCTGGGTCCCGGCCGAAGCCTCCTTCGTCGGCGTGATGGCAGGGATCGCCGTGGGAGAGGGCGAGCCGCTGCGGCTCGCCGAGCAGGTCGATCCGGCTCTCGTCGCCCGCATGGTGCCGGTCATGAAGGCCTTTGCCTACGACGTGGCGCCGGTCTGGGCCGTTTACTCGGTCAACGGCGCGGCCGACGGCGCCAGGAAGCTCCAGGCGCTCGTCGAGGAGGTCACGGCGTCTCCCGCGACGTTGCGCCTCGGCGGCGACGGCGACGACAGCGTCCACGAGCTCTGGCGCCTGCAGCCCGGACAGTCGGCGGCCTTCGCCGGGCTCCTGGGCGATCGCGCTCTGGTGGTGGCAGGCGGAGCGGTCCAGGTAGCGGCCCTCTCCGCGTTGGCGCCCCAGCACGCCGGGCTGTCCCCGGGAACGGGCCAGGGCGGGCCTTCCTCGGTCCTGGCCCTCCTGACGGCGGTCGACGGCGCGCCGGGGACGGGCCCGGTGCTGTTACCCGTGCACCGTCTCCTGCTGGCGGGCCGGGGGCTCTCCTACGACGTGGTCGCACAGCGTCTGGCCGCTTACTTCCGGCTGCTCGAGCCCAGGGCGCCGGCCACGGGGCCGGTGCTGGAGCGACTCGACGCGGCCCTGGAGGAGCTGGCCGGCGTCCGGGGGGAGTTCAACGGCTTCCTGCTGTACGGGGGCCAGGGACGCCTTCACATCGTGCGTTCCAAAGGGCGCATGCTGATGGAGAACTGGACCCACCCCATGGGTGGGCCGGCCTGGCGTTCCATGGACGTCAACATCCTGCACGCCCTGGCGTTGGAGCGTGCCCTTGGCATCCCGCCCGAGACGAGCCGGCTGCACCGGGAGCCGGTGGCCGTGGAGCCATCGGCGGAGCGGGCCGTCGAGCGCGTGGACTCGGGCGAGGCCGCGGTCGCCTTCCTGGTGCCGCCGCCGGGCCCTGACCAGGTCCTGCAGGCGGCGCTGCACAACAACCCGCTGCCCGCCGACGCCCTGCGACCGTGGCCGCCCGTGCCGGCCGGCTTGCTCATCCGCAGGCGCCGCACCGGCGCATGACCCGCATGACCCGGCCTCAATCCCCGGAGGACGGGCGGGCCAGCCGCTCCACGTAGCGGTTGGTGATGGGAAAGCGCCAGTCCCTGCCGAAGGCGCGCCGGGTGACCTTGACGCCGGGAGGGGCCTGGCGCCGCTTGTATTCGCTGCGGGCGATCATGGCGGCCACCCGCTCCACCGTCGCGGCATCGAAGCCCATGGCCACCAGCCCCGGGGCGTCCCGGTCCTCCTCCACGTAGGCCGCCATCATCGGGTCAAGCACCTCGTACGGGGGCAGCGTGTCGGTGTCCTTCTGCCCCGGTCGCAGTTCGGCGGAAGGGGCCTTGGTCAGCACCGAGTCGGGGATCACCGGTCCCCCTCGCCACGTGTTGCGCCAGCGCGCCAGGCGGTAGACCCAGGTCTTGGGCACGTCCTTGATGACCGCAAAGCCGCCCGTCGTATCCGCCCCGTACAGCGTGAGGTAACCGACCGCCAGCTCGCTCTTGTTGCCCGCCGTGAGCACCAGCCAGCCGAACTTGTTGGAGAGCGCCATGATGAGCGTGCCGCGGATGCGGGCCTGGAGGTTCTCTTCGGTGACGTCGAACGGCCGGTCGCCGAACAAGGGACGGAGGGTGTCGAGGTAGGCTCGCATGACCGGCTCGATGGGGATGACCTCGAAGCGGATGCCGAGCCTGCGCGCCACCTCCCGGGCATCCTCGACGCTCTGCTCGCTGGAGAAGCGAGAGGGCATGGTCACCCCCACGACCCGCTCCGGCCCCAGCGCGTCGGCCGCCAGGGTGGCCACGAGCGACGAGTCGATACCCCCTGACATGGCCACGGCCACGGTCTCGAAGCCGTTCTTGGTCACGTAGTCGCGTACACCCAGGCAAAGGGCCGCGTGCACCTCGGCCTCCGGCCCGAGGAAGGGCACGGCCTCCCGGATCACCGGCCGGACCTGTGCCTGACCGGCCGGGCCCTCGACGGCTCCCCTGTCGGGAGGGGAAGAGGCGGCCGGCAAGGGAAGGCGCACCACGTCGGTCGGAGGGGGTGCCTCGGCCTGGCTCAGGCGCAGGCGTTGCTGGCGCCGCCGGGGATCGTGGAGCCGGCGGTGGAAGACCGCCTGCGGATCGACGTCGGCCACCAGCAGGGCCTCCTGGAAAGAGGGCGCCCGGGCGACCACCACCCCATCCTCGTCGATGACGCAGCTCGTCCCGTCGAAGACCAGCTCGTCCTGGCCTCCCACCAGGTTGACGTAAGCCAGCACGACGCGGTAGTCGAGGGCCCTCGTGGCCAGCATGCGCTCCCGATCCTGGATCTTGCCCATCTGGTACGGGGAGCTCGAGATGTTGACGATGACCTCCGCGCCGCCCAGCAGGCTCTGCAGCCGCATGGGCCCGTCGGGATACCAGATGTCCTCGCAGATATTGACGCCCACGCGGTAAGGCCCCACGTGGACGACCAGCGGCCGCTCGCCGCTCTCGAAATAGCGGAACTCGTCGAAGACCCCGTAGTTGGGCAGCAGGTTCTTGCGGGCCACGGCCGCCACCTCGCCGCCGTGGATCACCGCCGCGGCGTTGTAGATGTCGCTTTCGCTGTCGACGAACCCCACGATGGCCACGAGCGGCGGGAGGCGGCGGGCCAGGTGCTGGAGCACACGGCGGTTTTCCCGGATGAAGCTCGGCCGCAACAGCAGGTCTTCCGGCGGGTAACCGGTCAGGCAGAGCTCCGGGAAGGCCACCAGCTGCGCTCCTTGCCGGTACGCCTGTTCGGCGACCTGCTCGATGAGTCGCGCGTTGGCCTGCAGGTCGCCGACGGTCACGTCGATCTGGCCGAGCGCGATGCGCAAGCTGGCGCTCGCCTCCTGCTCCAACTGCCTCTCAATCGCCATCGCGCGAAGGGCCTCCTTCGTACCGCCCGGCCCCGCCCGGCTCTCCGTGGGCGCTCGCCCGGCGATAGGTCGGCCCGGGAGGGACCGGCGTCTCCGTCCCCGTGGGAGCGTGCTGGCGTGCTCCCTTGGGGCGCTGGCCGTAGTTCATCAGGTAGCCGTGGCGGATCCGGAGCACCTCGTCGGGCGAGAGCTGCAGGACCGGGCCGGCCACGCGAGCGGCCCAGTAGACCCGGGCCGTGGATTCCAGCACCCATGCCACGTGGAGGGCCTCCAGAAGGTCCTCGCCCACGGCGATGGCCCCGTGGTTCTTGAGGATGGCTGCCTGGCGGCCCTCCAGGGCCATCACGGTGTAGACCCCCAGCTGCTCCGACCCGGTGGTGGCGTACTCGGCGAGCCGCACCTCGCCGCCCAGCACGGCCGCGGCCTCGCCCAGCACCGCAGGCAAGGACCAGCCGAGCACCGAGAGCACGGTCGCGTACGGGGAATGCGTATGGACGACGGCGCCGACCTCCGGGTAGGCCCGGTAGATGGCCAGGTGGGTCGGCAGCTCCGTCGACGGCCGGCGCCGCCCCTCCACCGGACGTCCTTCCTCGTCGACCACCGGCACGTCCTCGGCGTCGATCCGGTCGTACTCCATGCCGGAAGGCGAGATGGCCACCAACCCCGTCTCCTTGTCCCGGGCGCTCACGTTGCCCGACGTGCCCACCACCAGCCCCGTCTGCAACAGCCGGCGTCCTACCCCCACCACTTCAGCGCGGAGCCGTGCCAGAATCACCGGTACCGACCCCTCCCCTGCCCGGATGGCTCAACGAGCCCGTGTCTCTTCCCGTAGATGGTGCTTCCTCCACGAAACGCCCGATTCCTACGCCGGCCGAGCCGGGCCTTGACAGAAAGCGGGCCATCCTCTCAGAATAGGGTCACACTCAGTATAGTGACCGTAAGCGGCGATGACGGGGAGCGAGTAGGCAGGGTGCCTGCCACCGAGCGAGCCGGGTAGGGTGGGAGCCGGCAGGCGGGTCCTGGCGAACATGGCCCCCGAGCTCCGGTTGCCAACGGTGCCGGCATCCTGCGCCGGTGCCCGGTAGTGACCGGCGGGTGCGCCCGATAGCGCGCCGGGGTATGACAGTACCCGTGGAGGCCGCCGGTCGCGAGGCGGCGGCGAAGTCGGGGTGGTACCGCGCGAGGCCCGTTGGAGCGAGGCCTTTCGCCCCCGATCCGGCAAGGACCCACGAGGGCCGGCTCGGAGGCGAAAGGCCTTTTTTCGCGGCCGGCGCAGCCCCCGCCCGGAGACGAAAGGAGTGCGCCCATGGCCCAGACCGGGAAGTTTTACATCACGACCCCGATTTACTACCCCAGCGACCGCCTGCACGTCGGCCACGCCTACACCACGACCGCGGCCGACGCCCTGGCGCGCTGGCACCGCTTCCTCGGAGAGGACGTCTTCTTCCTGACCGGCTCCGACGAGCACGGCCAGAAGATCCAGCGCAAGGCTCAGGACCGGGGCGTCACTCCCCGGCAGTACGTGGACGAGATCGTGGCGACGTTCAAGCGGTTGTGGGAGCGGCTCGACATCTCCTACGACCGGTTCATCCGCACCACCGACGCCGACCACGAGCAGGTAGTCCAGCACGTCTTCCAGACCATCTACGACAAGGGCGACATCTACAAGAGCACGTACGAGGGCTGGTATTGCGTTCAGTGCGAGACCTTCTGGCTCGAGAGCAAGCTCGTGGACGGCAAGTGCCCCGACTGCGGCCGTCCGGTGGAGCTTCTGCAGGAGGAGAGCTACTTCTTCCGGCTCTCCAAGTACGCCGACCGGCTGCTCCGGCACATCGAGGAGCATCCGGAGTTCATCCAGCCGCCCGGCCGCCGCAACGAGATGGTCGCGTTCATCCGGCAGGGTCTCGAGGACCTCTGCGTCTCGCGCACCACGTTCGACTGGGGCGTGCCCGTGCCCGTCGACTCCCGCCATGTGGTCTACGTCTGGTTCGATGCGCTCACCAACTACCTGACGGGCGTGGGGTACTTGCGGGACGACGCCCGGTTCCGGCGGTACTGGCCCGCCGACGTGCACCTGGTCGGCAAGGAGATCGTGCGGTTCCACACCATCATCTGGCCCATCATCCTGATGGCGCTCGATTTGCCGTTGCCCCGCCGGGTGTTCGGCCACGGGTGGCTCTTGTTCGACCAGGCCAAGATGAGCAAGTCCAAGGGCAACGTCGTCGACCCCGACGTGCTCATCGACCGCTACGGCAGCGACGCCATCCGCTACTTCCTGCTGCGGGAGATCTCGTTCGGGCAGGACGGCAACTTCTCGGAGGAGGCGCTCGTCGACCGGATCAACGCCGACCTCGCCAACGACTTGGGCAACCTGGTCTACCGCAGCCTGACCATGCTCGAGCGGTACGCCGACGGGGTGGTGCCGCAGCCGGGGCCGCCCACGGCCCTCGACCGGCAGCTCCAGGATCTTGCCCGGCAGGTGGCCGGCGAGGCACGCTCGCTGCTCGACGATCTCCAGATCAACACGGCGCTCGCCGCCATCTGGCGCTTCATCGGCCGCGCCAACAAGTACATCGATCAGGCCGAGCCCTGGCGAGAGCACGCGCGGCGGGACCAGGATCCGCAGGCCGCGACCAGGCTCGCCACCGTGCTGTACAACCTTGCCGAGGCGCTGCGGGTGACGGCGCTGCTGGTCGGGCCTTTCCTGCCCCGGACCGCGCGCTCCATCTGGGAGCAACTGGGCATCTCCCAGGCGTTCGAGAGCCAGCGCTGGGAGGACCTGGCCTGGGGCCGCATCGCGCCCGGCACCCGCACCCGCAAGGGCCAGCCCCTCTTTCCGCGCATCGAGACGAAGCGCCAGGAGGCCGGCAACGGCCCGAAGGCCCTGGAGTCCACCCCCGTACCGGCGGCGACGACGAGCGCCGGCGCTCCGGCGGCCCCGGCCGACGGGATCATCACCATCGACGAGTTCGCCCGGGTCGACCTGCGGGTCGCCACCATCCTGGAGGCCGAGCCCGTCAAGGGTTCCGACCGGCTGCTCAAGCTCCGGGTGGACCTGGGGGAGGGACGGCCGCGCCAGGTGGTCGCCGGCATCGCCCGGTGGTACCGGCCCGAGGACCTGCCCGGCAAACAGATCGTGGTGGTGGCCAACCTCAAGCCCGCCCGCCTGCGGGGGGAGATCTCCGAAGGGATGCTGCTGGCCGGTTCGACCGAGGACGGCAAGCTCGCCCTGGTGACGCCGGAGGCGGCCCTGCCGCCGGGCAGCAAAGTGAAGTGAGGCCGCTCGTGGACCTGGTCGATACGCACCTGCACCTGGACGATGCCCGCTTCGAGGCCGATCGGGGCGCGGTGCTCGAGCGGGCCTACCAGGCGGGCGTCCGGGACGTGATTACGTGCGGGTCGGACCTGGCCTCCTCCGAGGCCAACCTCGCGCTGGCCCGCCGCTTTTCTGAAAGGGGCGAGGAGCCGCCGGATCCGGCCACGGCCTGCTCATCCCCGGCGAGAGTGTGGGTGGCCGTAGGCATCCACCCCCACGAGGCGGGCCGGGTGGCGGATCTCGAGGAGGCCGCCCGCCGTATCGAGACGCTCGCGGCGGCCCCGCAGGTGGTCGCCATCGGGGAGATAGGGCTCGACTACCACTACCGCTTCGCGCCGCCCGGCGTGCAGCAGGCGGTCTTCGAGCGACAGCTGGCCCTGGCGCAGGCTCTCGGGAAACCGGCGATCATCCACGCCCGGGAGGCGGAGCGGCAGGTCCTCGACACCCTGGCTCGCTACCCGGGCGTTCGCGGGGTACTTCACGCCTTCGCCGGCACCGCCGAGCAGGCGAGGGAGGCTCTCGACCTGGGCTGGTACCTGGGCATCGGTGGGATGCTGACGTTCCCGAGCGCCCGGCAGGTGAGGGAGGTCGCTTCCTCCGTGCCGATCGAGCGCGTGCTGCTCGAGACGGATGCACCTTACCTGGCGCCGGTGCCGCACCGGGGGAAGCGCAACGAGCCCGCGTACGTCCCCGTCATCGCCCGGGCCCTGGCGGAGCTCCGGGGCCTCGAGGCATGGGCCGTAGCGGCCTCGACCACGGCGGCAGCGGCGGCCCTGTTCGGCATCCCCCGGTGAGCAGCCTCAGGGGGCCGTAGATGCCGGACGCGCACCGCCGGCGGCGGGAGCAGCCAGGCCGTCGGGGCCGAGAGGCTGCATCACCTGCTTGCGGGCGGCGGCCGCCCGTTCCCGGGCTTCCCGGATGAGCTGCCACGCCTCCGGCTCCCTGCGCCAGCCGTGGATGACGCAGGTCTTGCCTTCCAGCTCCTTGTACACCCGGAAGAAGTGCTCGACTTCCCGCAGGAAGTGAGGCGGGACCTGGTCGAAGGCCCGCACTTGCTCGAGGCGCGGGTCGACGCTGACCACGGCCAGAATCTTGGTGTCAGGCCCCTTGTCGTCGTGCATGTCCAGGGCACCCAGCACCCGCACCGGCACGGCGCACCCCGGGAACGTCGAAATCGTGGACATCACCAGCACGTCCAGGGGATCGCCGTCCTCGGCCAGCGTATCCGGGACGAACCCGTACTCCCCCGGGTAGTAGACCGGAGAGTAGAGCACCCGGTTGAGCACCATGCGATCCAGCTTGGGGTCGTACTCGTACTTGTTCTGGCAGCCCTTGGGCACCTCGATGACCACCAGGAGCGCCTGCTCGCCGGCCCCGGGCTGCGGCCCTGGTTGCGAAGCCGTCATCCCGCACCCCGCTTCCCTGCAAGAGCCCGCCGTCTCACCAAAAGCCCAGGAGGGCTCTTGCCTCTTCGCTCATCTTGTCCGGGGTCCACGGCGGATCCCAGACGAGCTCCACCTCGACGCTCTCCACACCCGGGATCTGGCGGACCGCCTGGTTGACCATCTCGTTGACCATGAACGACAGCGGGCATCCGATGGCCGTCAGGGTCATGCGGATGTGCACCTTGCCGTCCTGGACGTCGATGCCGTAGACGAGCCCGAGGTCGACGATGTTGAGGCCCAGCTCGGGGTCGACGACCTGGCGCAGGGCCTCCCGCACGACCTCTTCGGTGACCGCCTCTGCCAACGCCCCTCACCACCCGTCCGAAAGGCGCGATGCCCGTCCTTTTGTGCAAGGGTGCTGCGTTATTATATCTCGCCCGGTATCTCCCGACGGCGCCAGATGGGTCCAGGGAAGGTGATGGCGTGGGCGAGTCGTTGCTCTTGTTGACGCTGGCCGCGGCCGGGCTTCTCGGGGGTAACGACGCGGTGGGGATCGCCGCCCTCGTCGCGCTCGGCGTGCGGGCCGTGGGCTCCGCCCCCCTGCTGGAAGGTACGGCCCACCACAGCCTGCACCTCGGGATCCTCTTCCTGGTACTCAGCCTCCTGCTCAACGCGCTCAGCACGGGCCAGCAAGCCCTGACGCTCTTCTCCCGGATGGTGGGCACGCCGGCAGGGCTTCTCAGCCTCGTCGTCGGCTTCTACTCCACCCGCATGGCCGCCGACGGGATCACGCTCATGCAGCGCCAGCCCGAAGCCCTCCTGGGGCTCGTGATGGGATCCCTGATCGGGGTCTGGGTGCTCGGCGGGGTGCCGGTAGGACCGCTCGTGGCCGCGGGGATCGTGCAGCTTCTGCTGCGCGTGTGGCCACGGTGAACGAACGCGTTCGGCCGGTCCGGAGAGGGCCGCACGGTTTCGATTGCTCGCCGGCGTTGGACTTGCTGTTGACGGTCGCGAGACTCTTCCATATAATGCAACCGGGCTGGAAGAGATAGGAATCCGCGGAAGGGGGCGACAGGCGATGAAATCGACCGGTATCGTGCGCAAGGTCGACGAGCTGGGGCGCGTGGTCATCCCCATCGAATTGCGCCGCACGCTACAGATCAACGAGAAGGATGCCCTCGAGATCTACGTCGACGGCGAAAAGATCATCCTCAAGAAGTACGAGCCGGCGTGCATCTTCTGTGGCAACGCTGATGATCTGCGGCGGTTCCACGAGAAAAACATCTGTTCCGCCTGCTTGAGCGAACTGCGCAAGGTCTCCTGAGGACGGCCATGCACCGACCCGATTGCCCCGGATGCCGGGAGCGACGCCCCCGCAAAACGCGGGCGGCCTCCGCTCCCGGCATCGCGTCTTACTCGGTCGAGAACCGAACGTCCACCTGTTGCCCCACCGGACGTACCGCCACGAACTGCTCCCGGCAAGAGCGGGCCAGGCGGTCCACCTCCATCGCCTCGTCTACCTGGCCGCTTGCCCGCAACAGCTCGGCGTACTCACCGAGCAGCTCCCGGATGTCCCGCTCCCCGGTATCGTCGATCGGCCCGAGCTGGACCCGGGCGCCCTTGGCAATGCGCCGGCGCAGCGCGTACTCGTCGAGGCCGATCTGAGGCGCCAGGCGCAGGTAGACCACGCCGCCGGTCATGCCCGAACAGATCCACGGGCCCGGATCCCCCAGTACCACGGCCCGCCCGTTGGTCATGTACTCGAAGGCGAACCCCTTGAGCTGGGCCGTGCTGGCCGCGCTCGCCCGCGAGTCGTCCAGGGGCACCCTCGGCATCGCTCCGAACACCACGTCGGCGCCGGAGAGGCGGATGGCGGCCCGGGAGTCGGCCTCACCCTGCACGAAGAAGCGGCCTCGCTGGGCGCCGTAGGCAAAGCTCTTGCCCACGCACCCGTTGACCCGCCGGCCGCCGGCCCCGACCCCCTTCAGCACCACGAGCCTGCCCCCGAGCGCGCACTTGCCCGCTCCGTCCTGCGCCCCTCCCTCGATGGTCACGTCCACGCCCTCCGTGTTGAACGCAGCGGCGCCGTTGCCCACCGAGGCAGCGCCCCGCACGGTGATGCGGGCCCCGCTCTGGTGCCAGCCGTTGGCCCGCCCTTCGAGGCCGAGCCGCAGGCGGGCCAGCTGGCCGGCCACCGGGGTCGCCAGGACCCGGTCGGAGCATGCCGCCCGGTCGGTCTCCCACTCGACCCGGTGGTCGCCCGCCAGGAGCCGCTCCCGGACTGCCACCGCTTGTTCCACCACCAAGGGGGAGCCGGCCGGCAGGCTGAGGCGCCCGGGTTCCGGGCGTTCGTTCGTGGCGGCGAGCGGCTGCGGCAGGCTCACGCCAGTATGGGCGACCGGTGCCCAGACCGCAGGCCGGAGGAGCTCCGAGAGGTCGACCCGGGAGTGGAGCGCCACCTGTTCGAGCAGGTCGACCCTCCCCACCAGGTCCTGCGTGCGCCGGGCCCCCAGCTGCCGGGTCAGCGTGGCCAGCTCCTCCCCCATCTGCTCGAGCAGCGAGGCCAGCTGCGCCGCGGCCCGCTCCTCGTCGCGAGGCACGAAGTGCTTGAGGCCCCGCTCCAGCGCTTCCCGCTCCTCCTCGATCTGCGTGGCGATGCCCACGTGACACGTGTCGAGCTGGCAGCCCCGGCATATGGTGCATCCGATGGCCACCATGGCGAGCGTGCCGAAGCCGACCCGGTTGGCGCCCAGGAGGATACTCTTCATGGCGTCCAGAGCGCTCTTCATGCCTCCGTCGGCCCAGATCTCGACCTGGTGGCGCAGCCCCGAAGCGACCAGGGCCCTGTGGGCCTCTGCGATGCCGATCTCGGCCGGCAGGCCCACGTGGCGGATGGCGTGCCGGCGGGCAGCACCGGTGCCGCCGTCGAAGCCGCTGAGGTTGATGACGTCGGCCCCCGCCTTGGCGATGCCTACCGCAATGGTGCCGATCCCCGGCACCACGGGTACCTTGACGGCGATCCGGGAGGCCGGGCTCACCGTCCGCAGTTCGTGGATGAGCTGGGCCAGGTCCTCGATGGAGTAAATGTCGTGGTTGTTGGAGGGAGAGATGAGGTCGACGCCTGCCCGGGCGTTGCGAGCCCGAGCCACCTTGGCCGACACCTTGCGCCCCGGCAGGTGCCCGCCCTCGCCCGGCTTGGCCCCCTGCCCGATCTTGATCTCGATGACCCAGGCGCCGTTGAGCATCTCGGCGTGAACGCCGAAACGGCCCGACGCCACCTGGATGCCGCGGTGGCGAGGCCAGCGGCCCACCAGGTCCGGAATCTCGCCGCCCTCACCGTTGAGGCAGACGATGTTGGCCCGCACCGCGGCCTCGAGGTACGCGCGGTAAGCCCGCTCCCCCTGCGACCCGAACGACATGGAGCTGATCACGAAAGGCAGCGAGTGTTCTCCGACGGAAAGGTCGACCGGCCCCTCGAGCGGGCTTCCCGAAGGGCGCAGAGCGAGCAGATGGCGCAGGGCCACCGGATGGGCCCGTTCGAGCTCTTCCATCTGGCGGGCGGCCGCCGCGTACGGGATGGCGCCTTCCGCAGCCTGGGCCAGCGCCTTCCAGATGCGAGGCCAGTAGTGGAACGGCCGCACCAGACGGGGTTCGGAGCCCCCCTCCCCGGTGGCGAGGGCCCGTCGTCGCTCCGTCGACTGCTCCAGTTCCTGGAACCCCACGCCCGCCCCGTCCGAGGCAGCGTATGCCTCGACCTCGAGCAACACTGCCAGCTCCGGCTTCAGCCCGATGCACGAGAAAAGGCGCGCGTAGCCCCGGATCTCGTGAATGCCCAGGGTGGAGATCACTTTCTCCATCCCTTTGTGCAGGGCCGAGAGGAGGTGGGCCACGCCCTGCTCGGCGCTCTGGCCCGCGGCCACGGCGCTGCGGGCGGCGAGCTCCACCATCATCCACGGCACGACCACGTCCGCGCCCAGGCCGAGGGCCAGCATGACGTCGTGAAGGTTGCGCAACGCTCCGCTGCGCACGACGATGCCGGCCCGCCGGCGTAAGCCCGCCGCCTGGCGTAGCGCCCGATCCACGAAGGCGACGACCAGATGGGGATCCATCCATGTGCCCGCCTCGTCCTCGAAGACCCCGCCGTCGTCCAGCACCACCAGGGCGCTGCCAGAAGAGACCGCTTCGGACGCCTGCCGGGCCGTGCGGTGCAAGGCCGCCACCGTGGTCTCGCCCCGCCGCCGGCGCACGGGCACCACCGTCGCGCAAAGCCCGGCCACGAGGTCAGGCCACGCCAGCGTCTCGAAAGAGGCCGCCACCCGCCGGGCGCTCTCCAGGTCAAGGGCACTCCCCTGGGGAGCGCCACCCACGCAGACGGGCAGCAGCAGCTCGATGGCTCCCGGACGGGCCGCCATGTCGCCATGGCCCCCTGCCGGCTTGAGAGCCGGCCTGCGCCCCACCACGACCCGCGTCGAGAAGTGTTCGATCTCCCGATCCCGGTCGATGGCCGGGTTGGTCACCACGGCCACGGTCTCTTTGAAGTAGTCGGCCAGGTTGTGCAGTTCAGGGGAGAGGGCGGCCAGCGGGGCGTCGTACCCGAGGGAGCCGATGGGCTCAGCGCCGCTCCGGGCCATGTCTTCCAGGATCTTGACGTCGTCCGCCTGCCACGCCCACGCCGCCATCAGCCGTTGGAGCACGGCTTCCTCGACCGGCCCGGGCTCGGAGCCGGCGCCGGCCGGCGAGGCAAACGCCCTGGCGGGAGAGATCCACCGGGCAAAGCCGCCGACAGCGCCAATTCGCCGCTTCCAGCGTTCCACGACCCACTCCTGCAGGTAGGGATAAGCGAGCACCCGCGCGCCGCCCGGCTCCAGCAACACCGCCATCTTCTCCCCCGGGCCGAGGGGCTTGGGGTCCGACACGAGTTCCCGCGTCGGTACGACCCCGGGCTCCGACGAGAAGACCACGACGTCTTGAGCCGGCACGTACCACAGCGGGCGAAGACCCAGGGCATCGGCGGCCATCACGGCCATGTCCCGGTGCCGGGCGAAGATGGCGGCCGGCCCTTGGGCAAAGGGGCCCCAGGCCTGGCGCAGGTACATGTAGTACTCCTGCCACTCGGCCGGATACCGCTTGATCTCGTTGAGAATGGGCGGGAAAAGGATTTCCAGGGTCTCCATCAGCGAATAGCCCATCCGGTGGAGCATCGCGTCGGCCGTACGGTTGAGGTTTTGGGAATCGCTCCCGCCCAGGATCGTGGGGATGCCGACCTGCTCCGCCTCCATCACCAGGCGCCGGATCGTGTTGATCTCCCCGTTGTGCGCGAGCACGGTGAACGGTTGCGCCCGATCGAAGGTCGGCATGGTGTTGGTGGAGTACCGGTTGTGGCCGATGGCCGCCCTCGTGGCGAAGGCCGGGTCCTGCAAGTCCGGGTAGAAGGCCTGCAGATGCCCCACGTCGCCCAGCACCTTGTAAACGACCGTGTGGGCGCTCATGGAGACGACGTGGACCGACTCGAACGCCCGCTCGAGCTCCAGCGACGACTCGAACAGGCGGCTGCCCACCAGGGCCGACAGCCGCCGCTGGGCCGACCCCAGCGTCCCGTCCCCTTCGAACGGGAGCAAGCCCGGGCGCCACCACCCGTCGACCCCCGGCGGGTCGACCATCAGGGCCAGCTGCCAGAACGCAGGCGCCTGCCTCCGCCCCCGGGGCCCCAGCGCCTCGACGACGGCACGGTCGAGGCACGATACGAGAAGGCGGATGCCGCGCCGGGCCAGGAAATGGCGTATCCGCTCGACGAGATCAGAGGAGGGAGACGAGACGAACAGATGGGCGACGGCAAAGGAAGGGTGCCGGGCCAGCTCCGGGTCGAGGCCGGCCTCTTCCAACCGCCCGGCCCACAGAGCTCGCGGGATGTCCGTCTGGATGCCGCAGCCGTCCCCCTCCCCCTCGACCGACCCGGACCGGTGGGCCAGCCGGCCGAGATAGGTCAGGACCCGTTCGAGGACCGCCCGATCGGGGCGGCCGTCCCTGGAGAAGACCGCGGCCAGCCCACAATTCCCATGCTCGTAGTGGCGGGCGTATTCGGCCGGGGCAGCTCCCGCCTGGCGCAGGGGCCACTGGGTCACGGCCATCACCTTCTCCGGCCGGGCCGTACCCGTAGAGAGGGAGAGGCCTTCGGCAACGGCGCGTGGGTCAAGACGAAAACCGGCGGGACGCCCTTTGACCCGCCCCACCGATACGCATGTCCGGGCCCGGCGCCTGCTCTACTCCGTCTCCCGCCCGTCGCGGGCCGTTCCCGGGTGGCTGCGAGTAGTTTTGGGGGTCATTCTAGCAGGCGCTCGCGCCAGGCACAACGGGTGCGGCTCATGTATACTGGATGTTTTTAGTGCTCTCGCAGTGCAAAAGCGCGGGCGGAGGGCCCACCACGATGGTGCACTCGCCCAGGGGCGGCGGCTCCGCCTGCTCGAAGCGCCGGGCGAGCTCGACCAGGCTCCCCCGGACGACCTCCTCGTGGACTTTGGTCAGCTCTCGCGCGCAGGCGGCCGGGCGCGCCCCTAGAACCTCTGCCATCGCCTGCAGGCTCGCCGCCAGACGGTGAGGAGCCTCGAAGAAGACGAGGGTGCCGGGGAGGTCCCGCAACGCCTCCAGCCGCTCTCGCCGGCGCTTGGGCTGGCGAGGCAAGAACCCCTCGAACCAGAAGCGCTGCCCCGGTAGCCCCGAGACCGCCAGAGCGGAGACCACGGCCGACGGACCGGGCACCACCCGCACGGCGATCCCGGAGGCGGCCGCCTCCCGCACCAGCTCCCAACCCGGGTCCGAGACGACCGGCATCCCGGCGTCGGTCACGAGAGCGAGCTGCAGCCCTTCGTGCAGCTTTTGCAGCAACAACGGCAGGCGATGGGCGGCGTTGTGCTCGTGGTAGCTGACCAGCCGCTTGCGGATGCCGAGGTGGTTGAGGAGCTTGAGGGCGCGGCGGGTATCCTCGCATGCCACCAGGTCGACCGCCTTGAGGGTCTCCACGAGGCGCAACGAAACGTCCTGCAGATTGCCGATGGGGGTCCCGCAGACCCACAGGATCCCGCTCAAGCGGCTGAAGGCCTCCGGTGACGCCTGCGCCGGCGCGGCCGCCTCCGGGTGGCCCCATCCGTGGCCGGCAATGCGGCCGCCGGGCCATCGGGGTCGGCGGATTCGCCCGGTGCCGGGCCCGGCGCTTGGCCATCGCCGCCACACCCGTTGAGCGGGCAGCCGGCAGGGCGGGCCGTGCCGTCGGCGCCCGTGGCCGCGGTGGTCACCGTAGCCGGCACGCGATCGAGCTCGTAGGCGAGGCAGCACATCAGGCGCCCGCACAGGCCCGAGAGCTTCTCCGGGTTGAGGGGAAGGCCCTGGTCCTTGGCCATGCGGATGGTGACGGGCCGGAACTCGGACAGGAAAGAGGCGCAGCAAACGGGCCGCCCGCACGGCCCGATCCCCCCGACCATCCGCGCGACGTCCCGGGCGCCGACCTGCCGCAAGTCGATCCGGGTGTGGAAGGTCGAAGCGAGATCCCGCACCAGCTCGCGAAAATCCACCCGCTCCGGAGCCGTGAAGTAGAAGGTGAGACGGGATCCGTCGAAACCGTACTCGGCGTCGACGATCCGCATGGGCAGGTGGTGCTGCTCCACCTTCTCCATCCCGAGGGCGAAAGCTTGCTGCTCCTTCTGCTGCCACTGGTCCCGCTGTGCGAGATCGCTCTCGGTCGCCAGGCGGACTACGGGACGAAGCGGCCACACGACCTTCTCCGCGACCACTTCCCGCGGCTCGACCACGACCTGCCCGGTCTCGAGCCCCCTCTGGGTTTCCACGACGACCCACGCCCCGCGGGTCAGGGGCAAATCCCGGGGATCGAAGTAGTAGACCCGGCCGGCGCGGCCCAACCGCACCGCTACGACGCGGACCGGTCCCCGCAGCTTGCCCGGCGCAGCACCATCCACGCCCAGTTGAGCGTCAACCGGCGGCTCGTGTACCGGGCGATCATCTCCCTCGCCCGGATCAAGGTCCGGAGCCCCTCCACAGCCCCCACCGGGCGGATCCGGCGGAGCAGCGCCTCCATCTCCTGATCGCCGGTCACGATGTCCGGTTGCTTCCCACCAAAGACCCACGCCGCCACATCCCGCCACAACCATATCATTGCAGCAAGGTTCTCGTCCACTTCGCCAGGATCGCCCCCTTCCAGTTCACGGGTCAACCGGTCGACCCGGGCCGGCGGCTGGACCAGGGCCTGGCGCAACCAGTCGATCGCGGTTTGGCGCCGCCGCAGCGCTCCCTCCCAGCCTTCCATGGCCCAGCCCGGACGTCCGGCCGATGCCAGGGCCCGGCGCCTGGCCTCTTCGGGGGCCAATCCGAGGCGCTCTTCGAGCGTCCTTGCGATGAGGGAGCGATCGACCGGTCCGAGGTAGAAAGGCAGGCAACGGGAGCGGATGGTCTCAGGCAGGGCGTCGACCTCTTCGGCCAGCAAGAAGAGCACCGTCTGGCCGGGCGGCTCTTCCAGGGACTTGAGGAAAGCGTTGGCCGCTTCGAGCGTGAGCCGGTCGGCCCGCTCCAGCGCCGCCACGGTCCACGCCCCCCGCTGGGGGGAAAGGCTCAGGCGCATCCGCAGGTCCCGTATCTGCTGAATGGTGATGTTGCCGGCCTCCGTGGAGGGGGCCACCCACACGACGTCCGGATGACGGCCCCGGGCCACCGCCTGGCATGCGTCGCAGCGCCCGCATGCCTCCCCGTCTTCGTCAGGCGCCTCACAGAGCAGGGCGGCCGCCACGGCCCTGGCCAGCGTCGCTTTCCCCACCCCGCGGGGCCCGTGGAGCAGGTAGGCCCCGCCGATGCGGCCACCTTGGATCGCGCGGCGAAACCACCCGACCGCCCGTGCATGCCCCACGATCGCAGACCACCGAACCGGTGCGGCAGGCGACGGCGCGTCAGCGGACAAGGTCGAGCAGCAGCCCCCGGATGTCGTCGAGCCGGGCCGCCAGCGCCAGAGCGGGCTGTTGGCGCGCCAGGACGTCCCGGACGAGCCGGTCGAGCGCTGCATCCACCTCCTGGATCACGGCATGCAGACGCCGCTGCCCCCGCCCGTCCACCGCGACCCGCCGGTCGACCCGGTACGTGCCGGCAAGGGCGAGCTCGAGCAGGCGCCGCACGGCCTGGCGATACGCGAAGACGGTCGCCTCGCCGGGCGAGCGGCGCAGCTCTCCCGCGCACCGGTCCACCTCGCGCAGCGCCTGCTCCATCTCCTGCCGCCGGCGACGCCGGTCGGCATCGGCCAGCTCCGTCCGGAAGACGCCGGCCGGCCGCTCGCCGCTCGCGGTCCTGGCCGTCGAGCCGGCCCGGGGCCGGCCTATCTGAGTGGGGCGGCGCCGCCGGGGAAGCCCCTCGATCCGTGCGCTTTCCATCGCGGCCGTCCTTCACGCAGGGCCTTCGCGGGCTAGATCCGCTCGAACCGGTCGACCCGCAACACGAAGATGGTGGCCGCTCCTACCTCGACGTCCCCCGCGCCTGCGGCCGCCTGGCGCCGGTGGCGGCAGGTCCGGCGGATGCACTCCACCGCCGCGTCGACCTGCGCATCCTCGAGGCCGATGAGGATGGTGGTGTTGCCCTGCCGGAGGAAGCCCCCCGTGCTCGCCAGCTTGGTGGCCCCGAAACCCTGATCCACCAAGCGCTGCATCAAGGGCCCGGCATCCTGGTCCTGCACGACGGCGATCAAGAGCTTCATGACAGGGCACCCGCCTCCTCCCCACCGTGGTTCGGCCGGGTCCGGCCGGTCACCTCCTGGAGCCGCCGGCCCAGGCGCTCCATGACCGCGGTTCGGACGAGCGCCTCCACCCGGTCCCGGCTCGACCCGGTCACGTCGAGGCGAACGATCCGCTCCGGATGGGCGGCGGCCAGAGCCAGGTATCCTTCGCGCACCCGCGCGAAAAACCCCTCGTCGCGCCCCTCGATCCGATCCCTGCGGGGGCGTTGCCGCCGCCCCGGAAGGACCCCGGAAGGCAGGTCGAGCCACAGCGTCAGGTCCGGCACCAGGCCTCCCGTGGCCAAACGGTTGAGCCGCTCGACCAGCTCGGCGTCGATCCCCAGCCCCCAAGCCTGGTACGCCACGGAGGAGTCGGCGAACCGCTCGGAGATCACCCACCGGCCCTCTTCGAGGGCAGGGCGCACCACCTCCGAGACGTGCTGCGCCCTGTCCGCCATCATCAACAGGAGCTCGGCCTCGGGAGCGAGGCGCACGCCGCGGCGCTCGTGACCCAGCACGATGGCCCGCATCCGCCGCCCGGCCGCCGTACCCCCGGGCTGCCGGGTGTGGAGCACCGGTACACCCTGGCGTTCGAGCCAGCGCGCGAGGCGCCGCGCCTGCGTCGACTTGCCGGTACCGTCGAGCCCCTCGAAGGTGATGAGCGCCCCCGGCGGCGCCCCCGCGGGGCTCATGGAACCTCCTCGGGGAGCACCATGACCCGCCGGTTGGGCTCCTCCCCGATGCTCGTCGAACGCAGGTGGTAGCGCTCGATGAGTTCGTGCTGGAGCTTGCGGATGTAGGCGGTGCGCGGCATCAGCTCCACCGGCCGGGCCGACTGGCGGGCCTGCTCCACGGCCCGTTGCGCTTCCAGCAGGGCGCTTGCTCCTTCGTCGGTCATGAACGTCTTCTCCAGGAACTGCTCCATCTGGGCCAGGGTGTTGGAGCGGATCACGTGGATCGGGAGCCCCCGGTGCTCGGCCTCCTTGAGGCGGCGCGGCATCTTGCGGTACTGCCCCTTGATGGTGAGCACCATGTCGGCGCCCTCCAGATCCTGCGTGATCTGGACCGGCACCGGGCAGACCGACAACGCCTTTTGCAGCCGGGTGGTGCTCACCGCGTACGGGTACAGCCGCACCGGACGGCTGCCTCCCCAAAGCCTGGAAGGGCTCGGCCCGCGCCATCCCGGTCCGCCTGCGCTCGCTGACGCCACAGGATCGCGGGAGATGCCGAATCCCCTGCCCCCGTTGGCTCCGGGAGCGGCGAACCGGCCCCCTGGCGTACCGGGCCCGTTGCCGTTGCCTGCAACTTTCCAGGTCTCGAACCGGGCCGCCTCGGGCGCCGGCGGCTCCTCAGGAGGAGGGTTTCCCCCCTGGTGCACCTCGATGGCTCCCTCGGGCCCGCGCACCCGGATCTCCGGGCTGGGCTCCATCCCCCGCAGCATCATGTCCACGACCGAGGCCACGTCCTTGTGGATGGCCAGGCGGTCCCGGTCCTGGATCTCGACCACCACGTCGAAGGTGGGCGGCGCCTTGCGCTCCAGCACGCTCTTTTGGGTGCCCCGCCGCTTCGCCTCCTCGTCGCTCAGGGTGACCACCTGGATGCCGCCCACCAGGTCGGAGAGGGTGGGGTTGAGCACCAGGTTGTCGAGGGTGTTGCCATGGGCGGTGGCCACCAGCTGGACGCCCCGCTCGGCGATGGTGCGCGCCGCCTGCGCCTCTTCCTCGGTGCCGATCTCGTCGATGACCACGACCTCGGGCATGTGGTTCTCGACGGCCTCGATCATGACCCTGGCCTGGAGGTCGACCCGCGGTACCTGCATCCGGCGGGCATGCCCGATGGCCGGGTGCGGCACGTCCCCATCCCCGGCGATCTCGTTGGAGGTGTCGACGACGATGACCCGCTTGGAGAAGTCGTCGGCGAGCACCCGCGCCACCTCGCGCAGCATCGTGGTCTTGCCGACGCCAGGGCGGCCCAGCAGCAGGATGTTGCGCCCCTCTTCCACGACGTCGCGGATGATGTCGATGGTGCCGAAGACGGCACGCCCGATGCGGCAGGTCAGCCCGATGATGGTGCCGTTGCGATTGCGGATCGCCGAGATGCGGTGCAGCGTGCGTTCGATGCCGGCACGGTTGTCCTGGCCGAACTGCCCCACCCGCTTGGTGACGTAATCGAGATCCTCCCGGGAGACGTAGTCGTCGCTCAGGTAGACGAAGCTGTCGGCAAAGCGCGCCTCGGGCTGGCGGCCCAGGTCGAGCACGATCTCGATCAGTTCGTGCAACCGGTCCATCGCCTCCAGCTCGGCGCGGATGTGCGGAGGCAACACCTCCAGGAGCTGGGCCAGATTGTCAACGACCTCGCGCCGTGCTGCAGCCTTCAGCAAATCGAGCCTTCACCACCGACAGGGGATATTGCGCCCTCACGCGGCGACCCATACCTCCCGACCCTCTGCGGGGCTGCCCCGCAGTACACCTCCGGCATGTCGCACATCCAGGGCGTACGCCACCGCCTCTTCCGTAATCTCCTCTCCGGGGGTGATGAGCGGGATCCCCGGAGGATAAGGAGCCACCACGCCGGCGCTGACATGACCCGAGGCCTGCGGCCACGGGAGACGCCGCGCCCGGTGTCGGGCCGCCTCTGCCGGCCGCATCACCCGGCGCCCGGGTGCAGGAAGGCGCGCCAGTGCCGGCAAGCGCCCCGTGGCGCCGGAGGGTGACCGGGCCGCCAGGGCCGTCAGGGCGCCTACCAGGCGATCGACGCTCCCGGCGTCGTCCGCACCCGTGAACAGGAAGACGATGTGGCGGGCCCCCGCCATCTCCGGCCAGACGCCCCAGGCGCCGACCAGCTCCGAAGCGGCCTGCCAGCCCGAAAGTCCCAGCCCTGCCACGTCTACCACGAGGCGAGTCTCATCGAGGGTGAACCCGGCCGGAAGCTCCTCCGGGGCCAGCACCCTCACTCCCCGCGCCTGCTGCAAGGCCCGGCGGGTCCCCCTGGCGAGCTCGACGGCGCGGGCCACGCGCCGTTGCCCGTGGCGCTGCATCTCCAGGCGAGCCGCGTCCAGCGAGGCGAGCAAGGCCGGCTGAGGGCTCGTGCTCTGCACCATCTCCAGCCACCGGGTCACCTCATCGATCCCCGGCTCGGCCGCCGCACCCGTCCAGTGCAGGAAAGCGGCCTGGGTCAGGGCGGGCAGCGTCTTGTGGGCGCCGTGCACCACGAGATGGGCGCCCGCGCCGATCCCGTGAGGAGGGGACGGGTCCGGGTAAAAGGCGAGGTGGGCTCCGTGGGCCTCGTCGACGATGAGGGGCGAGGGGTGCATGAAGCCGGCCAGATCCTGCAGCGGCGCGCAGATCCCGTGATAGGTCGGGCTGACCACCACCAGGGCGTCGAGGGGGGCATCTGTCGCCGCACGAAGATCCCGGACGTCCGGCGGAAGGGGGATATCCCAGCCCTCCAGCCATCGGCCGCCAATCACCACAGGGTCGAGATCGGCCAGCACGATGGCGTCCCACACCGAGCGATGCGCCAGCCTGGAGACCCCGATCCGTCCTCGCGGGCCCGAGCATGCCAGGATGCTGGCGACAACTCCTGCCGTGGCGCCGTTCCACAACAACCAGGAGTGCCGGGCGCCCCAGAGCCGGGCTACCAGGCCGGATGCCACCTCCGCCACCGCTCGCAGGTCATGACCGCGGTCGGGGGCCCAGACGGCATCGCCTCCGTCCCAGGCCCACGGGAACCCGCCGCCGGGCAAGACGCCGGCCGCTTCGATCCAGCGGCCGCGCTTGTGCCCGGGGGTATGAAATACGGCGGGCGCGCGCCCCGCCGCCTCTGCCAGCGCCTCCACCAGGGGTGCCGTCTCCGTCAATGCCCGGCCTGTCCGTGCGCTCAAACTCGGCGCATCGCCTCCACGCCTTCACTTTACCAGCCGCACGCCCCCGGGTAAAGCCGTGCCCCGTTACGGCTCCATTGAACTCCTGTAAAGCCGGGCACCGGGCCGGGAAGCCCCGGCAACGCCGTCATGGCCCGCCCCCCTTCGTTGACACGTCCCGCCCGGGTAGGTACCATGGCGGCCGGTGCAGAGCGTATCCCGTCACCGACCCCGGATCGGATGGGAGCCAGAGCGAGCATGCACGCCGTTACGCCACCCTCCGCCGCCCCGCCGCAGCCGGCCGCCCGGTTACCCTTGCCGCGCAAGCCTGCAGCGCTCGCCGTTCCCCTCGTCTACGCCGCCGCCATCCTGGCGGCCGGCGCCGTCCCGCCGGCCCGGCAGCTGCTCTGGCTCACCCTGGCCGCTGCCGGTGCCTGCGCCGCTGCCACGGCCATCAACCGGGTCGTGGACGCTGACGTCGACCGGGTCGAGCGGCGCTCAGCGGGCGGGTCCACTGCCTCCCCTCGCCCGGTGGACTCGGGCCGGGCCTTGCTGGTCGCGCTGTCGGGTACGCTCCTGCTCCTCGTTGCGGCGGGCCAGCTCAACGCGCTCGCGTTGTGGCTTTCTCCGATCCCCGTGCTCGCGTTCGTCGTGGTGCCGCATACCCGGCGCTGGACGTGGGCGTACCGCGCCTTCCTGGGGCTGGCGCAGGCGACCGGGCCTGCCGGCGGGTGGGTAGCGATCCGCGCGGCCGTCGAGGGGCCCACGTGGCTGCTGGGCCTGGCGGCCGGTCTCTGGGTCTCGGGCCTCGATCTTCTCCACGCGCCGCCGGACGACGCAGGCGACCGAGAGCAGGGGACTCCGTGGCTGCCCCGGCACCCGGGCCCTCGTGGCGCCGTGGCCGTGGCCCGGTGGGCGCACGCCGCCGCCGTACTTGCGTGGGTGATGGCCGGATGGGCAACGGGCCGGGCCGGCTGGTACTTCGGGGGCGTGGCTCTCAGCGCGCTCCTCCTCGCCTGGCAGCATGCCCGTTTGACCCTGTCCCTGCCCCACGTTTCCCGGCCGCGGCGTGCGTGGAGTCCCGGGGGATCCGTGAGCCTGGTCATCCTCGCCGCGACGGTCCTGGACGTTCACTTCTACGGCTGAGGCGGGCTCTCGGTCGACGCAGGGTCCGGACCGTCCGGCTCGCCGCGGCGACCTCCCCGCAGGCGTGCCGCCATCCGCATGAGGTAGACGTAGCGGCGCTCCGCCGCATGCATGGCGTAGATGGCATGGTCGATGAGGTCGGGGTCGGTCACCGCGTCGAACTCGTTTCGGGCGGCGAGCCAGTCCCGGCGTGCCTTGTCGATCATGGCGACCAGGTCGTCGGGCACGGGCGGGCGCCAGTTCTCCACGTGTGCCATCCGATGGACCACCCCGGTTGCCGAGTGGTGAGCGACCGCCGGGCGTGCCCCCGGCGCGCCCGGCGGTACACTCTATGCCCCCGGGGCCTGTCTATGCCGTGCCCGCTTCACGGAAAAGCACGGAGCCTGGCAGGAGCAGAGGAAGGACGGGTGACCTTCCGAGCTCAGAGCTCCCGGCGCCCCTCCAGGGCGCGCGCGAGCGTCAGCTCGTCGAGATACTCGAGGTCCCCTCCGACCGGCATACCGTGGGCCATACGGGTCACCTTGACCCCGAGCGGCTTGAGCAGGCGGGCCAGGTACATGGCGGTCGCCTCCCCCTCGACGTTGGGGTCGGTGGCCAGGACGACTTCTCGCACCTGGCCTCCCTGCAAGCGGGCCAGGAGCTCCTTGATGCGCAGGGACTCGGGGCCGATGCCTTCCATGGGCGAAATCGCCCCGTGCAGGACATGGTAAAGCCCCTTGAAGGCGCGGGTGCGTTCCATGGCCACCACGTCCTTGGGCTCCTCCACCACGCAGAGGACGGCCCGGTCGCGGCCCGAGTTGGGCTGGCACAAGCGGCACGGGTCGACGTCGGTGAAATTGAAGCAGACGGAACACTGGCGGGTGTTCTCCCGGGCCTGGACGATGGCGTCGGCCAGCCGGTGAGCCTGCTCGCTGCTCATCCGCACGATGAAGTACGCGAGCCGCTGCGCCGTCTTCGGGCCGATGCCGGGCAGGCGCGTCAGCTCGTCCACGAGCCGGGCGATGGGTCGTGCGTACTCCATGCCGGGCGCGCTATCCCGTCAGTCCCGGCACGCCGGGCAATCCGAGGTCGGCGTACAGTCGTGCCATGGCCTGCTCCGTCATCGCCTTGGACTGGCGCAGCGCCTCGTTGACCGCCGCCACCACCAGGTCCTGCAGCATCTCCAGGTCAGAAGGGTCCGCGGCGGCCGGATCGATGCGTACCGAGCGCAACCGCCCGCTGCCGTCCACGACGGCCGTCACGGCGCCTCCCCCTGAGGAGGCTTCGACCGTGCGCTCGGCCAGTTCCTCCTGGAGCTTCTGCAGCTCTTGCTGCAGCTTCTGCATCTGCTTCATCGCCTTGGCCACGTTGAACGGGCCTCCGAAACCCTGGGGCATGCTCGCTCACGCTCCTTCCTGGCGGGCCTCGCCGGGCGAGTGGGGCCTCCCGTGCCCGGCCGCCTGCTCGCCGCCCTCGTCTGCCCCGGCCGCCGCGGCCGCCTCTCCCGGCGGCTCCTCGAACTCCTTGATGATACGGGCGCCCAGGATCTGCAGCACTGCCGCCAGTGTAGCCTCGTCGAACGGCTCCGATGCGCCGGCGGCCTGATGCGGCTTGCCCGGCGCCCGCCGCTCCCGGCTGGCGGCGGAGCGACCCCTTCCCGGGGACGCCCCGGAAGGCTTCGGTACGGGAGCCTCGTCTCCCTCGGCCTCACCGGGCGGTCCGGCGCCGGAGGCCGGCGGGCCGGGCGGAGGGGGCGGAGGGGGTGCGAGGGGAGGGGGCGGCGGGACCGCCGAGAACGGGACGGTCGCCGGGCGAGGGCTCGCTCCCTGCGACTGCGGAGCGGGGGCGCCGCTCGCAACCGTGGGCTGACCTGCCGGGACATGGGGCGCAGCCTGCACCGGCGCCGCCCCGGCAGATTCGCCGGCCGGCGGCTCGCCGGCCGGCTCCTCCTCCGCCACGCCGTCGAGAATCTCGGTCCGGAGGGTGACGGGGCGGCCGAACAGCCGCCCCAGAACCTTCTCCACGGCCTCCCGCGCCCTGGCGTCGCCCTCGACGGCGCTGCGGTGGAACGCGCGACCCGGCGGAAACCCCACGGTGATCTCGTCGCCGTCGACCCGCACGGGCCGGCCTTCCCTGAGCAGCGCCCCCACCCGAGCCGCAGCCGGCCGTTGCTGGTTGCGTAGCGCCGCCAGCACCTCGTTCCAGCGCCGCTGGACCTCGTCGATGACCAGGGCGGGACGCTCTCGATGAACAGCCGCCCTGGACGAGCGGTGGGATTCGGCCTTGCGGGCGCCTTCTTCAGGCGCCTGCCGCTCCAGGGGCTCTTTGGGCCGCGGCGCGGAAGCGGCGCGGCCCCGGGCTACCGGCACCGCTGCCGGCGGCGAAACGGGCCCGGCCGCGGGCGGTGATGCGGCCGGCCGTTCGCCCGGCGCGGCCAGGCGCATCACCGCGAGCTCGAGGGCGATGCGGGGATCGGGCGCCCAGCGCATCTGGGGCTCCGCCGCCAGCAGTGCGTCCATGGCCGCTACGAGCCGCTCGACGGCGACCGCCTTCGCCAGGTCACCCACCCGAGGGAAGGCCGGCGAGCCGGCCCGCTCCCCGCCGCCTCCCATCATGCGGGCCGTGGCCACCTCCCGCAGGTAAGCAAGCAGGTCCCGCGCCACGAGGCGACTATCGAGTCCCTTCTCGCTGACCAGCCTATCCAGGATCGCCAGGGCATCGGAGGCCCGGCCCTCGACGTAGGCGGCCGCGAGGTCGGCCAGCGCCTCGGGACCTACCAGGCCCAGCACGTCGGCCACCGTCTGCACGTCGAGCCCCTCGGGCCGGTAGGCCATGCACTGCTCCAGCATCGAGAGGGCATCCCGGGCTCCGCCGTCGGCGTGGCGGGCAATGAGCTGGAGGGCCGCCGGCTCGGCCGGGACCCCCTCCCTTTTGGCGACCGCCGCCAGGTGCCCGGCGAGCTCCTCCACCGAGAGCCTGCGGAAATCGAAGCGCTGGCAGCGGGAGAGGATGGTGGGAAGCACCCGTTGCGGATCGGTGGTGGCGAAGATGAAGACGACGTGCGAGGGCGGCTCCTCCAGCATCTTGAGCAGGGCGTTGAACGCCTCGTTGGTGAGCATGTGGACTTCGTCGATGATGTAGACCTTGTAGCGAGCCCGCGCCGGCGCGTAGCGGATACGCTCCCGCAGCTCCCGGATCTCGTCGATGCCGCGGTTGGAGGCGCCGTCGATCTCCATCACGTCGAGCGAGCTGCCCTCCGTGATCGCGACACACGACGGGCATTCGTTGCACGGCTCGGGAGTGGGCCCCCGGTCGCAGTTGAGACCTTTGGCGAGCAGCCGGGCCACCGTCGTCTTGCCCGTGCCGCGCGGGCCCGCGAAGAGGTACGCGTGGGCCACACGGCCCCGCGCCAGGGCGCGGGTGAGGGTCTGGACCACGTGTTCCTGGCCGATGACGTCGGCGAAACGCTGGGGTCGCCACTTGCGATAAAGAGTTCGATGCACGCTCGTCTCCCCGCGAGCGAAAGGGCCCGGGTCGTCAGGAGCGGCCCGGGCCCTTTCCCTACCAAGAAGGCCGTGCACCCGTCGTTGACGGCGCTCCTCCGGGCGATACCCCGGTCGACGGCTCGGGCCAGGCACCCTTGCGGCACCCAGGGCGGCTCACTTACCGTTGCTTCCTTCCGGACCTGGCGGGGTTCATGAGTCCCTGCTGCGCAAGACCCGGCCGTCAACGCCACGTGCCGGGGCCGGACCCCACAGGAGCCCGCCGCGGACGGGAATTCGACCCCGCTATAGCGGATTGCGGGTGCAGGGCACCGCTACCTCCCCGTCTAGCACGGCCAAACGTGCCACCCGTCCCTGAGGGCGGGTCCCATTATAGCATGGGGTGGCAGCCGGGGTCACAGGCTGCCAGGAGGGCATCCTCTCCGCAGGCGGTAACGTTACCCGACCGTTTGGGCGGCCGCCGGCTTCGAGCCCGCGGTTCAGGCGCGGGCCTTGTGGAGGCTTCGCATCAACGCCTGGTAGTGCCCCGGCGCCATCGTCGCTTCGCTCAGCCGGCCGAGGTCGATCCAGCGCACCTCGTCCACCTCGTCCTTCTGGGCCGTGGGTTGGCTGGCCTCGGGCCGGACGAGATAGTAGAACCGCAGCGAGTTGAAGGCATGCTGGAAAAAGGCGATGAAGCCCTGGTCGAACGCGACGAACTCCCCTACGGCCACGGGGAGCCCCGTCTCCTCCTGGTACTCCCTGGCCAGCCCTTCCTCCAGCGTCTCCCACGGCGCCACGGCCCCTCCCGGCAACTCCCAGTAGCCGCTGAAGTGAGACCGGGCGACCAGGACCTGCCCGTCCTGCAGCGCAATGCCGTAGGCGGCCGGGCGAAACCGCAAGGTCTGTGCCGGGAAGCGCCGCAACTCGCCGCGCACGGTCCGGCAGACCACCGTCTTGTCGGGCGCCTTCATGCTGTAGCCAGCACCTGCCCCGCCGCATAACTTTGGCTCCACTATACACCCGCAGGACATCCGGACCACTGCCCCCGGGGAGACGTGTCAAGGCCGGGTGCCCCTGGCGCGGGGGCCATGCTATCGCTAGAGTTGTGCCGACGGCTCGATGTTTGGGGAGTCGTGTCGTGTCGCCCGAGTGCCAACGAGAGGAGACCGGGCCCGTCCGGCCGCCGGGGGCCCTCGGATGGCCCCCGGGGCCGCCACCCGAGTGGTGGCGCCTCTGGCACCCTCCTGCCAGAGAGCAGCAGCCGGCCCGCGTCGCGCACCCCTCCTTGCTCTCTCAGGTCTGGATGTGGCGAAGCCTCGCCGCCGCCTGGGAGAAGGAGGGCCGCTTCGACCTCGCCGCCCGAGCGCTCCGGGAGGCGGAGGCCTGGGAACGGGTGGCCGGCATGGCTCCGCCCCCTCTCCACTGACCGCCCGCGGCTGCCCGGCAGGAACCGGCCCGGCTGCGACGAAATGGGGCGGCTCATGAAGGCGGTCCAGTTCCACACCACCATCCCCCGGTTCGTGGTGGGCAAGCTGGCCGGGGCCGTGGCCCGTTCCGCTTACACGACCCGGGGCGTCGGCAGCACCCGCCTGGTCGACGTGCCGGTGCCGGAGCTGCCCGGCCCGCGCTGGGCTCTCATCCGCACCCGCATGGGCGGGATCTGCGGTAGCGACCTGCACACCATCTTCCTGGAGTCGAGCCCCTCCACGTCCCCGTTCGCTTCCTTTCCCTTCACCTTCGGCCACGAGAACGTCGGGGTCGTGGAGCGTGCCGGGCCGGAGGTCCGAGGCGCCGCTCCGGGACAGCGGGTGGTCGTCGACCCGGTGTTGGGCTGTGAGGTGCGGGGCATCGAGCCACCCTGCCCTGCCTGCCGGCGCGGCGACTACCAGTTGTGCGAGCGCTTCACGGACGGGGCGTTGAGCCCGGGCATGCTCACGGGTACGTGCCGCGACACGGGCGGGAGCTGGGGCGAGTACTTCTTGGCCCACGACTCCCAGCTGATCCCCGTCCCCGACTCGCTGAGCGACGAGGCGGCCCTCATGGCCGAGCCCTTTGCGGTGGCCTTGCATCCGGTGCTGCGCTTTCCGGCGCGGTCCGGCGAGACGGTGCTGGTCATAGGAGCCGGGACGGTCGGGTTGGCGGTCGTGGCGGCGCTGCGCGCCACCGGATCGCCCGGGCGGGTCGTGGTGGCGGCCCGCCATGCTCACCAGGCCGAGGCGGCGCGCCGGTTGGGCGCGGATCTGGTCGTGACGGCCCGGGGCCCCCGCCTCTACCCCGCCCTGGCGGAGGCGCTGGGCGCGCGGCTGTTGCGGCCCATCATCGGCAAGCCGGTGCCGGTCGGCGGCGCCGACCTCACGTTCGAGTGCGTGGGCACGGGGCCGAGTATCGACGACGCGCTGCGCTTCACCCGGGCAGGCGGGCGGGTCGTGCTCGTGGGCCTCGCCTCCACGCCCCGCAACGTCGACTGGAGCCCCATCTGGCTCAAAGAGCTCCAGGTACAGGGCACCTTTTGCTACGGCGTGGAGCGGCTTCCCGGCGGGCGGCGCATCCGTACCATGGCCTACGCCCTAGAGCTCATGGAGCAGGGCAAAGCGGATCTGGGCAGCCTGGTGACGCACCGCTTCCCGCTGGAGAGCTGGAGGGAAGCGATCCAGGCGGCGGCACGCAAGGGCCCGTCAGGGGCCGTCAAGGTCGCGCTCGTCCCCTGAGGGCGAGGCCGGGCGCCGTATTCTCGCCCTTTCCCCGCCGGCTACCGGCTCACGAGCAGCTGGGCCAGGAGCATCTTGAGGATCATCGCCGTGGGGTAGACGGTCGCGTAGCCCACGTGCGGGATCTCCGACCCTGCCTGCTCCGTCGCGAAGGCGAGCAGCGCGGGCTGGGTCTGCAGCCCCGCCAGCATCCCCGTAACCACCGGCATGGGGATACGCAGCAGCCGGTAAGCGACCACCAGGGTGCCAAGGGCGGCTCCGGCGGCTACCGCCACCGCCGTCACGAGCACGCCCGGCCCCGCTTGCTCGAGGGTGCTCAAGAGCGCGTAACCCGACCGGGTCCCGATCCCCGCGAGAAACAACGCCAGCCCCATTTGGCGGAGCGTCAAGTTGGCATTGTGCGGCTGGATCCAGACGATGGGTCCCGTGCGCCCCAGCGTGCCGAGCACCAGCGCGGCCACCAGCGGCCCGCCCGCGAACCCCAGCCGGAGGGTCGCGCCTGCCGGCAAGGGCACCGGGATCAAGCCGAGCAGGAGCCCGAGCCCGATACCGAGCGAGACGCTCGGAAGGTCGATCTCGGACAGCTCCCGGTAGGAATCCCCGAAGAAGGTGGCCAGCGCTGCGAGTCGCTCCCTCGGCGCCACGACCCGTACCCGGTCCCCCAGTTCCAGCACGGTGGACGCGCTCGGGACCAGATCCACGTCGCCCCGCTTGATGCGGGTGATGACGGCCCCGAACCGGGCCCGGAGGTCCAGCTCCCGGATGGGCTTGCCCGCCACGGCCCGGTTGGAGACGAAGATCCGGCGAAAGTCGATCTGGCTGCGATCGAGCTCCGGCCGCTCCCGGCTCGGTACGCCGAACAGGGGGGCCACCTGCTCCAGCTCCTCCTCGGGCCCGACCAGGGTGACCACGTCGCCGAGCTGCAGGACCGTCGCCCCGGTGACCACCATCTGCTGACCGCCACGCTTGAGCCGGCTGAGGATGACCCGCACGGAGGGCGGGCGCCCCCACCGCTCCGGGCGGCGCATGAGCTCGGCCACCGTCACGCCCGTGACCTCGGGCCGGGTCACCTCGACGTCGCAGTTGGTGACCCGGTCGCCTCCCTCCCCTGTCGCCCGGGCGAACTCCCGTGCCTCCCGCCGGAAGTCGACCCGCCACGCCCGCGCGCACGCGCCCATGCAGGCGATCATCACGAGCACTCCCGCCGGGTACGCCAGGCTGTACCCCACCACGGGAGCGGTGGCGGCCTGGTGCCCTTGCGCCTGGAGCGTCTCCACCACGGCGGCCAGGGCAGGCGTATTGGTGAGGCTGCCCGCGAAAACCCCGGCGATGACCGGCCCCGGCAGGCCGAAGAGCCGGCCGAGGCCCCACGCGATCCCGGCCGCCAGCGCCAGCACGCCCACCGCCAGGGCGGTGTCCCGCAGGCCGCGCCGCCTGAGGGACCGGAAAAAGCCCGGCCCCGAGGCCAGGCCCACGGTATAGACGAAGAGGACCAGGCCAAACTCGTAGACGAAGCCAGGCAGCGCCAGCCGCGGGTCGATGGCGCCGAAGGCGAGCCCCACCAGCAGGATGGCCGCCACGCCCAGGGTGAAGCCGCCGACGCGGACGCGCCCCACCACGTAGCCGATCCCCGTGACGGCAAACAGGAGCAACAAGGGGCTTGCGGCCAGCACCCCTGCGATGGCCGGCACCAAGCCTGCCATCCCGATCACGTCGCCGGCCCTGCGGCGCGCACGGCCTGGGGCAGCTGCGGTGCGAACTTCTCGAAGTTGGCCGCGAACATCCGGGCAAGCTCGTGCGCCTGCCGGTCGTAGGCCTGCGGATCCGGCCAGGTGCTCCTCACGTCGAGGAGCTCCGCCGGCACTCCCGGCACCTCCTTCGGCACCTCCAGGCCGAAGACCGGATCCCTGCCGGCCGGCGTCCGGTCGAGCTGCCCGGACAGGATCGCCCGCACCATGGCCCGGGTATGTTCGAGGGGCATGCGCCGTCCCCGCCCGTAGGGGCCACCCGTCCAGCCGGTGTTGACCAGCCACACCCGAGCGCCGTGGTCCCGGATCTTCTCCCCCAACAGCTCCGCGTACACGGTCGGGTGCAGCGCCATGAACGGCGCCCCGAAGCACGTCGAGAAGGTCGCCTGTGGCTCCTTGACCCCTCTTTCGGTGCCGGCCACTTTGGCCGTGTAGCCGGTCAGGAAGTAGTACATGGCCTGCTCGTGGGTGAGCCTCGCCAGCGGCGGGAGGACACCGAAGGCATCGGCCGACAGGAAGAGGATGGTGCGGGGATGACCGGCCATCCCGCTGCGCACCGACCCCGGGATGTGGCTCAGAGGGTAAGCGGCCCGGGTGTTCTCCGTGAGGGAGTCGTCGTCCAGGTCCAGCCGCCGGGTCACCGCGTCGATGGTGACGTTCTCCAGGACCGTGCCGAACATCCGGGTGGTCTGGTAGATCTGCGGCTCGGCCTCCGGCCGCAGCCGGATCACCTTGGCGTAGCAGCCGCCCTCGAAGTTGAAGACGCCCGTGTCGCTCCACCCGTGCTCGTCGTCGCCGATCAGGCTGCGCTCCGGGTCGGCCGACAGCGTGGTCTTGCCGGTGCCCGACAGCCCGAAGAAGAGCGCCACGTCCCCCTCCCGCCCCACGTTGGCCGCGCAGTGCATCGAGAGCACGCGCTCCTGGGGCAGCAGGAAGTTGAGCACCGTGAAGATGGACTTCTTGATCTCGCCGGCGTAGCTGGTGCCACCTATGAGCACCAGCCGCTTACCGAAGTGGAGCACGATGAACACCCCGGACCGGGTGCCGTCCACCTCCGGCACCGCCGTGAACCCCGGGGCGTGGATGAGGGTGAACCGCGACTCGTGCGCCCGCAGCCCGTCAGGCGAGGGCTGGATGAAGAGGTTACGGGCGAAGAGGCTGTGCCACGCCCGCTCGGTGATCACCCGGATGGGCATCCGGTAGCGCGGATCCGCCCCGGCAAACAGGTCTTGAACGAACAGGTCCTTGCCCTGCAGGTAGGCCAGCAGCCGCGCATACAGCATGTCGAACCGCTCCGGGCTCATGGGCTGGTTGGCCTCCCACCAGATCTTGTCGTGAGCGACCTCGTCGTCCACGATGAACTTGTCGCGGGGGCTACGCCCGGTGTGCTGGCCCGTGCGGACCACCAGCGGCCCGAGGTGGGAAATGGAGCCCTCCCGGCGGCGCACGGCCTCCTCGTAGAGCGCAGGGGTCACCAGGTTCCAGTACACGTTGCCCGTGTTGACGATGCCGTGCCGCTCCAGCCCGTAGGAGCTCCGCGGGGTCTCCGCCATGCCCGATCGACCGCCCTTCTCACGGATGCCTCGCCCGCCCCCCCCCCACGCCCGGCACCCGCCCGGTGAGCCCTTGCTTACGTCGCTCGCACCGCAGTCCCTGCCGGGCCGGCGGGCCGTTGCTGCGCCAGGATCCGGTGCGCGTCGTCGTAGCCCTGGCGCATCAAGGACGCAATCGCCCGGCTCTCGCCAAAGCCGAACGTGCCCGGCGCGTCCACACCTTCCGGGGGGCAGATCGGTACGATGCTGAGCGCCCGCTTGCGGCGCCCTGCGCTCTCGTACCCGATGGCCCGCTTCAGGCGGCGCATGACCGGGCTGTCGGGGTCGGGGCTCTCCTCGATGATCGAGACGATCTCGCTGACGAGCAACGCCTTGCGCAGGTCTCCGTACAGGAGCCGGTCGAGCATCAGCGGCCACAACCGGCGCATCACCGCATAGACGTCGGCGAACGGCCCGCTTTCGTACCCCGGCGCTCCCTCGCCGCACCGCGGGGCGGTGCCGACGAGCACGATGTCGGTGGCTCCCCGGCGAATCGCCTGGTCGAGCGGCGCGTTGTCGAAGATGCCTCCGTCCACGTACCAGCGCAGCCCGATCCGGCGGGAGGCGAAGGCCCCGGGGAACGCCGACGAGGCCAGCACCGCATCCAGTACCCGCACGTCCGGCTGCGTACGGTCGAACGCGTGGGTCACCCCTTCGTTGAGGTCGGTCGCCGTCACCACCAGATCGACGCGGCGAAAGTCGCCCATGCGCCGCCGGGGCGGCAGGAAGCGACACAGCCGCCGCACCACCACCTCGCCGTCGAGCAGGGAATCGACGGCCTGCAGCACGAGGGGCGACGGCCCGTGTACCACGAGCCGCCACGAGGCCCGCAGGAGCGCCCGCCAGTTGAAGCGCAGGAGGCCCGACAGGGAAAGCCACTCCTGCTCGAGCGCCGCCAGCGCCCCCTCGAGGTTGCCGGCCTCGATGCCCTCCGCCATCACGGCGCCGTTGACCGCCCCGATGGACGACCCGCTGACGATGCCGATGCCCTGCGGGCCGAAGCGCTCGGCCACGGCTCGAAGCGCCCCGACCTGATACGCGCCCCGGGCTCCGCCCCCGCTCAGTACCAGCGCCACACGGGCAGTATCTCCCGTAGACATGGCCGATTCCCTCCCACGCTCGGCTTATGCCGCTGGCCTCACCGTTTCTTCACACACCCTGCATCATCCGTTCGGCGCTGCCCACCACCCGTTCGGCATCAACCGGCCCTTTTTGCGCGACAATGCCGTTGCGAGGTGACGCCATCGTGTGGACGTGGCATTGGGGTGGCGGTCCCGGCGTCATGGCGTACGGGTCGTGGTGGATCGGCGGGGTCATGACCATCGTCTTCTGGGCGCTGGTCATCGCCGGCATCGTGCTGCTCGTCAGGGCGTTGACGTCGCCCGGCAGGACGTGGGCCCGCGCCGAGGAGAGCCGCGCCATGGCCATCCTGGAAGAACGGTTCGCGAGGGGGGAAATCACGGCCGAGGAGTTTCGCCACATGCGCGACGAACTCCGCCAGTCCCGCCGCTCCTCCGTCTGAGAGGGGAACGGCCGGCCGGGCAGCGCTAGCGCTGCAGAAGCCCCCGCCGCAGCCGCTGCCCGGCCCTCGCGCCGCCGGCCGATCCTCTCCGTCTTGCGTCTTTCGTCATTTCCTCGCCCGCCTTTCCCGGGTTCCCCGGGGCCTGCTACCCACTCCGCGGCGGGACTCGGCGCCGGGCTTTCCGGTATGATGCTGTTGCCGGGAAAGCGACGCCTCGAAGCGCTGGCCGTAGAGGAAGGGATGGTGGCTCATGGCTCCTGAGACCATCGACGTGCTGCGCTCGGCGCTGCCGCTGCCCAGGATCGAGGATGCGCGGCGGATCCTGTGCGTGCAGCCGCACCCCGATGACGTCGATATCGGCGTGGGCGCGGCCATCGCGAAGCTGGCCCGGTTGGGGGTCGAGGTCGTCTACCTCACCGTGACCGACGACTCGGTGGGCACGCTTGACCGCGGTCTGACTCCGAGCAGCCTGGCAGCCCTGCGCAGGGAGGAGCAGGAGAAGGCGGCACGGGTCCTCGGCGTCAAGGAGGTGCGCTGGCTCGGGTACCCGGATGCGGGCGACTACTCCGAGCACGCGGTGCGGCAGGACGTGATCCGGGCCATCCGGCAGCTGCGCCCCGACCTCGTCGTGACCGTCGACCCCAACCTGCCCTACGAGTCACACCCGGACCACCTGCGGTGCGGGCGGGCGACCGCGGCAGCGGTCTTGCTCTACAACTTCCCCCACATCCGCACCGACCCGGCCGTCGACGAGGCGTTCACACCGTACGCGATGAAAGGGATCGCGTACTTCCACACGGCCCATCCCAACGCCTACGTGGAAGTCGGCGAGGAGGACTGGCAGCGGCGCTTCGAGGCCATCGCCTGCCACCGGAGCCAGGTGGACGGCCCCACTTTGGAGCTGTACAAGTTTTACTTCGACCTGAAGGCGCGGGAGTACGGCGCGACGGCAGGATGCGAGCGGGCCGAGGCATTCCGGGTGCTCACTCCTCAGATGATGCACTGCTTCGTCGACGCAGCGCGGATCTGAGCCGGGCCCGGCAGGTGGGCACGGCTCGCGCGACGGCGGCGAGGTCTCGAGCGGAGGAAGGGAGCGGACGATCGTTGTCGGCAGACGTGCGTCTTCACCGCAGGCCCCGGAGAGCGCAGGGGCTGGAGTGGGTGGCCCGGGCAGGCGCAGACCTGCGCCATCTCTCCTTCGGTTTGCTGCGCCTGGAGGAGGGCCAGGTCCAAGAGGTGGCTCTCGCCGGCGAGGAGGCGGTGCTCGTGCTCGTGGAGGGCAGTCTGGGCGTGCAGGGCCGGGTGCCCGGGGCGCCCGAGGGCTTCGCCTTCGATCCGGTGGGCCCGAGAGCGGGGGTCTTCCGGCAACGGGCCAGCGCGGTCTACCTGCCGCCCGGTACCGAGGCGGTCATCCGGGCTCACGCCCCGCTGCTGGCGGCATGGATCACGTCACCCACCGGCCACGCCGGCCAACCGGGTGCAGCAACGCCCGCCGCGGGCCGGGCGCCCCGCCCCGTCTGGATCCGCCCGGAGGAGGTCCGCGTGGCCGTGCGGGGGAAGCCGGGCTACCAGCGAGAAGTCCACGATCTGGTGGACGAGCGGGTACCGGCCCGGCGCCTGCTGGTGGGGGAAACCTTCAACCGGCCCGGCGAATGGTCCAGTTACCCGCCCCACAAGCACGACACGGCCATCCCCGGCGTGGAGACTCCCCTGGAAGAGGTGTACTTCTTCCGGGTCGACCCGCCCCAGGGCTTCGGCGTCCAGATGATCTATAGCCCTTCCCGGGAAATCGATCAGGCGTACCGCGTCCTGGACGGCGACGTTACGCTGTTACCCTTCGGGTACCACCCGGTAGCGGCGGCCCCGGGGTATCGCATCTACTACCTGTGGGCCCTGGCCGGCGCCGAGCGGCACCTGAGCGTCCACGACGATCCCGACCACGCCTGGGTGACGGCCCGCCCGGACTGAAGACCCGGCGGCTCCTTGCTTCATCGGCAGCGCCCCGGCTCATCCTTCCGGTTGCAGGGCCACATCGACGAACGGCCAGCCGCTTTCGGGGTCCACGCCCCTGCCCGTTTCGTCGCCTTGCACGACGAGCCGGCGCGCCTCGCGCGGGGGTAACAGCCAGCGCACGCTGCCGTAGGCGGGCCTCCATCCCCCCGGCGAGCGTACGCTCGCCGAGACGCGCACCTCCCGGCGATCCCATCGAGCACGAAGGGTCACGAGAGCGAAAGCCCCCTGCTGGTACGCGAGCGTCTCCCCGTCGTCCTCGTACAGGACGAACGAGTTCTCCCCGTCCTCGTCGCGCCCCGGGTAGACCCGCACCCCCCGGAAGTCATCCGGACTCGCTCCCACGTGCGGCACGACCTTGCCGACGGGCACGAGGGCTCCTTCCCTGGCGAGCACCGCCGGCCTTTCCAGGGGGACGGGGATCTCGTGCTCCTCCCCTCCGCGCCCTGCGACCGCTCCCGTGAAAAAGTCGAACCATTCGACATTTCCGGGGAAATAGACAGGCCGTGCCCTCATTCCCGGCTCGGCCACCAGCGGCACCAGCAAGAACGGCCCCAGCATGAAGTCGAAGGATTCGCCCCTGGCCCGCTCGTCCTCCTGGAACTCGTAGACGAGCGGCCGGTGGATGGGATGCCCCTCCGTGGCCGCCTCCCAGAACAGAGAGTACAGGTACGGCAGCAGCCGGTAACGCAGCGCGATGGCCTCCCGGATGATGGGCGTCGTCTCGGGGTACGTCCACGGCTCGGTGGGGCGGCCGGACCAATTCCACGAGTGGATGCAAAACCGCGGGTGGAAGATGCCGTTTTGCACCCACCGCACCAGCAGTTCCGCATCGGGCTCGTCGCCGAAGAAGCCTCCCACGTCGTGGCCGGCGTTGGCCATCCCGGATAGAGCCAGGTTGAGCCCCATGGGAACGTTGTACCGCAAGGTCCGCCACGACGTCGTGTTGTCTCCCGACCAGGTCTGGGCGTAGCGCTGCATCCCGACGCTCGCGCTGCGCGTGATCACGTACGGCCGCACGCCGGGGCGGTGGCGCAGCTGGGCTTCGCGGGACGTCTTGACCATCAGCAGGGTCTGGACGGGGTTGAGCGCGAGGGCCGGATGGCCTAGAGCGACCTGTGCGTCGGCCGTCCAGAGCGGGTATTCGTTGTTGTCGTTCCAGGTCGCGTCGATGCCCGCGTCGAGCAGGCACCGCTCCACCTGTTCTCCCCACCACCGCCGGGCCTGCTCGGCGGTGAAGTCGAGGTGCGCCCCCTGGCCTCCCCAGAACCCCTGCAGGTACACCCGAGAGCCCCCGCCGGCCTGCCGGACGAGGCAACCCTGGCTCTCCAGCTCCTGGAAGCGCGGGTGGGTCGTGAGGACGGCCGGCTTGATGTTGGCCGCCACCCGCAGGCCCGCTTCGTGGAGCCGCCGCATCAGGGCCGGCGGATCGGGGATACGGGTCCGGTCCCACTGGAAGACGTGGCGCTGCCCGTCCGGGGTACGGCAATACCCGGAGGAGAGGTGCACCAGGTCGCACGGGATCGACTCTTCTGCCAGGCGGCGGGCGAAAGCCTCCAGGCGCTCCCCCGGATCCGGTGCCTCTGTGTACTCCATGCTCGAGGCGAGGTATCCGAGGCTCCATCGGGGCGGCAGGGGCATGCGGCCCGTGAGCCAGGTGAGGCGCTCGACGACCTCCCGGATGGACGGCCCGTAGATGAAGTAGAGGTCCACGTCGCCCCACCGGAACGTCGCGTAGCGATAGGGCCCGTAATAGTTGTGCAGCTCCTGGCCGAAGTCGAACTCCGCGGCCGACGGGTTGTCGTACAAGAGACCGTAGGCCGTGCCGTCCGGCCGCAGCGTGATCACGAACGGGAAGTGCTTGTACAGGGGATCGGTGCGCTCGGCGTCGTAACCCAGGGTGTCTCTCGGCTCCAGGCGGAATCGCCGCCCGTGGTGATCGAGGGGCCCCGCCACCTCCCCGAGCCCGAAGTAGCGCTCCCTGGTATCCCGGCTCAGGTAGTGAGCGACCCGGCCGTCCGGGAGGCACTGGTACCCCAGGGCCGGATGGTCCCCGGCGAGATAGCCGGAAGGGCCGTACCAGGTGATGGCGAACGGGCTCAACTGTACTCGGAGGTGCAGTACGCTACCCCTCAGGTTCAGCACGGCGCCCGGCTCCGCCGGCTGCGGGAGGGTCCCCGCCATGTCGGGCTCCTGCTCGAAGGGCGGGCACGAGAAGCGGCCCAGGTCCTCCCGGTCGCGCCCTTCGTACGGCACGTCGCCCGAGGCATCCGCAATGGCCCACGTGCGCGAAAGCCCGCCACCGTCGCCCGGCCGCACCTGCACGCGCACGATGGCCGGCTCGAGGCTGGTGATGGCGATGCGCTCCCCGTGACTTCCCACGAACGTCACCCGCGAAGGCGCCCTCGCGTCCACGGCGGCAACCGCTACCGGATCCGTCAGGTCCACGATGTCGGTCTTCCACCTTTCCTGGCCAGCAGGAACTCCCGGCCGGTTGCAGAAACGTTTCACCACCCGGCAGGAGGAAACCTTCCATGCACCGGTTGACCACGGTTTCCGCCGGAAAGAAGGAGGGTCCCGACCATGAGGCGTGTCGTGACGCTGGCAGTGACACTGGCACTCCTGGCCGCCGGGATCGGCGTACCGGCCGCAGCGGCGCCTGCACCCACGCCGCTCCGGTTCGTCTGGTTCACCGACGGTCCGGATCTGGCGGCGATCCAGAAGCTCGTCGCCCAGTTCAACGCCGCCAACCCGGACGTGCGTGTCGAGTTGTCGGTACTGCCGTACGCCCAGCTCAACCAGCTCCTGCTGACCCAGGCCGCGGCCGGCAACGCGCCGGACCTGGCGCGCGTTTCGGAGCCGGGTCGGTTCTTCCAGTACCTGCTCGACATGCGCCCCTACCTTTCGGACCGGGCCTTCCGCTCGGCGTTCATCCCGTCGGCGTTGAAAGCGGTGGAGGGCGATCATGGGGAGTTGTACGGCATTCCCCATGACTTTACCCTCAACGGTCCTTTCGTCAATGTCACCCTTTTCAAGAAGGCCGGCATCGCCCTGCCGGCGGACCGCTGCGTGAGCTGGGAGACGTGGGGCAAGCTGGCGGCGCAGGTGCGCGACGCGACCGGCGTGCCGTTCGCGATGGCCGTCGACCGGAGCGGCCACCGGCTGGACGGGTTCATCCAGTCTTTCGGCGGCAGCTTCTTCACGCCAGACGGCAAGGGCCTGCGCATCACCAGCCCGGAGACCCGCAAAGGCGTCGAGGCCTTCGTACGGATGCACCAGGAGGGGATCATGCCCCTCGAGGTGTGGGCCGGCGGCGGCCAGGGGTATGCCGCGGCCAACCAGTATTTCATCAACGGCCAGTTGCCGTTTTACCTCTCGGGCAACTGGCAGGTCGCCCAGTTCCACGACAACATCGGCGACAAGTTCGAGTGGAAGGCCGTCTTCAACGGCTGCGAGAAGCAATACGGAGGGATGCCGGGCGGCAAGTTCATCGTGGCCTTCGCGCAGACGAAGGCGCCGGCCAAGGTGGTCCGCCTGATCGAGTTCCTCGGGAGCAAGGAAGCCATGCGGCAGTTCGCCAGGGAGAGCCTCTTCCTGCCGACCCGCAACGACCTCATCAAGGAGGGGATCGAGTATCCCTACGCCAGCGACGTCATGAACACGTTCTTGAAGGGCATCCCGCTCTTGCCCGAGACCTCGTACGAAAACTACAACATGTACTTCGGCCCGGTCGCCAACGAGGTACGCGACAGGGTCACCCAGGCCATCCTGGGCGAAATCTCGGTGGACGAGGCGCTCCGGCTGGCCGAGGCCAAGTCCCGGGAGATCATGGGCATCAAGTGACGAAGGTAAGAGTCGCGCGGCGGGGGCACCTGCGCTCCTCTGGAGCGCCCCCCGTCGCCGGCCGTGACGGAGGAGGGCGTCGGTTTTGGCGTCGGGCAGCAAGCTGCGCGCTCGCCTGGCCCCGTACCTGTTCGTAGCGCCCAACGTGCTTTTCTTCACCACGTTCGTGGCGGTGCCGGCGGTGTACGGGTTCTGGCTCAGCCTCTTCACCACGTCGCCATATCGGCCGACCCGGTTCGTGGGGCTGGGAAACTTCGAGGCGTTGGCCCATGACGACCTCTTCTGGAGAGCCGTCCGCAATACCGTCACTTTCGTCGTCGGGGACGTGGCGCTGGTCGTGGCCCTGGCGGTCGCGATAGGGATGCTGCTCAACCGATCGGTGCGGGGCCGGGGGTTTTTCCGGAGCGCGTTCTTCTACCCGGTGCTCCTCTCCCCCGTCGTGGTGGCCATCGCGTGGCAGTGGATCCTCAACAACCGCTTCGGCGCGCTCAACAACGCGTTGCGGTGGCTCGGGATGCGGCCTGTCCCGTGGTTGCTCGATGCCTCCTGGGCCATGACCTGGGTCATTCTCGTCCACACGTGGGCCACCGTGGGGTTTTTCGCCCTCATCGTGCTGGCAGGGCTGCAGTCGATCCCGCCCGTGCTCTACGAGGCGGCATCCGTGGACGGCGCCACTCCCTTGCGGCGGGCCCGGCACATCACCCTCCCCTTGCTGGCCCCTTCGGTGCTCACCGTGCTCATCCTGAGCCTCATCCATGCTTTCGAGATCTTCGACTACGTTTACGTGATGACCGGCGGCGGCCCCGGATTTGCCACGCTCATGATGGTCCAATACATCTACCGGGCCGGCTTCGAGCTCGACCAGTTCGGGCTGGCGGCCGCCGGGTCGCTGGTGTTGTTCGTGATCATCCTGGCCTTGACCGCGCTCCAGTTCGTCATGGGCCGGCTCGTCGAGGCGGTGTAAGGGATGGAGGCGAGGCGGGTGGCGGCAGCAGCGGAAGGCCTGGGGTTGCACCCGAGCCCGGTCGCACCGGCGCGCCTGGCGTCCCGGCGCCCTCCGCTCTGGAGCGATCTGCTTTCGTATGCGGCATTGGTACTGGGCACCCTGGTGATGTTCGGGCCGGTCTTGTGGGTGGTCGTCTCCTCGTTCAAGGTGCCCTCGGAGCTTTACCGGGTCCCCGCCACGTTCTTGCCGGAGCAATGGGTCTTCTCCAATTACACGGACGCTCTCCGGCAGTTTCCCTTCGTGCGCTACCTGGCCAACAGCGTCTTCGTCACCCTGGCAGCGACGGCCGTCACGCTGGCCATTAACTCGATGGCCGCGTTTGCGCTGAGCAAGTACCGCTTCCCGGGCCGGGACTTTCTTTTCCTGTTCATGCTGAGCACGCTCATGGTCCCGCTCCAGGTCATCATGATCCCCATCTACCTGGTCGTGGCACGCCTCGGCATGATCGATACCTTGTGGGGCATCGTCATCCCGCCGGCCGCCACGCCGACGGGCGTCTTCTTGCTCCGCCAGTACATGCTGACGATCCCCGACGAGCTCCTCGACGCCGCCCGCATCGACGGCGCCGGCGAGTGGCGCATCTACCGGCAGATCATGCTGCCCCTGACCCGCCCCGCTTTGGCCGTGCTCGCCATCTTCTCCATCATGTGGCGCTGGAACGACTATCTCTGGCCCCTCATCGTCATCAGCTCCGACCGCAACTTCACGCTGCAGTTGGGCCTGGCGCGCTTCCAGGGGCAGCTGGTCACCGATTGGAACTACGTGCTGGCAATGACGGTGCTCAGCATCCTTCCGATCACGCTGGTCTTCGCGTTCTTGCAGCGCTACCTGGTAAGCGGGATTGCCACCACGGGACTCAAGGGGTGACGAGCCAGCCATGGAAGGCCGTCCGACCATCGCCGACGTGGCCAGGGCGGCGGGCGTCTCCATCGCGACGGTGTCCGCCGTGCTTAACGGCCGTCCCGGGCGCATCCCGGACGCCACCAGGGGCAGAGTGCTCCGGGCCGCGGAGATGCTGCACTACCGGCCCAACCCCTTTGCCCGGAGCCTCAAGACCAAACGCAGCTACACGCTGGCCCTCGTCGCTACCGATATCAGCAACCCTTTTTACCCGGGCCTCGCCAAAGGGATCGAGCAGGCCGCTCTTTCCCAGGGCTACCAGCTGATCATCTGCAACACGTTCGGCTCGCTCGAGCGCGAGCAGGACCACCTGCTGCGGCTGAGGGATCGGCAGGTCGACGGGATCATGCTCGCGTCGTCGATCACACGCCACGACGCCCGTTACCCCGTGGATCTCCTGAAGGACGTGAAGACCGTGCTGCTCAACCGCACCATCGAGAACGTGAAGGCGCCCGTCATCCGTATGGACAACATCGGAGCGGGCAAGGACGTGGGGCGCTACCTGGTCTCCCTGGGCTATCGCTCCATTGCTTACATCGGCGGCCCCGCGGATCGCCCGGCGTCTGCCGACCGCCTCCGTGGATTGCGAGAGGCTCTCGACGAGGCCGGCGTCCCATTGCCCGACGGCTGGGTGCGCTTTGGGGACTGGGAGCGGGAGGAAGAAGGCTACCGGCATGCCCGCTCCGTCTTCGGAGCGCCGGGCCCCCGTCCTCGGGCGGTCTTTGCCGGCAACGACATTCTGGCGATGGGGGTCATCCGGGCCGTGAAAGAGATGGGCCTGCGCGTGCCGGAGGACGTGGCGGTCGTAGGGTTCGACGACCGTGACATCGCGGCCTTCAGCGATCCCCGGCTGACGACGGTGCGCTATCCCTCCGTCGAGATGGGCTACCACGCCGCCCGCATCCTGCTCGACTGGATCGAGCGGCCGGAGGTGGAGCCTCCCCCGGTGGTCACGCTGGGCTGCCAGCTCATCGTGCGGGGCTCCTGCGGCGGGCAGGCCGTCCAAAGGGGCCGGACGGCATGATCCGGCCCCTCTCCGAGCCGGGTAGGGCTCCTGTGCTCGAAGGCGACGGCCCGGAGGAGGTAGCGCTCACCCTTTCCAACCGGGCCTTCACGATGACCCTCGATTGCTGGGGGCACGTGCGGAGCCTCAGGCTCGTCAATCACGGCATGGTGATACGCCCGGGCCGGTTGCGGTGGTACTTCGCCCCGGCCAGCGGTCAAGGCCGCCGTTCGGCCACCCCCTCGCTCACCGGAAAAGCATGGCGCTTGTGGCCGGGCATGCTCCAGGCCTCGCTCTTGCTGGAGCCGGGAGATGTATCCCTGGAGGTGGAGGCCGGCGCCGACCGGGAGGCGCCGCTGGTCTGGTTGCGCTGGCGCCTGCACGGGCCCCAAGCTTCCGGTGCGGCCCATGAACGGCAGGATGCCGATTGCCCGGCTCTGGTCGTCCGGATCGCTCCCCGTCGGGACGAAGAGCTCGCTCGCGCCGTCGTGCTGCGCATGTTCGGGCCGGCCCGCTACGTGCCGGAGGCAATGGAGGCCGTGCGCCGCCACGCCGAGGAGGCTGCGGCGGCCCTGCGGACGCAGGCCGTCGCCGTGCAGGCAGGCGCACGGTCGTGGTTGCTGGACGGCGTGTGGTTGCACGCCTCGCTGGAGTGTTCAGGGCTTCAGGTCGCGGATCGCGGTGAGGGCGATGGCGCACGCTGGACGTGTCTCCCGGGCTCGCCGTCCTCCGGCGGCATGGAGGCGGCGCTTGCGCTTTGGGTGGAGAAGGCCGTGCCGACGGTCCGTCAGGCCCTTCTCGCTCGGGCGTCGACGGCCCCGCCGAAACCCCTTCCCGCTCGACCCGGCCCCCCATCTTTCGAAAGCGGCGACGCCCTGCTCGATACACTGTTCGCCTTCTCCCTGGACGCGGCCGTCTCCAACTTCAAGGCCGACCCTCTGGGCGGCTTCGAGGGCCTGACGGCGGGCGTACACTACGAGACCCCGGCCCGGACCTATTTCCGGGACGGCTACTGGACGTCCCAGGCGCTCTTACCGTTTCACCCGGACCTCGTGCGCGCCCAGGTCGTCGCTCTGGCCGGGGGCGTCCACGACGACGGCTCGTGCCCCAGCGCGGTACTCTTCCCCAACCCCGTGCTGGCCGCTGCGCTCGAGGCGGCGCACCGGTTCGTCCCCGGGTTTTCGGCGCTCCACCGGCCACCTCGCGACTTCTGGTCGGGCCACCACGACTCTCCGTCCTTCTTCCTGCTGTTGCTGTACGACTACCTGGCGTGGACGGGCGATGGCGCCGTGTTGTGGGAACCGGTCCCGGGGAGCCCCCGGGAGGCCGGATCGCGCCACACCGTCCTGGGAAGTGCCGTACGGGCGGCCCGCTACTTGCTCGAGGCAGACGTGCATGACGAAGGGCTCGCCCGCAAGCCGTACGATACCCTCGACTGGGCCGACAACGTCTTCCGCTCCGGGTGGGTGACGTATGACGAGGCCTTGCGGGCGGCGGCCCTGGGCCGTGCAGGGGCCATCCTGGCACGGCTCGCCCGCTGGGGGGATCCCCCTCGGGAGGAGGGTCTCGAGGAGCTCGCGACGAGCTCGGCCCGGCTGGCCCTGGCCCGGCGCCTCGAAGAGGCCCACCGCCGCGCCCGGCTCGCCATCAACGAGAAGCTGTGGTTAGCCGACAGGGGATACTATGCCGAGTACGTGGAACCACCCGCCGGCGGTGGCACGGCGCCCTCGGTGCCGGAGCCGCACCTGGCCATCGACACCCTCACGGTGCTGTTGTGGGACCTGGCCCCCGTGGACCGGGCTCGACGAGTCCTCGACCAAACGGAAATTCTCCTCGAGTCCCGTCGTAACCACCGCCAGCCTTGCGGTGACTGGGGCGTCATGTGCTGTTTTCCCCCTTATCGGGACCGCCGCCGGCTGACCGGCAAGACGCGCTTTCCCTACCGCTACCACAACGGGGCGGAGTGGCCGTACTGGAGCGCGGTACTGGCCCTGCTGCGCATGCGCTACGGCACCGGCGACTGGCGCTATCCGCTCGTGCGATGCTGGGAGGTGGGCCTGGCCAACGGCCGGGCGGCTCCCGTCGAGTACCACTCGCCACCGTATGCGCCGGGTTCGCCCAACCAGGCGTGGAGCAGTATGCCGGCTGCCGCCATGGTGCGGGGCGGGTTCGGCATCGAACCCGATCTCGACGGCCGGTTCACGGTGCGGAGGCCCCCCTGGGGCCCGAGCCGCTTGAAGGGAGTGCGCATCCACGGGCAGCGCTACGACTTCGACCTCTGAGGGCAGGCCTGCCGCATCCGAGCGCCTGAGCCCGCTCACGAAGCTCATCTTCGGCAGCGGCGACATCTACGGCGGCGGGCAAAACATCGTCAATTTCCTGTACCTGATCTTCCTGACGGACGTGGTACGGATCCGTCCCGCGCTGGCCGGCCTCGTGTTCCTCGTCGGGCGGATATGGGACGCCGTGACCGACCCGGCCATGGGCGTGGTGACGGACCGTACCCGGACCCGGTGGGGCCGCCGTCGCCCTTACTTCCTGGCGGCCACGGTCCTCGTCTTCGTCTCCTACGTGCTCTTGTGGGCGCCGGTGACGGCAGCCGGCGAATGGGCACGTTTTGCCTATTGTCTGGCAGCATACCTCTTCTTCGACCTGGTGATGACCATGACCATGGTGCCCTACTCGGCCATGAGCGCCGAACTCACCCTGGATTACCACGAGCGCACTTCGGTCATGTCGTACCGCCTCGCCTTCTCCATGGGAGCCACCATCCTCACGGCGCTGTTCCCCATGTGGATCGTGGAAAGGGCCCCCGATCCCCGCACCGGATACCTGGTGATGGCGGTCGTCTTCGGGGCGCTATCCGCCCTTCCATGGGGTCTCATCTTCAAGTACTGCCCCGAGCGGCCGTCGTTCCAGCGGCGGATGCCGTCGCTCGACTGGCGCGACCTCCTGCTCGAGCCGTGGAGGTTGCGGGCCTTCCGCACGCTGGTGGGCATGTACCTGGCAGGCTTCATCGCGCTCGACGTCGTCTCTTCCCTCATCGTCTACTTCATGAGGTACAACCTGGGCCGCCCCACGGAGGCCAAGTTCGTCATGGGCACACCATCGTGATGCAGCTTTTCTCCCTGCCCCTCTGGGCCTGGCTCGCCTCGCGGGTCGGCAAGGGGCGCGCCTACGCCGTCGGCGGCGCCTGGTGGATCGCCGTCATGCTCGTCTTCCTCGCATTCGACCCCGCCTGGCCCGCCTGGTCCATCTATCTGCTGGCGGGCGCCATGGGCCTGGGCATTTCGGCCATCGCCTTCATCCCCTGGGCCATTTTCCCCGACATCACCGAGGTGGCGGAGCTGGCCACGGGCGACCGCCGGGAGGGGAGCTTGAGCGGCTTCATGACCTTCCTGCGCAAGGTCGCCTCGGCCATCGCCCTCTTCGGGGTCGCGCAGGTCCTGGACCTCACGGGCTACCGCCCTCCTCCCGATGAGGTAACGGGAGCGGCGGCGGTCATGGCCCAGCCGCAGGCAGCCCTGGCGGCCATCCGGCTGATGCTCACCCTCGTGCCGATCGCGCTGGCAGGCGTGGGGATCGTCCTGGCCCTGCGATACCCTCTCACGGCCCGGATGCACGCGCGGTTACGGGACCTCCTCGCGTTGCGCCGGGGCGAGAAGCAGGCAAAGAGCATCGCACAGCAGGAGGAGATGGAAGCTTCCTACCAGTCGCTTTACGAAACGCTGGTAGGCGGCCCGCCCCCGTCGTCGCCCGGCGTAACCCGGGCCCCGACTCCCGACCGGTGACGCGGCCGTAACGGTACAATGGCAGCAGCGAGGAGGCGCACGTGCCCATGGCCAAGACCCAAGGCGAGGTGCTGGAAGCCTTCGCCCCGGCTTCCGAACGGGGAGGCCCCGTCGACGTGCTCGCCATCGGGGCCCACCCGGACGACATCGAGCTGGGCGCGGGAGGGCTCTTGATCCTGGCGCGGCGCAAGGGCCTTTCCACCGGCGGGATCGTCCTGACGCGGGGCGACGCGGGCCGCTTCGGCACCGAAGAGCAACGCCGCAAGGAAGCCGCCGAGGCGGCGCGCGTCCTCGAGCTCTCCCACTTCGAACAGCTCGACCACCCCGACGCAGCCCTGGCCGCCACCCGCCAGGCCGCGGTCCAGCTCGCCCTGCGGCTGCGCAAGCTGCGGCCCCGGCTCATCCTGGCGCCGCATCCCGAGGACCGCCACTTCGACCACCAGGCCGCCTCACGGCTGGCCGACGAGGCCGCCTTCCTCGCCGATCGGGCCACCTTCGACCCGGAGACGGCTCCGCTGTCGAGGCCTGCTCTCTGGTGGTTCGGGCTCGACCCGGCGACCCTGCACCGCCCCCACCTGGTGGTAGACATCACCCCGGTCTGGGCGCAGAAAGAGGCCGCCCTCCGGGCGCACGCAAGCCAGGCGCCCATCGTGGCCGGCGCGGAGCTCTACGCCCGGGTCTACGGCGCCATGATCGGCGTGATGTTCGGCGAGGGGTTCATCCCGGCGCGGCCGGCGGCGATACAGCCCGACCTCTCTTTGTTGTGAGGGGCCCTCCGCGGCCGGCCCCCGTCGCCTTACCGCAACAACCGCTCGACGAGAAAGCCCTCGTCTGCCCCGCGTGCGGCTGCGATGTGGCGCACCGCCTGGACGGCGCTCGCCTGCCGGTGGATGATGAGGCTGACCCCTTCGGCGACGGCTCGCGGGTCGTCCCTGCCCGGGTACAGCACGTTGCGCCCGACCATGGCGCCGCGCACGTTGGGCCCCTCGGCCATCCCCCGCTCGAAGTCCTCGAGCACGGGCACCGGGCTGTCGTGGGCCTCGCCGCCCAGCAACAAGATGGGCAGCGTGGTGGCCCTCGCCGCCCTCCAGAACTCAGGCACGTAGGGGATCTTGAGCCACACACGGTCGCTCGCCTCGCCCAGGCCCGCCGCCACCCCGACGGCCCGGATCATCTCATCGGGCTCCAGCACGACCTGGTAGCGGCCCTCGACCCGGCGGACCGGCAGGACCTCCACGAAGCCCGGCAGGGCGAAGCGCCGCAGGCCGTTGAGGGCCTGCGCCACGTAGGACATCGTCTGGATCGAGTAGCGCGAGTGCGCCCCGGGGTCGATCCGCAGCAGCACCTTGCCGGCGTCGAGCCCCCGGGCGTGGATCGCCTCCGGGGTGAAGGCCGTCACGCGGTCTTCCATCTCGTACTCCACGCCCGCCAGGCCCGAGCGGTTCATCGAGCCGATGACGACCCGCCCGTCCAGGAGCCCCTCGTGCCCGCGCTCCTTCAAGAGGTAGTCGACGAGCAAGAGTTCGTCCACGACGTCCGGAGTGGCCATCACGCCGTCCACCATGGGGCTGGTGAGCACCCTCAGCACCCGTCCCAGGTACTCCCACCGATCACCCAGAGCGACGGGGTCGCTTCCTGCGGCCGTGACCCGCCGCGCCGGATGATCGGCGGCGAGCACCAGAAGCTTGCCGTCCTCAGGGGCGATGGCCGCGGGTCGCCGCCTCGATCGGGCCGCCTCCTCGATCCGCTGCGCCTGGCGGACCCGGCTCTCGGCGAGCAGGGCCCAGAGCTGGTCGGTCAGGAAGCGCCGCGTGTGCCAGTAGAACGTGCCGGGCGTGTAATTGACGTCGATGCGGTGGCGGGCCACCTCGTAGATGGCCCGGGTGCTCTCGAGCACGGCCTCCGACAGCTCTCCGGGCCTCGGCACGACCTCGAACCCCACGGGCCCCTGGTACCCGATGTCGACCAGCGCGGCCAGGAAAGCAGCCAGTTCCTCCTCCCTCACGGCGCTCTTCGGGTGATCGAGCCGAGGGTGGCTGTCGCCGTAAAGGGGGTCGGCCGGGTCGAGCACCGCGCTGCCGATGTGCACGTGCACCAGGAAGGGCGCCAGCAGGCGCACGGCGTCGGGGGTCTCCGGCGAGCCGTCCGCCTGTTGGATGAGGGGCATGTGGGAGAGGTCGTACAAGAGCCCGAAGTTGGTGTGGCCCAGGTGGGCCCGCACCACCCGCGCCACGGCCAGGGCCTCGACCGACGGGCCGATGAGCATGTTGCGGAAGCCCGGCTCCGGCCGCCGGTCGAACGACTCCAGCACGATCATGATGGGCGCCCTGCCCAGCGCCTCGGCGCGCCGGCGCGCATACCCGGCAATCTCCCCCAGCGAGCGCACCAGCGCCTCGGTGGCCTCTTGCCGGCGCTGGTTGCCGGGAGAGGGCCCGGGGTCCCGCCCGCTCAGCAGGCTCAAAGAGACCGCCCCCAGCTCGTACGCCTCGTCCACGCACCGCAGCAGCCGATCGACCGCCTGGCGCCGTGCCACCTCGTTGGGGCTCGAGATGTCGCTCGGAGGGATCCAGCGCTCCTCGTTGACGAGCTGGACGGGCTGAGCGCCGTAGTATACCTTCTTGCCCCGTTCGGCGCACAAGGCCCCGATCCGGCGGCGCAGGGCCGGGTCCTTGATCTGGGTCAGCTCGATCCCGCCGATGTACTCCTGGGCCGTCAGATGCTCGACGGTCGACAGCATGTAGTGGGCCGGGGCCTCTCCGCGGCTCGTCGAACGGGTGCTCCCCGGCCCCGGGTACGCCATCCAGTGCACGACGGTCACAAGGTTGGACTCCAAAGCCACCGGTCTCACCCCCGCCACGGCTCCCCCGTCAGCCCTGCTCCGGATCCCACAATTCGGAGTAAACCGGCATCATGACCTGCACGAGCCGTTCGTAGCGCTCCGCAAGCGTACGGTAAGCGGCCGACAGCGACGGATTCACCGCCACCTCCCGCTCCGGCGGGTTGAACGCCCGCGCCGCCTCCAGGGGATCGCGCCACAGCCCGACGCCCCACCCGGCCAGGACCATGGCCCCGAGGGACGCGGCCAGGCCGAGCCGCGGCACGATCACGGGCCGCTCGACCGCGGCCGCCTTGATCTGCAGCCACAACGGGCTCCGGGCCCCGCCTCCCATGGCCACGATGCGGCTCACGTCAATGCCGGCGCTCTCGAGCACCTGCCGGCACGCCCTCAGCTCCAGCGCGACGCTCTCCATGGCTGCCCGGACCAGGTGAGCGCGGGTGTGCTCGAGGGTGAGCCCGATGGCGGCTCCCCTCGCCTGAGGTTGCCAGCGCGGCGCACGAGCCCCCATGAAGTACGGGAGCAGGAAGAGACCGTCGGCTCCGGGCGGGACCTCTCCGGCCTCCTCGCTCATCGCGTCGTAAACGTCCTTCCCTTCCCGCTCCAGCCTCCGTCGCTCCTCCCCGAACGCGAGCTCCCGGAGCCACCGCAGGATGGCGCCCGTGGCGTTGAGCCCCTGCTCGACCAGCCAGTGGCCGGGCAGCACGTGCACCGTGTACAGGAGGCCGGGGACGCGTCCCCCCCGGCCTACCGCCTCCGGCACCACCGTCGACACGTTGGACGTCGTGCCGGTGGATTCCATCGCCTCTCCCGGCCCGAGCGCCACGCCCAGGGCCTCCAGGCACCGGTCGCCGCCCCCCGTCACCACGGGCACGCCGGCTCGCAGCCCCAGCGCCTGGGCAGCCTCCGGGGTCAGGTTCCCGGCTCGCTCGTGAGAGGCCACCACGGGGGGAAACCGCCCGGGGTCGATGCCGGCCTCGTCGAACGCAGCCCCCCACCACCGCCCTGCCAGGGAGTCCCACATCATGGTGCGCGAGGCGAGCGACGGGTCCGTGACGAACCGGCCGGTCAGCCGGTGGACGACCAGGTCCCTCGGTTGGAGCAGGTAGGCGGCGCGGCGCAAGAGCTCGGGCTCGTGCTCCCGCATCCACAGGAGCTTGGCCAGCGTGAAGGTCGCGTCCGGCACCATGCCCGTGTGCCGGTGAATCCTTTGCGCGCCGAGCCTCCGGGCCAGCGCCTGGACCTGGGCCGCTCCCCGCCTGTCCATCCACGAGATCGCCCTGGCCAGGGGCCGGCCGTCGAAGTCGACGAGGGCGACCGTCTCCCGCTGCGAGCTGAGCCCGATAGCCGCCACGTCCGGCGGCACCTCGCCCCGGTACGCCCCCGCTCGCTCCATGTGCGCGAGCGCGCGGCGCACCGCGGCTATGCACGCCTGCCACCAGTCCTCGGGGTCCTGCTCGGCCCACAGGGGCCGGGGATGGTAAGTGGGGTACTCTTGCTCCCCCTGGCCCACCGGCCGCCCCGTGGCGTCGAACATCACCGCCTTGCATGCGGTGGTGCCGACGTCGATGGTCAAGATGAACGGGCCGGCGCTCATCCGGCGGCCTCCTCCCGCCGCAGGGGCATTCCCGGCAGTACCGACGCACTCCTGCCATGCCGTGGCCTCGGCCTCCCATACTTTGCCACGGCGGGTCCGACATGAACCATGCCCCCCGCTGCCGAAGCTCCCGGATAGGTGTTGGCCTTGCGCACGAGCCCTCGTTTCGCGCGGACGAGCCCCCGCATCACCGCCCACGTCGTCGCCGCGATCGTGGCTGCCCTGGCCGTATCCGGCCCGACCCGGCCGGCGCCGGCTGCGTCGGTCCCCGAGCCCGTGACCGGATACCAGGCCTTCCAGGCATCCTTCATGCAGGCTCATCAGGCGCTGGAAGAGCGGCGCGCCCGGGCCGCGGTGGAGCACGCCCGGCAGGCTCTCCGGGCTGCCGTGGGCGACGACGTGCTGGATGCCCGGCTGGCGCTCGCCGAGGCCCTGGAGGTGGCGGAAGAGCCCGAAGAGGCCGCCGACGTGTGGATGGACGCACTCCAGGGGTACGCCATCCTCTTTCGCGGGCCCCTGAGAGACCAGGTGCTGGCCCGTCTCGAGCAGCTGCATCCCTTCATGGACGCCCGGACCGCTCGAGGCCGGCAACAGTTGTTACGGTACTCCGGGCTGCTGATCCGGTTCGGGAGAGCGCAGCAGGCGGTCTCCATCCTTTCCCGCCCCTCCCTCCTCGAAAGCCCGCACGCCGCCCAGGTGGCAGCCCAGCTCGCCGCCGCCCTGGATCGACTGGCGCGGCACGATGCCCGCCTGGCGCTGGTCCGCCAGGCCCTCGACCGCGCGGGGCAACGGCCGCCCCAGAGCCCGCAGGAGCGGGAGGCGATCCTGCGGCTGAGGCTCGCGCTGGCCGACGAGCAGGTACGGCAGGGGCAGGAGGAGGCGGCCACAGACTCCCTGGAGCAGCTCATCGAAGAGGCCCGCGGGACGGAGCCGGCGGGCGACGCGCTGCTGGAGCTCGTCCGGCTCCGGCTCGAAAAGCGCGACCTGAGGGGGGTCAGGGAGTACCTGGCCCGCCACGAGGCCGCTACCCGCGCGACTTCCGGCCGGGACGAGGCCCTCCGAGCACTTCTGGCCTGGAGCTACCCGCACGACCGGGAAACGGCAGTCTGGGCCCTGGACCGCCTGGGAGAGCAGGCGCCTCAAGACGCGACATATCTCTTCTGGCGGGCAAAGTGGATGCAGGCCGCTCCCTCCCCCGAGGGGGATCCCGGCGCGACGCTCGCCTCGACGTTGCGCCGCCTGGTTCGCCTCCATCCGCTCTCTTACCAGGCCCTGCTGGCGGCCGAGCGGTGGGAGCCGGCCGCCGCCGAGCTCTCGGGCGTGCTGGGGCCTCCGGGCGGCCCGGCCGTCTCTGCCGCTGCAGCGCCGTCCGACTCCTCGCTGGAGGCCCTCGACGCCGCCTACCACCGCGGCCTGGAGCGGGAGGCCACGCTCGAGCTGCGCTACCTGGTCCACTCTCGCCCCACGGTTGCCCGCCTCGCCGCCCTGGCCCGCTGGGAGATCGAACTCGGCTGGCTTCGCCCCGCCATGGACCACCTGGCCCAGCTGTTGCGGGTGGCCCCCGTTTACTACCAGGAACGCTGGGTACTTGAGGGAATGTTCCCGCGGCCGTACCGGGCGCTCGTGGAGCAGGTCGCCTCCCAGGAGGGAGTCGACCCGTTGTGGCTGTTCGCCATCATGCGGGAAGAAAGCGCCTTCGAACCGCAGGCGCTGTCCGTCGCCGACGCCTACGGGCTCATGCAGATCCTCCTGCCCACGGCCGCCGAGGTAGCGGCCTCCCGCCGGTTCGACCCGCCGGATCCCGCCGGCCTCTTCGTTCCCGAGATCAACGTGCGCCTGGCGGGCGCGTACGCCGCCGAGCTGTACCGCCGTTTCGGCGACGTCAGGCTGGCCTCGGCCGCCTATCACGCCGGGCCCGGCAGGGTGAGCGGGTGGTTGCAGGCACTGGGGGCCGGCGACGATGTCGATCTCTTCGTGGAGCGGATCCCCTTCGAACAGACGCGCACGTACGTCCAGAAGGTGTACCGGTCGTACCTGATGTACCAGCGCCTGTACGCATCCCGCCGGTGATCTCCGGGAGCGACGCCGGCCTCGGCCGTGCCGGCCGCCGTGGCACGGAGATGCTCGAGTCTGCTCGAAAGTCCCACGCAGGTGCGCGGTGTTGCACGCTTTGCGTGAACGTGATAAGATCTGCAGGGGCCAGCCGGGCAGGTGCGACGCCATGATCAAACCCGAACGCCACGACCGCATCTTGAGCGAGATCGCCCGGCGCGGCGCGGCCAGCGTCGCGGAGCTGGCCGCCTTGCTGGGAGTTTCGGAGGCGACCATCCGCCGGGACCTCCAGGAGCTCGGAGAGAGCGGGCTCTTGCGCCGGACCCACGGCGGAGCCTCCCTCGCCGATCAGTCCGACGAGCTTCCCTACCACTTCAAGGTCACCGCCTTCTTGCCCGAGAAGCGGAGGATCGGGGCGGTGGCAGCTTCCATGGTGCAGGACGGCCAGGTCGTGGGTTGCACCGGCGGCACCACGGTGGCGCAGTTCGTACGGGCGCTGCGGGGCCGCAAGGTCACCGTCGTGACGAGTGCCGTCAACGTAGCGGCAGACCTGGCCAGTTCTCCCGAGACCGAGGTCTTCGTGACCGGAGGGGCGTTGCGAGGCCGATCGTTCGAGATGGTCGGGCACACGGCCGAGCGGGCCATCCGGGAGTTTCGTTTGGACGTGGCCGTCGTCGGCGTGGACGGCCTGTCCGTTGAGTACGGCCTCACCACGTACAATCCCGCCGAGGCCCACGTCAACCGCACGTTCATCGAGCAAGCCAAAGAGGTGTGGGTGGTCGCCGATCACTCCAAACTCGGCAAGGTGACCCCCGCCATCATCGCGCCGGTGGAGCGCATGCACCGCCTCGTCACCGACTCCAGCGCCCCCCACGACTTCCTGGCGAGGCTCCAGCAGCTCGGGATCCAGACGATCACGGCCTGAGGTCTGCTGAGCCGCTGCCGCGTGCCCTCCGGTATACCGTACACGGGATGTGCCAGGGATTGGTGCATGGTTATTCATCTTGCCGGCAGGAACCGGTGGCGTGTCGTCGAAGCTCCCCGCAATCTTCAGGCGCATAAAACACTGTTTTAGGTTTCCAAACGCCTGGCGATCGGTCGATGTCCCCACGGGAGGCACGAGAGGCTTGCCGACGACCGGAGGTAGCCGCCGGCGGCGGCCACCGGACGCATACGCCATAGCCAGCGTGGACAAGGCGGTACGGCTGCTCCTGACCCTCGGCCACATGCCCGGCCGGGCGGCGGGGATCACCGAGCTCGCCCACCGTCTGCAGCTGACCAAAAACCAGGTCTTCCGGCTCCTCAAGACGCTCGAGCGCCATCGCCTGGTCGACCAGGACCCCGGCGGCTCCCTCTACCGTCTCGGTTCGGGTCTGCTCGTCCTGGCGGCAATGGCCCGCGATGGCCTGCAGCTGGTACGGGAGGCCTCTCCGACCCTGGATCGGCTGGCCATGGCGACGGGAGAGTCCGTCCACCTGGCCGCCCGGGAGGGGCTGGAGGCCGTCATCGTGGACGTGCGCGAGAGCCCGCATCCGGTGCGCCTGACCGCGCGGGTGGGTGGACGGTATCCCCTCCACGCAGGGGCATGCCCGAGGGCCATCCTGGCCTTCCTGCCGCCGGAGCAGCAGGAGCAGGTCCTCCGCGCGTTGCCCCGGCTGCCGCGGTACACCCGCCGCACGGTCGAGGACCCCGAAGCGCTGCGCCGCGAGCTGGACGTCATCCGGCAACGGGGCTACGCGATCAGCGACGAGGACGTGGACCTGGGCGCGCGGGCCGTGGGCGCCCCCATCTTCGCCGCAGGCCCTTCGCCGTCTGCGGACGGCGGGACATGGGCGCTTCAGGCCGTAGGCGCCTTGAGCATCGCCGGGCCGACCGTGCGCCTGCCCGATCCCGTCCTCGCACGGTACGGGGAGATGGTCGCGGCCGCCGCCCGGGAGATCTCCAACCGGCTCGGCGCGAGGGCAGCCGTCCCGGCCATCCCCGGCGCCGACGGCGAGGAGGGCGCCCGGTGACCCGTTACGTGCTGCGCCGGCTGGCCGTCATGGTGCCGGTACTGATCGGCATCACCTTGCTCAACTATGCCATCGTCAACCTGGCTCCCGGCGATGCCGTGGACCTGCTGATCAACCCGTCGATGAGCGAGGCCGACCGGGCGGCGCGCCGCCAGGCCCTGGGCCTGGACCAGCCCTTTTTCGTGCGTTACGTGCGGTGGGCAGGCGAGACGCTGCACGGCAACCTCGGCTACTCCTATACCACCTCGGAGCCCGTGGCCCGGCGGATCGCCGAGCGCGTGGGCCCCAGTTTGCTCCTCATGGGCACCAGCTACCTCGTCGCCTACGCGGCGGCGTTGCCGCTCGGCGTGCTCTCGGCCGTCCATCCCTACACCTGGGTGGACTACCTCTCGGGCTTCGCTGGCCTGCTGGGCGTCTCGTTGCCGACGTTCTTCCTGTCGCTCGTGTCGATCTACGGGTTCGCCTTGAAACTCGGGTGGTTGCCCACCGGGGGCATGACGACGCTCGGCGGCCCCTTCGATCTCCTGGACCTCCTCCGGCACCTCGCCTTGCCGGCCCTGGTGCTGGCGTTGTCCAACGTGGGCCTGGTGCTGAGGCTGGTGCGATCGAGCACCCTGGAGGTGCTGCGGCAGGATTACGTTCGCACGGCCCGCGCCAAAGGCCTCCCGCAAGGCGCGGTCATCTTCCGGCACGCGTTGAAAAACAGCCTGCTCCCCGTCGTGACCATGGCCGGGTTGCAGCTCCCGGCCCTCATCGGCGGAGCAGTCGTCACCGAGCAGGTCTTCCAGTGGCCGGGGATGGGATCTCTGTCGATCCAGGCCATCCTGCAGCGGGACTACCCCACCCTGATGGCCCTCAACCTTCTGGCCGCGGTCGCCGTGCTCGCCGGTGGCCTCCTGGCCGACGTGCTGTACGCCGCCATCGATCCCCGCATTCGGTACGAGTAGGAGCGTGCTCACCGTGGATGCTTCCCCCACCCCGCCGATGGCAGCCACCTTCCGCCCTGAAGTCGCCGGCTCGGCGCTCCCGGCAGCGGCCGCCCGCACCGAGAGCTTCGGCGCGGTGGCGGCGAGGCGTTTTCTGCGCCACCGCCCGGCCGTGGCCAGCTTGGTGGTCCTGCTGCTCATCGCCCTCGCGGCGGCCCTGGCGCCGGCCCTCTCGCCGCACGATCCGTACGCCCTCGACCCCACGGCCTTCGGAGCGCCTCCGTCCGCCGCGCACCCGTTCGGCACGGATGCGGTCGGCCGGGACGTGCTGAGCCGCCTCCTCTACGCCTCTCGCGTGTCGCTGCTCGTCGGGGTATCGGCGGTCGCCATCAACGTGGTGCTGGGTACGCTGCTCGGCGGCATCGCCGGGTGGGCCGGCGGAGCGGTGGACGCGGCCATCATGCGGGTGACCGACATGGTGCTGGCCTTTCCACTCCTCATGTTGATCCTCGTCCTGGTGAGCGTGCTGGGCCCTGGGCTCACCAACGTCGTGCTGGTGCTCGGCCTGCTCGGCTGGCCGCAGGTGGCCCGCCTGGTGCGAGCCGAGGTGCTGCGCCTCAAGCAGCAAGAGTTCGTGACGGCAGCGCGGGCCATCGGCTGCCGCGGCCCTCGCATCCTCTTCCTCCATCTGCTGCCCAACGCTTTCGCGCCGGTGCTGGTGACCGCCACCTTCCTCACCGCGCAGGCGATCGTCATCGAAGCGTCTTTGAGTTTCCTCGGAATGGGGGTGCAACCGCCCACTCCCAGCTGGGGCAACTTGCTGACCGACGCACAGTCCATGGCCGTGCTCGAGCAGATGCCGTGGTTGTGGGCCCCTGCCGGGGCGCTCACCGTGCTCGCCGTCCTCTCCATCAACTTCGTCGGCGACGGGCTACGGGACGCGCTCGACCCGCGGCTCAAGCTTTAGCGGCCGTGCTTCGCCATGCCGGAGTGTCCATCGCGAGCGTGCATCCACGAGAAAGGAGCTGGAGTTTCGTCATGCAGCGCGTATCACGGTTGCTGGCCCTGACCCTCTTGACCGGCATCCTGGCCGCCGTCCCCCTGCCGGCTTCGGCAGAGAAGGTGATCCGGGTCGGCCTGTGGAGCGGGCCGGGCACCTTGAGCCCCATCAACGCGGACTCGAGCTACGGGTACTTCGTCGTCCACTTCATCTTCGACACGCTGGTGGAGATGGAGCCTGACTTGACGTTCGCCCCCCGCCTGGCGCGCTCCTGGGAGATTTCCAAGGACGGGCGCACGTACACGTTCCACCTGGATCCCAAGGCCACGTGGCACGACGGCAAGCCGGTGACCGCATCCGACGTGGCCTTCACCATCCGCACCATCGCCACTCCGGGAGTCCAGACCAACCGGGGTAACGCCATCAAGGCCATCCAGGGGCTCGACGAAACGGGCAAGATGACCGGCAACGCCATCCAGGGCGTGCGGGTCATCGACCCCCACACCATCGCCATCACGACCCGAACGGCCGTCGACCCGGCGCGCTTCCTGGAACAGCTGGGCACAGGGGTCTTCATCATCCCGGAGCACCTGTTGAAGGGCCTGACACCGCAGCAACTGTCGCGCGCTCCGGCCCTGTTGAACCCAACCGTCGGCAGCGGGCCCTTCCAGTTCGTTCGTTACGTCCAGGACCAGTACATCGAATTGAAGCGCTACGACCGTTATTACCGTGGACCCGCCCGGGTGGACCGGATCCTGGTCCGGATCGCCGGAGCGCCCTCGATCGCTGCGGCACTCATCAACGGAGAGATCGACGTCGTGGCCGGCCCGGGCATCGGCGAGGTGCCTTTGCAGGATTGGGAGATGGTGAAGCGAGCTCCCAACCTCCGGCCCGTCACCGCTCCGTCGCTCGGCTATCAGTTCATCGCGATCAACAGCACCCGGCCCTATTTGAAAGATGACCGCGTGCGGCAGGCCCTGGCCCGGGGAGTGGATCTCAAGCTCCTGGTGCAGCAGCTGTACCGTGGCGAGGCGATCCCTGCCGTGGGACCTTTCTCGCCCGTGACCCCGTACATCAACAAGTCGCTCCAGCCCATCCCGTACGACCCGGCGGGCGCGCGCCGGCTGCTCAGCGAGGCCGGGTGGGACTTCTCCCGTACTCTCCAACTCCTGGTGCCCACGGGCAACACGCTGCGCGAGCAATCGGCGAGCATCATCCAGGCAACGCTCCAGGCGGCGGGCGTGCAGGTGCAGATCCAGCGGCTCGACTTCGCGACCCTCCTGAGCCGCGTTTTCAAGCACGACTATGATCTCGCGCTCCTCGGTTGGACCGATACCTTCGACCCCGATCACGTGAGCTCCACGTTTCGAACCGGCGGGCAGTACAACCTCGGCGGGTATTCCGATCCCGAGGTCGACGCCATCATCGATCAGGCGGCCCGGGAACAAGACCCCGCGCGCCGCAAGGAGCTCTATGATCGGCTGCAAGTGCTGTTCCAGCAAAAGGTGCCGGCCATCTTCCTTTACTATCCCAACATGCTGGCTGCCGTCAGCAAGCGTCTGGTCAACGCCGACCCGGGCATCGTGCCGTTCGAGTTTTACGCTGCCCGGTGGGACGTAGCCGACGGCCCTGCAAGCCGGTGAGGAGGTCGACCGCGTGAACGTCCCCGCATCCTCTACCCCTTCGAGCGGGGTGGAGAAGGTGGTCCAGCACCTGCGCGCTCGATTCGACGAGGACCTCGAGCAGGTGCGGGCCTTCCTGCGCACGCCCAGCGTCAGCTACACGGGGCAAGGCATCCAGGAGACGGCCCGGCAGGTCGCCGGATTCATCCGAGGGCTGGGCGGGACGGCGAGCGTGGTGCCGACCGCGGGCCATCCCATCGTCTTCGGGCGCCTGGACCAGCAAGCCGCGCACACGGTCCTGGTCTACGGCATGTACGACGTCATGCCCGCGGACGAGCCCAACTGGTCGAGCGACCCGTGGGCGGCCGAGATCCGCGACCTGCCGGGCCTGGGCCTCTCCGTCATCGCCCGCGGCGCGGTCAACACCAAGGGGCCGCTGGCGGCGTTCTTCCGGGCCGTGGAGGCGTACCGGCACGTGGCCGGCCGCCTGCCCGTCAATCTCCTGTTCGCCATCGAAGGGGAGGAGGAGATGGGCAGTCGCCACTTCCTGCCGTTCGTCGAAAGCCATCGCGAGGAGCTGGGGGCCGCCGACGCCGTGCTCTTCCCGTTTTTCAGCCAGGACGAGGCGGGCGTGCCCTCCCTCACGCTGGGTACCAAAGGCATCCTCTACTTCGAACTCGAATGCCGGGGCGGCGACTGGGGCGGTCCGACCGAACGAGGGATCCACGGCTCCAACAACGCCTGGGTGGCCAATCCGGTGTGGAGACTGGTGCAGGCGCTGGCGACGCTGGTCGACGAGGAAGAAAACCCGAAGGTGGAGGGGTTCTTGGACGGGGTCACCCCCCTCGATCCGGCCGAGCGGGAGATCCTGCGCCGTCAGGTCGAGAGCGGGCTGATGGACGAGCGGCCGTTCATGCAGTTCGAGCACGTGCGGAGATTCAAGGGGGGCTTGCGGGGCGTGCCGCTGTGGGAGCGGCTGTTCGGCCAGCCCCAGTTCAACATCGACGGGCTCGTGGGCGGCTACGTCGAAGAAGGCACCAAGACGCTGCTGCCCCACCGGGCGCTGGCCAAGCTCGACGTCCGCACCGTGCCCCGCATGGATCCCGACGCGGTGGCGGCGGCCATTCGCCGGCACCTCGATGCGCACGGTTACGCCGACATCGAGATGCGGGTGCTCAACAACTATCCCTGGTCGAAGGTGCGCCTCGACGAGCCGGCCGTGCAGGCCATGGTCGAGACGTACCAGACCATGGGCCGCACGCCCCAGATATGGCCGCTCAACCCGGGTTCAGCGCCTTACTACGTGTTCGAGCGGGTGCTCGGGATCCCGTACGTAACCGGCGGGTTGGGACACGGAGGCCGGCAGCATTCGACGGACGAGTACTGCACGGTCCAGGGGATTCTCGACTTCGAGATTTCCATGGTGCGCTGGATGGATGCTTTCTCCCGCCGCATGGACGAAAGGAAGCGATGAAGTGAGCCACTCCGAGCAGACGACGCTCACGGCCGATGAAAGGCTCCTGCTCGCGGACGTGACGGGCGACGAGGCATGGCAACTGGTGGAGCGCTTCGCGGCACTCCGCCGGGAGTCGGGAAGCGAAGACGAACGCCAGGCCGCCGCTTACGTCGTCGAGCGCCTGCGCGCGTACGGGGTGCCCGTTGAAGTGCACACTCCCCGGCTGTACTTGAGCTTGCCCCGGGGCGCAGAGATCCGGGCGGGCGACGTGCGCGTCAGGGGCAAGACTCCCTCCTTCTCCGTTTCGACCGGGCCGGCCGGCCGCAGCGGGCGGCTCGTCTACGTGCCCTCGGGCTTCGCCCGGGGCAGCGGCGACCTCTTCGAGTCGGGCCTGTCGGGGCACGGCGGCGAGCGCGACCTCGAGGGCGCGGTAGCGATCACCGAGGGGTTGCCGTTGCCGCAAAAGGTGACGGACCTCCAGGCCAGGGGCGCCGTTGCGGCCATCTTCGTCAACCCGGGCGAGCGGATCCACGAGGCCATCTGCACCCCGATTTGGGGCGCGCCGGACCTGGACAACCAGCACCGCAGGCCGGCCCTGGCCGTGGCCGCGGTCAACCGCTTCGACGGGCAGCGACTCATCGAGCGAGCCCGCGCGGGCGGGATCGCCACCGTCGAAACCCACCTCGAGGAGGGGCTCTATCCGTGCCCCGTGGTCGTGGCGACCATCCCCGGCGCCGTGGAGCCGGACGCATTCGTGCTGCTCCACGGGCACCTCGACGCCTGGCACGTCGGAGTCGGCGACAACGCCGTGGGCGACGGGGCTCTCCTGGAGGTGGCCCTGGCGCTCTGGAAACACCGCCAGAAGTTGCGCCGCAGTGTCCGGGTGGCCTGGTGGCCCGGCCACTCCCAGGGCCGCTACGCCGGCTCGACGTGGTACGCCGACACCTTCGGCGTCGACCTCGCCGAACACTGCGTGGCCCATCTCAACTGTGACTCGCCGGGATGCCGGTGGGCGGAGCGCTTCGACGACCTGTGCTGGACGCCGGAGCTGGAGGCGTTCGTCCGGGACGTGATCCGGGATGGGGCCGGGCAGGAGGCTCGCGGCGGCCGGCCGCCCCGGGCGGGCGACTACTCGTTTCAAAACCTGGGCATCAGCGGCGCGTTCATGCTCTCCTCGACCATGCCCGACGAGCTCCGGGAGGCCAAAGGCTACTACGGCGTGGGCGGTTGCGGGGGCAACATCGAGTGGCACACGGAGGCGGACACCCTCGAGGTGGCGGATCGCCGGCTCTTGCAGCGTGACACCCGGGTGTACGCCCTGGCCACCTGGCGGCTTGCGACGGTGCCGGTGCTGCCTCTGCGTTTCCGGGCGATGGTCGCCGACATGCACGAGGCGGCACGCCGCTACGCCGCGCTCTCCGAAGGCCGTGTCGACCTGGAGCCCGTGCTCCGGGCACTCCAGGAACTGGATCTGGCGCTCGTCCCCGTGGAAGAGATGGCTGCCGGTGCGGCCGGCCCCGCCGCCGCCGACGACGCCCCGGCCCTACGCGAGATCAACCGCGCCCTGGTGGAGCTGAGCCGCATCCTGGTGCCCCTGCACTTCGCCCGGGAAGGTCGGTTCCGCCAGGATCCGGCACTGCAGGTGCCTCCCTTGCCCGACCTGGCTTTCGCCGAGCGGCTGAGCGCGTGGCCCGACGGAAGCCTCGAGGCATGGTTCGCCTCCAACTCCCTGGTGCGCGGGCGCAACCGGGTGGTCTACGAGCTCCACCGCGCCAGGCAGGTCGCGCAGCAGCTGGCCGCACGGCGCTGACGCTGCCAGGCCCGCCCGGAGGATCGGCCCGTGAGGGGCGCCGGGGCGCCGTCAGCCGTTCCCGGGTACGAGGCCCGGACGGCTCGACTTGCCGGCCTCTCCGCCCCTCGCCGTCCCCTCCCCTTGCGTCGTTCCCTTGCGCCGGTAACAATGGGAGAAAGCGCCGCACGGGTCGGGGAGGGTGCGAGGTGGCCGACGAGCTCACGTATCCGGATGCTGGCAGGAGCGTGCCCCCGGCGGCGGACGGCCTCCTTTCCGCCCCGGACGGCCGGAGGGGCGCGCCGGCGCCGGCCGGCCCTGCCCCTGCTCTCCCCGCTCCCCCCTTCGCCGGCGAGCGCTTCCGGCCGCTGCGGCAGGAGGTACACTGGCTGGGCGAGCTGCTCGGGGAGGTCCTTCGCGAGCAAGGGGGTTCCCGGCTCCTCGAGGCCGTCGAGCGGGTGCGGCTCGCCACCCGGCGCCTGCGAGAGGCGTGGGACCCCGAGCTCGACCGTAGCCTGACGTCTTTTCTCGCGGGCCTGCCCGACGATCTGGCGGTGCAGGTGGCGCGGGCTTTCGGGCTGTACTTCCTCGTCACCAACCTGGCAGAACAGCACCACCGCGTACGGCGGCGCCGCGCCTACCGGCAGGACCACGACCGCCCGCAGCCCGCCTCGCTGCCGGCCCTGGTCGCCGAGCTCAAGGAGCGAGGCCTCGATTCGGCCCAGGTGCTGGAGCTGCTGGGCTCCCTGGAGATCCAGCTGGTGTGGACCGCCCACCCGACCGAGGCTTCCCGCCGCACGGTGCTGGGCATCCTGCGCGACCTCTACGAGCTGCTGGAACTCCGGGAGCGGGCAAGCGGCGACCTCGCCCAGCAAGAAGAGATCCGCGAACGCGTCCACGAGCTGCTCACCCTGCTCTGGCAGACCAGCGAGGTTCGCTCGCGCCGGCCCGACCCCATGGACGAACTGCGCCGCGTTCTCTTCTTCTTCGATGGCACCCTTTTCGACGCCCTTCCCCGTCTCTTCGAGTCCCTGGAACGCGAGCTGGCGCTGGCGTTCCCTGACATCCGGCGCTTGCGGGCTTCGGGGCGCCGGCTGCCGGGACCTCTGGTGCAGCTGCGCAGCTGGGTTGGGGGCGACAGGGACGGCAACCCCTCGGTCACCGCCGCCGTCACGTGGGAGGCCGCCTGCCGTCAACGGGATCTGGCGGTCCGGCGGTACATGCACGCCGTCCGGGGCTTGATGGCCCGGTTCGGGCAGAGCAGCCGCCTGACGCCGGTCTCGCGGGAGCTGTTGCGCTCGGTCGAGGAAGACGAAGCCCGCTACGCTCCGCAGCCGCTCGGCTTCATCCGGTGGAACGACGACGAGCCGTACCGGCGCAAGCTGGCCGTCATGTACTGGCGCCTCGAACTGCTGCGCCGGCACAACCTGGAGTTGCAGAGGCGCTGGCCCTCTCTGGAGCCCGCGCCCCCGGGGCAGGAGGGGCGCTACCGTTCGGCGGCCGAGTTGCTCGAGGACTTGCGCCTGCTGGAGCGGAGCCTGCTGGCGGGGCGGGGGGAGACGATCGCCCTCGGCAGCCTCGGGCGCCTCATCCGGCAGGTGGAGGCGTTCGGCTTCCATCTCGCGCCCATCGAGGTGCGCCAGCACAGCGACGTGCACGCGCAGACCGTGGCGGAGATCCTGGATCGCGCCGGCATCGAGCCGGTGTACGAGGGTCTCGACGAGCAAGCCCGGCAGAGGGTGCTGGTTCGCTTGCTCGGCCAGCTCGCACGCAAGACGCCGGGTCCCTGGACGGGCCCCTCGATCGACCGGGACGCCCTCAGCCCGGTCGCCCAGGAGGTGCTCCGCACCTTCCACGCCATCCGAGCGGCCCGCCGGGAGATAGGGCCTGGCTCCATCGACACTTACCTGGTGAGCATGGTCCACCGCCCCAGCGACGTACTGGAGGTGCTGCTGCTGGCCGAGTGGACGGGTGCCCACCGGATCGGCCCGGACGAGCGCTGGTCGCCGCTGCGGGTCGTGCCCATCGTCGAGACCATCGAGGACCTCGGGCGCTCCGCCGCCATCGTGCATTCGCTGGCATCCCTTCCGGCCATGCGGCCGTACCTGGAGGCGTGGGGCGGGCTCTTGGAAGTGATGCTGGGCTATTCTGACTCGAGCAAGGACGGCGGCTACCTGGCAGCCAACTGGGCCCTCTACCGCGCCCAGCAGGAGATGCTCCGCATCGCCGGCCCTGCCCGCATCCGGATCCGTTTTTTCCACGGGCGAGGGGGTACCCTGGGACGAGGCGGAGGGCCCACGACCCGGGCCATCCTTGCCCTGCCTCCCGGCGCGACCCTGTGCGGGATCAAGCTGACCGAGCAGGGCGAAGTCTTGTCGGAACGCTATCTCATCCCCGATCTGGCCCTACGCAGCCTCGAGCAGGTCGTCTGGGCGGCCGCCCACAAAGCCCTCGCCGACAGGGGCCGGCCGGACGGAGGAGCCGGCGACGAGCCGCCCGCCCGGCGCTGGCACGCGCTCATGGAGCGCATGGCGCAACGATCCCTGGAGGCGTACCGCGAACTCCTGTTCGGTGACGGCCAGGCTGGATTGCGCTACTTCTTCGCCGCCACTCCCATCGAACACATCGGACGCCTCAACATCGGCTCGCGGCCCGAGTCACGGGGCGTCGGCCAGCGCTTCGAGGAACTACGGGCGATCCCCTGGGTCTTCGCGTGGAACCAGAGCCGCCACCTGCTCCCGGCCTGGTACGGCACCGGCACGGCTTTCGAGACGATGATCCAGGAGGAGGGCGTCGAGAGCCTCACCGAGATGTACGAACGGTGGCCCTTTTTCCGCGCCCTCGTGGACAACTTGCAGATGGCTCTGGCCAAGGCCGACATGCGAATCGCCGCCCGCTACGCGGCCCTGGCCGGGCCCGGCGCCGCCGGCGTCTTCGGACGCATCGAGTCGGAGTACCGGCGCACCCGGGAGTGGGTCCTGCGCATCACCCGGCAGCAGGATCTCCTCGAACGGGAACCCCACCTGCGCGACTCTATCCGGCTGCGCAACCCCTACGTGGACGCCCTCAGCTACCTGCAGGTCATGTTCCTGGAGCGCTGGCGGTCGCCGGGACCCCGCCGCCAGGGCCATGAGGATCTCCTTTTCGGGATCCTGGTCACCATCAACGGCATCGCGGCAGGCCTGCGCAATACCGGCTGAGCGGGCCGCCGTGCGGCCGGGACGTCCCGGCAGATGGCTTCGGAGATGCTTGAGAGCGCTTGCAAATCCCGGAGAAGTGTGATATATCACATACGGGTTTCTGGTATGAAGCACGTGGTCAACAAGAGCCTCGTCAGCCAGATCCACGACGTGCTACGGGAGGATATCGTCGACCTGCGGCTCGCCCCGGGCGCTCGCATCGCGGTCGACGCGATGGCGCGACGGTTCGGAGTCAGCCGTACCCCCGTGCGAGACGCGCTCAACTGGCTGGTGGAGGAGGGGCTCGTGCAGCTGTCGCCGCGCGTCGGCTACTTCGTGGTGCAGCTGACGCCGCAAGACGTCGAGGAGATCGCCGACGTCCGCAAGATGATCGAGCTCTACGCGCTGGACCGGGCCTTCGGGCGGTTCGAGCCCGGTGAGCTGGAGGCGATGGAGCAAGAGCTCGAGCAGACGCTGGCCCTTCCCGACCGGCGGAGGCAGGAGACGTTCGACCGGATCGACCGGCGCTTCCACATGCGCCTGATCGCCCGATCGGGCAACCGCCGTTTGCAGGAGCTGGCCGAGCGCATCTACGTGTTCGTCGACATCATGCGCCATCTCAACGTGCGCCCGGTGGAGGCGCTCCACGAGCACCTGGCCATCGTCCGCGCCATGCGGGCCGGGGATCGGGAGCAGGCCACGCGGCTGTTGGCCAAGCACATCGACAACGTCAAGGCCGTGATCCTGCAAGACGCGCGAGCCCGCATCGCTTCGACCGACGGCACCAGGAGGGACGACCGTGATGACCGCGTCGAGTGGCAGGGCAGGCGCCGGCGAGCCCCCTCTTGAGGCGGGGCTCATCGGCCTCGGGCGCATGGGCCTCGGGGTCGCCCGGCGTCTTCTCGGAGCGGGCTGGCGGGTGGTGGGATGGGACCTCGCCGCTCCTGCTTGCCGGGAGGCCGCGAAGGCCGGTGTGCACGTGGCGCAGTCGGCGCGCGACGTGGTGGCGAGCCTCCGGCCTCCCAGGCGGATCTGGCTCATGGTGCCGGCCGGGGAGCCGGTCGACCGGACGTTGTTCGACCCGTCCCACGGCATCCAGGCGCTCCTGGAGCCCGGCGACGTGGTGGTCGACGGAGGCAACTCGTTCTACGAAGACTCTCGCCGGCGCGCCCGGGAGCTGCGCGAGCGGGCCGGTGCCTGGTTGGTGGATTGCGGGTCGAGCGGCGGAGTGGAGGGTGCCGAGCAGGGTCTGTGCCTCATGGTCGGCGGTGAACCGGAGGCGGTGGAGGTCGCCTTCCCCCTGCTGCGGGCTCTGGCCGCCCCGGGAGGGCTTGCCCACGTCGGCCCGCCGGGAGCCGGCCACTTCGTCAAGATGGTGCACAACGCCGTGGAGTACGGGATGCTCCAGGCCATCGGCGAGGGGTTCGAGCTCCTCTCGGCGGCGCCGTACGCCCTCGACCTGCACCAGGTGGCCGTTCTCTGGACGCACGGCAGCGTCGTGCGGGGATGGTTGATGGAGCTGCTGGCGCGGGCTCTGGCGAAAGACCCGCGCCTCGAGGGCCTGCGGGGCGTCGTCGGGGGCGGAGAGACCGGAGGGTGGGCCATCCAGGAGGCGTGGAAGCGGGGCGTCCCCTTCTCCACCCTGGCGTCCGCCTACGCCATGCGGCTGCGGTCGCGGCAGGAGGAGTCCGTGGCCGCCAAAGTGGTGGCGGCGTTGCGCCGGGAGTTCGGCGGGCACTCCGTCACGCCGGTGAGGCAGGGCGCAGGAGGAGAGCGATGAGCGTGGGCTGCGGTGGGGCCGCCGGGGGCTTCGAGCTGGCCGGCGCCGGCCGGCGTCCCCGCCGGGTGCTGCTGGAGCCGGGCGCCGTGCAGGGCCTGATGCCGGGCGGCATCCGGGTGCCGATGCCGGTGGGCCGCTGGGTGCGGCAGCGGTTCGATGCGTCGCACGTCCGGGACCTGCCCGGGACGGTGCGCCGCGAGCTGGACCGTTCCGGCATCGCCCAAGCCGTTCGGCCGGGCCGGCGCATCGCCATTGCCGCCGGAAGCCGCGGCATTGCCCATCTCGCCGAGATCATCGGGGCGGCCGTGCAGGAGGTACGCCGGCGTGGCGCCGCTCCTTTCATCGTGCCGGCCATGGGTAGCCACGGAGGAGCGACGCCGGAGGGCCAGCGGCGCATCCTCGCCGAGCTCGGCATCGACGAAGAGCACATGGGGTGCCCCGTGGTCTCCTCCATGGAGGTCATGACCCTCGGCCATCTGGAGGACGGTACGCCCATCTGCTTCGACCGGGCGGCTTTCGAGGCGGACGGCGTCCTGGTCGTCAACCGCGTCAAGCCTCACACGTGCTTCCGCGGCCCCATCGAAAGCGGCCTGGCCAAGATGATCGCCATCGGGCTCGGCAAGCATCAGGGGGCCACCGCCCTGCACGCGCACGGGTTTCCCCGTTTCGCCGAGCTCATCCCTCGGGCGGCCCGCCTGGCTCTGCAGCAGGCGCCCATCCTCGGCGGGCTTGCCATCGTGGAAAACGCATATCAGGAGATCGCTCACCTGGAGGCCATCCCGGCTGCCGCCATTCTCCAGCGGGAGCCGGAGCTCCTGGCCATGGCCCGGCGGCAGATGGGGCGGCTGCCGGTCGACCGGCTCGACCTGTTGATCGTGGACGAGATCGGCAAGGAGATCAGCGGCGACGGGATGGACCCCAACGTGACGGGCCGCTACGCCGAGCCCACCATGCACGGCGGGCCCCACGTCCAGAAGATCGTGGTCCTCGGCCTCACCGCCAAGACCCACGGCAACGCCTCGGGCATCGGCATGGCGGACGTGACCACGCAGCAGGTGCTGGACGCCATCGACTTCGCCGCCACGTACACCAACCTCGCCACCTCGACGCTCCTGGCAGGTGGGCGAATTCCCGTGGTGATGCCCGGCCCGGAAGAGGCCGTCTCGCTCGCCCTTCGGACCCTCAACGGCGTCACGCCAGAACAGGCCCGGGTCATCCGCATCCGCAACACGTTGGAGCTGGAGCGGATCTGGGTATCGGAGCCGGTTTGGGAGGAGCTCGCCGGCCGGGGCACGGGGGAGCCCTTGTCGGAGCCGGCGCCCCTGGCCCTTTGAGGCCGGTCCCCCGGTCCGGGAAAGGGGAGACGAAGCGTGGCCCATACCCTGTTGGGCGTCCCCGGCGACCGGCCCCGCGACCCCTCACTGCTTCACGGCGCCTTCGAGCCCCCGCATGAAGAAGCGCTGGCCCGCCACGAAGACCGCGAGGATGGGTACCATGGCGATGACGGTACCCGAGGCGATGGCCCGGGTGTTGGTGGCGAACTGTCCCTGCAGGTCGAGCAGTCCGGAGGCGAGCGGGTAGTAGCTCTTGTCGGTGAGGACGATGATGGGCCAAAGGAAGGAGTTCCAGAAGGCGACGAACTGCAGGATGGCAAAGGCGGCAACCGACGGGGCGGCCAGCGGCACCATGATGCGCCACCAGATGCCGAGCTCCGTCGCGCCGTCCACCCGGGCCGCCTCCAGGAGCTCATCCGGGACGGCCAGGTACGCCTGGCGCATCAAGAAGATGCCCACGGTAGAGGCCAGGCTCGGCAGGACGACGGCGGCGTACTGGCCGGCTCCGGTATGCAGCAGCCCCAGCTTGATGGTGGTGATGTAGTTGACGATGAGTCCCGCCTCGTTGGGCAGGATGAGGGTGGCGACGATGGCGCCGAAAACCAGGTTGCGCCCGGCGAAGCGCAGCTTCGCCAGCGGGTAACCGGCCAGCGCAGCCACCACCAGGCTCCCGAGCACGCCGCCGGCCGTGATGACGACGCTGTTGAGGAGGTACCGGAGCAGGGGCACCGTTTCGACCACGGTGCGGTAGTTGCGCAGGGTCGGCTGCCGGGGCCAGAGCGGCGGGGGGAACTGGAAGACCGCGCCGGTGCTCTCGAAGCTCGTGACCACGGTCCAGACGAACGGGTAAATGGTCGTGATGGCGACGGCGACCAGCACGACGTAGACGAGCAGCGCTTCGGCGTGGCGCATACCCCGGGCGACCAGGGACGCCCGCGTGGTGGCCCGGGCCGCCCCCATCGCCGCCGCAGCCGCCCCTGCCCGCCCCTGCGCGGCCGGCCCGTCGCCCCTCACGCGACCTGCCCCCCTCGCACGTAGCGGAAGTTGAGCAGGCTGAAGAGCAAGCTCACGACGGCCAGCACGAGGCTGGCCGCGGCCGCCTCGCCGTAGCGGAAGTCCTGGAAGGCTTTGGAGTAGATGTAGTACATGGCGGTGTACGTGGAGCCCGCCGGCCCGCCGCCGGTCATGACGAAGATCTCCTCGAAGACCTTGATGGCGCTGATGGTGGAGAGCAGGCTACACAACAGGATGACGGGTCGCAAGAGCGGCAGCGTGATGCGCCAGAAGACCGTCCACCGCCCCGCTCCGTCGATGAGGGCCGCCTCCTCGTAGGTGCGGTCGATGGACTGGAGCCCGGCCAGGTACAGCACCATGTAATAGCCGAAGCCTTTCCACAGCGTGACGAACATGACCGCGTACAACGCCACCGCCGGCCGGTTGAGGAAGTTGACCGGGCGGTCGAGCAGCCCCAGGCCCCTCAGCACCCAGTTAACCGGCCCGTACTGGTCGTACATCCAGCCCCACATGATGCCGACCACGGCGAAGCTGGTCACGACCGGCACGTAGTAGGCGGCGCGGAAGAGAGCGATGCCGGGCAGTCTCCGGTTGACGAGCACCGCCGCCCCGATGGCCGCCAGCTGGATGATCGGCACCACCAGCACGTACCGCAGCGAGTTGGAGAGCCCGGTCCAGAAGTCCGTTTCTCCTGCGAGCTCCCGGAAGTTGTCGAGCCCGACCCACTGGGGCGGCGTGATGACGTTGTACCGGGCGAACCCCAGATAGGTGCCGAACGCCATGGGCCAGAAGGTGTAAACCCCCATCAACACCAGGGCCGGCAGCAAGAACGCATAGGCGATGAGCGTCGTGCGAAGCTGAGACCTCACGGCTCCCGGACACCGCCCTCTCGGCCCGCCGCGCCGGTAGGCGGGAGGGGCGGCACCTCATCGAGCAACGTCATGCCCAGCACCGCCGGGCTCGTCCAGCGGCTTGCGCCCTCCACCGTCAGCGAGGCGATGGTGCGGGACGGGTAGGGATTGGGAATGACCAGTACGTCGGCCCCGATCTCGAGGCCGCCTGCGGTCTTGCCCCGCCAGGCCGGGTAGCGGCGCAGCGACTCCACGGGGAGGTCGGTCCAGGCCGCGATCTCCCGCCCGTAGCGCAGTGGCACCGTCAACCGGCTTCCGTCCTCGTAGCGCAGGACGTAGCTTCCGACCACCTGCCCGGGGCCCGGCGCTCCCCACCCTAACGTGTGCAGCACGGCCACAGCCGCTGCCCGGGCATGGAGGGGGATGGTGACGGCCCCCGGCAGCTGACGGGCTACCCCCCGCTCCGTGCGCACCATGACCGCCCCGCTCAGGTCAAACCGGTACGGGCCGAGCTTCACCGTCCGGCCCTTCGGCTGCGCCTGCCCTGCCGCCCCTGCGGCCTGTGCGTCCCGCCCTGCCACGAGCGCCGACCAGTCGTACTCGGGCCCCTTGCCCAGCCAGCCGCTCCCGTCGGGATCGATGAGGCTGCGCGTGGCAAACGGGCTCAGATCGACGAGGTGCCCCCGGATGGGCCGGTACGGCGCCGGCGCCCACGCGTCCGCGTAAAGCCGGGTCGCCACGTCGTCGGGGATGACAGCGTCGGGGTTCCAGAAGCTCGCCGCCGCCCGAACGTACGCCACGGCCTGCTCGGCGTTGCCGTCGAGCACCGTACGGTTGCCCCATTGCCCGGTCCAGCGGGTCTGGATCATCCCCATGGCGCCGTCCTGCAGCGCGCTGCGGGCAAAGCTCTCGGCGTTGCCCGGCTGGGACCACGTCGCCCCGATGACCCGGAAACCCGCCTGCCGTATCTGCCGCACCGAGACGAAATCGTCCCCCGGCAGGTAGTGCCAGTCGGTGATCACGATGTCCTTGGGGAGCTGCGGCACGATCTCCGGCGCCGCGTCCGAGAAGGCCGCGTCCTGCCACATTATGACGCCGACGCCCCGTGCTTTCAGGTGGCGATACAGGCGCAAGACGTCCTGCACGAAAAGCCGGTCGAAGCCGACGGCCCTCGCCTCGTCCGTGGCGGGAAAGCGGCAAACGCTGCGCACCTCGTCGTGTCCGATGTGCACCCACCGGGCCCCGAACGCCTCCACCGCCTCGTCCAGTACCGGCAGCACGACCTCGTACGTGCGAGGGTTGAGGGGGTCGTAGGCGAACGGCTCGGGACAGGCGGGGTCGTGCAGCAGGTCCCGGTTCTTGCCGCCGTAGAAAAGCCACTGGGCATGCCCCAACAGCTCGATGAGCGGGATGGGCTCCAGCCCGAGCTGCCGGGCCAGGGTCGCCACCCGTCTCGCCTCGTCCTTGCTCGCACCGAGGGGGTGCCAGACGTCCCGCGTCGACTCCCACTTCACGTAGTCCGCCATGACCAGGACGGCATTGAACTTGTAGGCGGCCAGCATCTCGAGCAGGCGGTCGTTGATGGGGTGAGAGAAGGCATCCAGGTAGATCATGGCGCCCCGGAAGGCAAACGCCGGCCAGTCCGCGATACGGGCGAACCGCAGGGCCGGCCCTTGCTGCGAACGGACCAGGAGCTGGCGCAGCGTCTGCGCGCCCCAGTACGCTCCCGCCTCGTCGGCCCCGGCGACCCATGCGCCATGCTCATCCACCGCGAGCGCGTACCCCTCGGGCCGGTCCGCTTCCAAGCCCGAGGCCTTGATCCTCTCCGCCAGATCGGGATGCTCCCGCGTCCCGAGGATGATCTCCGGCCCCCGGCGGCCATCCGGCGAGGTGGTCACGGGCAGCTCGAACCCGAAGCGCCGCGCCACTTCCGCCTGCACGATCCGGGCCGCTTCTTGCAAGCGGGCCCCTTCCCCCGCTACCCGGATACGGGCATCGCGGAGCCCCAGGCTCCCCCGTGGGAATTGCGCCTGCCGCGGCGCCGGCACGAGCAGGGGCTGATCCTCATCGGATGGCGCCGCATCGAACGCTGCCGCCTCCGGGATCAGCGCCGCCGGAGCCGGCGCCGGCGCGGCAACCAGGCTGAGGTTCGCCCACGCCAGGGCGGCACCGGCCCCTACCAGCGCCACTGCGGCCAGTCGCCTCACAACTCGGCGTTCCATATGCGGACGATCTCGTCGAGGGCTTGCTTCACCGGCTTTCCGCCGAAGAAGGCGGCCTCCACGTTGTCCTTGAACGCCTTGAACAGCTTGGAGGCGTTGGGCACGTGCACCGTCAGGTCCTGGGCGTACTGCAGCTGAGCCGCGTCCGCCACCCGGGCCTGGTCGGCAGCGGTCGGGCCGCCCTTGGTGAAGAACGAATCCCTGGCGGCCTTGATGGTGCTCGGGAACGTGTTGGACGCCTTCGCGAACGCCAGCTGGTGGGCGTCATCGGTGGCGAACAGCGCGAACTCCACCGCCAGCTCCTTGTTGCGGGTGTTGACCGGCACCGAGAACCCCATGAGCGGGGTATGAATCACCCGGCCCTTGTCGAGCGGGTAGGCGGCCGCCCGGGTCGACTCGTAGATGGCCGGGTTGTCCTTCTGCACCCGGATCAAGAACTGCGGCCCCGTCAGGAGCATCCCGAGCCGCCCTGCGGTGTACAGCTCCGTGGCTCCGAGATAACCCCGGCGCATGGTATCTTCCGGGATGTAATCCTGCTTGAACAGGTCCGCGTACTGCTCCACCAGCTTCACGTGCTCCGGCGAGTTGAACAGCGCCCGGCTACCGTTTTCGTCCAGGACGGGAAGTCCCGCCTCCTGGAAGACGAAGAGGAAGTTGACCCCGTTGATGTTGGGCATGAAGCCGTACAGCCCGGTCTTGTCCTTGATGCGTTTGGCTGCCTCTATCATGCCCTCCACGGTGGTAGGAGGGCGCTCCGGGTCGAGCCCTGCCTTCCGGAAAATCTCCACGTTGTACGCCATGACCTTGGGTGCCCAGTACCACGGCGCGCCGTAGATGACGTCGCCGTCCTTGAACGTCGCCAGAGCCCTGGGGAAGTAGACGCTCCATGCCTGTTTGGGCGCGTACTTGCCCAGATCCAGGAGGGCCCCCTGCTGGTACAGCTGCACGGCGGTGTCCGAGTTCAAGTTGACGACGTCCGGAGCGGTGCCGGCCGCGATGGCCGACAGCAGCTTCTGCTGAATCGCCTGGATGGGCACGTCCGTCCACTTGACCTGGACGCCGGGATGCGATGCCTCGAACTCAGAGGCCAGCTGCCGCATCTCGTTGTCGAAAAACGGGCTGAGCGAGATGGTCCAAAACTCGATCTGGCGCGCGGCGCCGGCACGAGCGGCGGGAAGCGCCCCGCCGGCGGCCGGCCAGGCGCCCGCCAGCGCCACCGCCGCGATCGCCCCGACCGCCACCCGTGCAAGCTTACCGCCCGGCCCTGTCCGTTGCCTCATGGTGCCGATCTCCCCCCTGACTGGCCTGGCCCGTCATGGGCCGGCGTCGATCCGCACCCCCAGAGCCACCTCGAACAGGCGGTCCCAGGGGAAATCGACCCGCTCGACCCGGATCCGGGGCGACCCCGATGCCGCACCCGGCCAGCGATCCATCGTCGCCTGAAGCCGCTCCCGCGCTCGTTCGGCGAGGGCCTCGCGGTGGCTGCCCAGGGCGTACGGCGACACGCCGAGCCGAACGGCAGCTTCGACCAGTTCCTGGCGGACGACGGCCTGATAGCCCCAGTCTTCGGTAAAACGGAGCGCCAGGAAGCTGCGGTGCGCCCGTTCGCTGGCCACCCGTTCGTCGCCGCCGAGTCCCCGCGCCACCAGCCGAAGCGCAGCATGGGCGAGGGCCGTTCCGATGGTGTTGCTGGCCGTGTTCCACCCGGCGTAAGCTCCCAGGGCCCATGGAGATAGGTACGCCGGGAGCATCTCCACGAGCTCCCGGTCCGCACCGTTGGCGTAAGCGACGTCGGCCAGCGCCGCCGGCCGCTCCGGCCGCCTCTCCAGGGCATCCTGCAAGGCATCCAGAAACTCCGGCAGGTTGCGGCCCTTGCCCACCGACTCGCCCGGAAGGGCCTGCAGCGGTGCTTCGTGCTGCGGCCCGTCGGGACTGTTGACGAACAAAGCCAGCTCGCTCTCGCCGAAATCGGGGCTCAACAGGGCGCCGAGGGCCGTTACGTGCCCTTTGATTCCTTCCATGAGCGGCCGATCTTCGTAAAGCGGCACGACCCCGGGGCCCGCGATCGACGAAAACCGCACCCCGACGCGGGGCCGCAAGCCCCGATCCCGCAGCGCCTGCCGGGCGAGGAGCACCAGGGCGGTCTCGTCCGCGCCCGGGTGGATGCGTACCCTGCGGTGCACCCCCCGCTGCGCTACCAACGCCGCCAGCGCCTGCTGCTCCCTGGCGTGCAGACCGATGGGCGGGCTGTCGTCCTGGGTGAGGACGAGGAAATCCACCACCCCTTCGGCCACGAGCTCCACCAGCGCCCGGTTGACCTGGTGGTTACGCGCTCGCCGCCAGCGCCAGTCCTGCCGCACGCCGGCCGGGACCTCCGCCTCGAGCGCGGCGCGCCGGGCCACGACCCCATCGAAGTCGAGCGCTCCGAGCTCCTGCGCCACCACCGGCGGCAAATGGGCCTCCCCGCCCTTTCGCAACGCATCCCACGCCCGCGGACCGAGCTCGACCGCATGCTCCGCCACAGAGAGCACGTAGAGGCGCTTGCCGTAGCTGGCCCAGTACCCCGGCTCCTCGTCGTCGCTGTCATACCCCGGCGTCCGCAGGATCACGCTCTGGACGAAGATGGGCAGCTCGGGGCGGCGCTGGCGGATCCGGCGCAAGGCATCCAGGCGCTTCAGCGCTTCCTCCTCGCTGACCCCCACGACGCGAGACGGGATGAGACCGCCGAAAGCCAGCGTCTCTGCCGCCACGATCAGCCCGTCCGCGCGCTCGGACTCGGCACGGAGCCAATCGCCCAGGAGACGGGTATCCGCAGGCTCTTTCTTGCGGCCCATGAGCTCTTTCGGGGGTACGGCCACTTCGATGCCCGCCACGGCCCCCAGCATCACGGGGTAGGCGTGGTTGCACGGCCGCTCGTCCAGCGGCAGCAGGGCGACGCGCCTCACAGCCGCAAAGCCTCCCCGATCGCGTCCCACCATCCCCACTCCTCGACGTGGGACGCGTCGAAGACCATCACGCCGTCGCTCGCCTCCCGGCACACGCGGATGGCCTCCTGGGCCCGTCGTGGGCGTCCCCGGTACTGCTCCAGGTAGATGCCGGCGTAGGTGGGCCGCACCCGGCCCGTCACCGCGTCCACCAGGCGGGCAGCCCCTTCGACGCTCTTCCACTCAGCCCCTTCGGCCTCGTGCCGGTAGACTTGTGGGTAGTAGTTGCCGGAGAAGAAGAGGTCGAGGATCTCGGCGTACCCGGTGGCCGGGTACCCCCTGGGGATCAGGGGCCGCACGTCCGGCACCACGTGCTCCAGCGCAGAGGCGAGGGCGGCGCTGGCCCAGTTGACGCCCACCTCATGGTAGACGGGATACCAGCTGCCCGCATACGCCCCGAGCAGCGCGCCCGGCCGTGTGCCGGACACCGTGCGGCGGGCCGCTTCCATCCACTCCCGGATCACCTGCGCCCGCAGCTGGAGCCAGGCACCGTACCAAGGCCCGGGGCGGATCCAGCGGCCGTCCGTGGTGCGGACGGCCCCGGACCCTTCCTCGTGGGCCGCTGCTCCCTCGCCGCCAGAAGCTGCGCCCGGATCGGCTTCCTCGTAAACGTCTTCGGGCCAGCGGGCAACCGCCCGCCCCACCAGCGCCTCGAGCCGGCGGCGCGTATGCTCCCCGAAGTCGGCCACGATCCCCGGGTAACGAGCCCGATCCAGCACGATCCCCGCGACCGGGTAGGCCGCCAGGATTTCCCGCAGGATCCCGAGCTCGTACGCCTGCACCTCAGGGTTGGCCGGGTCGACGAACGCCCAATGCTCCCCCGCGAAGCGGGTGAGCCGATCGAGGCGCCCCTCCCGGTACGCGACGACTTCCCATCCCGCCCGCGCCGGATCGCCCGCCAGCAGGCCACGCAGCCGGCCCTCGTGGACCGCCCCCTCGCAAAAGACGTTGACGGAGGCGAAAAGCTCGAGCGCCTCCCGGTAGGCCAGCTCGACGGCCGTACCCAGCAAGTCGTAGCCCGCAGGCAACGAAACCCCCGAGCGCCATTGCCGCAAGACGGGTGCCAGGCGGCTGGGGTAGAGCACCTCCCCGCTCGTCGGCTTGACGTCCACCACCACCGTCGTGAAGCCCGCCTCCCTGGCGCGCCCGAGAAGCGATCGCAGCCCCTCGGTGCTGCTCGTGCGCGGCAAGTTGGCCGTCGCGTCGATCCAGAGCACGTGGCGTCGCGGATGGGACGAGGCCATTCAGACGTACGCCCCCTGTTCGCGCAAGATCTGCCGCAGCAAGGCGGCGTCGAGCCCCCGGGGGGTAACGCCCCTGGCGGCGGCCAGTGCGGCGGCCGTCCCGGCCGCCTGCCCCAGCGAATGGCAGTTGGGCTGGATCCGGATGGCCGACTGCGCCTCGAAGGTGGCCGAAACCGACCGCCCGGCCACCAGCAACCCCTCCACCCCCCTGGGCAGGAGGCAGCGATACGGGATCTCGTGGAAGTCGCCCTCGGGGGGGCGGCCGCTTCCCAGCACCAGCCCCCCACCCCCCCTGCCGCCGTCCCTCACCAGGTGGATGTCCACCGGGTAGCGATTGCGCGCCACGGCGTCCTGGAACTTGCGGCCGGTCACGATGTCGTCCAGGGTCAGCACGTAATCGCCGACGATGCGCCGGCTCTCCCTCACGCCGACCATGGGCGCCACCTGCTGCACGTACGCGCCCTCGCAACCGGGCAGATACTTGCGAACAAACGCGACGAGCCGCCGGATCGCCCGCCGCCCCTCGATCTGGGCCCAGGTGAGGTCCTCGGCGCTCGTCCCATCGACTCGGCGGGCGATACGGGGGCAGTTGAACGCCAGGGCGTCGGCCCGCCCCGGCACGCTGAAGCACTGGAAGTACTCCCCGTCTGCCTCCAGCAGATCCCCGGCCTCCACCGCTCTGCGGAAGACGTCCTCCAGCACGTGCCCCCGGCCCCATACCATGGCGGCCTCGAAGTAGGGTGCAGGCCACGGCTGCCCACCCAGGCTCTCGACGAACCGGGCCAGCTTCGGCACGTCGACGCCACCCGCTATCCAGCGCACGGAAAAGGCCTGCCGCTCGCCCTGCTCGCCCCCGCTTCGCATCTCGCACCCTGCACTGGCCGCCACGTCGGCGTCGCCGGTGGCATCCACCACGACGCGCGCTCGGATGCGCTGCAGCCCGGACTTGTTGTGCACCAGGACGCCGGTGACCTGACGCGGCCCCCCGTCTGCCGTCTCGACCAGGGCTTCGATGACGCGAGTGTAGTACAGCAGCTGCACCCCGGCCTCGAGGGCCATCTCCTCGAGGACCGCCTTGAGCGCCTCGGGGTCGAACCAGCCGTCGTTCTCCGGCGTCGCCCCGCCCCCGCCCATCGTGGCCAGCCGGGCCTTGATCTCGTCGGTGATGCCGCGGTTGAGGTTGGTCTGCCCGAGCCGGTTGGGCATGAGGGGCGTCACCAGCGCTCCCGTCGCCGTCCCGCCCAGGAAGCCTTGCTCCTCGACCAGCAGCGTGCGCGCCCCGTTGCGGGCCGCGGCGATGGCCGCCACGCTGCCCGCGGTGCCCCCGCCGGCCACGACCACGTCGAAGCGCCCGGCCGGCGCGTAGGCAGGATCGCCCGATGCCTCTGTCCGTACGACGGTGGCGGTGCCTCTATGGCCACCTCGGCCCTCAACCCGTGACATCCAAGCCCCCTCCCGCTGTCAGGGGTTCGATGACGCGACGCCAGCCCCTGTGATGACAAGCGGTCCAAGACGGGGCAGGTTTTCATGCCTACCAACCACCCGAGCCAACCCGCGCAAGCGCCAGAGCACCCGCCCCGGCCACTCCTGCATCCGGGCCGAATCGAGCGAGCCGTACCTCAAAATGGCCACGAAACGACTCCATCACCCGAGCCCGGATGGCTGCCGCCAACCGCTCACGCCACGGCTCTCCCCATGCAGCCAGGCCGCCGCCTACCACGATGAGTTCCGGATCGAAGGTGTGCACCAAGCCTGCCAGACCCAGCCCGATGGCATTTGCCGCCCGGTCCAGCAAGGCGTTCGCCCACGAGACCCCCTGCGCGCCCAACCGAAACACCGCGGTCGCGTCGACAACCCGGGCCCCCAGCGTCAGATCGTTTGCGGCCTTCTCCCGGGCCGCTCGCAAGATGGCGGTGGCGGAGGCGAGCGCCTCAAGGCAGCCTCTACCCCCACAGGAGCACGTCGGACCATCCGGTTGCACCACTATGTGCCCCAGGTGTCCCGCCAATCCTCGGGCTCCATCGATGACGTCGCCATTGACGATAACCGCCCCGCCGATTCCCGTCCCCAGCGTCACGATGATGGCATCCCTGACCCCTTGAGCGGCTCCCCATAGTGCTTCTGCCCTGGCCACCACCTTGGCGTCGTTGTCCAAGAACGTTGGCAGGCCTGTCTCCTCCTGCAACTGCTCCCGAAGCGGATAACCGGCTAGGCCGGGAATGACGGCCGTTGATCCCACGATTTGTTGCTTGACGGTGTCAACCTGACCCCCGGTACCGATTCCCAGTGCGACAGGGCGAAGCCCCTCGGCCGTGGCACACGCCACGAGCCCCTTCGCCACCTCGACGGCCGTCGCCGCCACAGCCCCCGGGCCCTCCCCTGCACGAGAGGGACGCCTGTTCAGGTGAAGGATTCGCCCGTCGCTGCAGACGAGACCGCCGGCGATCTTGGTGCCGCCGATGTCGATGCCCACCGCCCAGGCAAGCAGCCGACCCTCCCCCATCTGCTTCATCCCTTGATGGCCCCCGCCGTCAGGCCCCGGATCAGGTATCGCTGGGCCAGCGTGGTAAATGACACAATGGGCAATGTCCCAAGCACGAGGGCCGCTGCGATGCTACCCCACTTGATCGTCCACGACGTGATGAACATGGTGGTCCCCACCGTGACCGGGGTGGCGCGCTCAACGGTGAGCAACAGGCCGAACAGAAATTCGTTCCAAGTACCGATGAAGCTGAGAATGCCCACGCTGGCCGATATGGGGCCGGAAAGCGGGACGATCACGTACCGGAAGACGCCCCACGTCGAGCATCCGTCGATGCGGGCCGCCTCATCCAGCGTGACGGGGATCTCCCGCAGCGCCACCGAGAATAGAACCAGCGCCAACGGGACGTTGATGGCCGTGTTGATGAGGATGAGCGCGACCGGGGTGTCGATGAGCCGGACCCGCTGGAACATGATGTAGATGGGGATGGCGAAGACCACGTACGGGATCGCCCGAAGGCTGGAAATGACGGGGAACAGCACGCGCCGGCCCGTCCCGAAGCGAGCGGTTATGAAGCCAGCCGGCAGCGTCACCAGGATGGTCAACAACGCCGCACCCGCCGCGATGAGGATCGTGTTGAGCAGATAGCGGCCATAGGGCACCGTCGGGTCACCAAAGAGCTCCCCGTAGTTGCTCAAGACGGGTTGGAAGACCAGCTTGGGCGGCACGGCAGTGATGTCGACGGGATCCTTGAATGAGATCATCAGCGTATTGAGGAACGGAAAGTTGAACACCCCCAGGATCACCACGGTGAGCATCCATACCGCGACCCGCTGAAGTCGCCGGATACGCCCCTGGCGGGGGAGAGCGACCGGCGAGGCCAACGGCCCTACCCTTTGTTGCGCCTGGACGGCGTTCACCCGCGCTCACCTCCCCCGGCACGGAAGAGGCGGCCGGTACCCAGGCCCACCGGGGCCATGATGATGGTCAAGAGGATCACGGCCGCCGCGATCCCAACTCCCAGGTCACCGTTTCCGAAGGCCTGCTTGTAGATGTAGATGCTGGCGCTGGTAGTGAGATCGCCCGGACCACCGCCCGTGAGCACGTAGATGCTGTCGAAGATCCTGAAGGTGTCGATGAACCGCAAGAAGGCCGTGGCAGCCAGGGTCGGCGAGAGCTGCGGGACGATGACGCGAAGGATGGTCTGCCCTGTGCTCGCGCCGTCGACGGAAGCCGCTTCGATGATCTCCTCCGGGAGCCCTTGAAGCCCGGTATAAATCAAGAGGAACACGAAAGGAGTCCACTGGACCGCGTCGATGGCCACAAGGGTGCGCCATACCCAGTCAGGTCCCAGCATCGACACCTGCGGTAGCCCGAACATCTGCAACGTGACGGGGACGATGCCCACGAAGTCGTTCAGCATGAGACGGAACATGATGGCCAGCAGAGAGGGCGCGGTCATCATGGGCAGCAGCATGAGGCTGACAATGGCCCTCGAAGAGCGGAACTGGCTCCAGAAGAAAAGCGCGATGGCCAGCCCGATGCCCACCTCCACGAGGGTCGTCACCGTCGCAAACTCCAGGCTGAACCCTATCGAGCGCCAGAAGGCAGCATCCGCCAGCACCCGCTCGTAATTAGCAAGGCCTACCCACGGCGGGCCCATGCGAAAGTTGCTAAGTTTCACGTCGCGCAGACTCAGCCACAGGTCACTGACAAGCGGGTATCCGAGAAGTCCGCCCATAAGGACCACCAGCGGGGCCAAGAACAATCCCCGCTGAAGGCGTTCCGACATGCCTTACTCCCCCGACTGCCGGTGCCGGAGGGCCCTTACCGAGGGGCCCTCCGGCGACTCGTAAGCTAGGCTTGTGGCTTGATGGCGTCCCGGTGTGTCACTTCTTCCTCAGGATCTCATGGACCGCCTCGTTGGCCCGCTTGAGGGCTTCGGTCGTGCCGACCTTGCCTGCCCAGGCGGCGCTCAGGTGGTCTGCTAGAGCCTGTAGAATGGCCCGGGTCTCCGGACCGGTGTGTTCCACGTACCCGTACTTCTCCACGTGCTCGGCAACGAGCGGGAACTCAGGCCGCGTGTTGGCCATCCCGCTCAACACGGCCGACACAGGAGGCAGTCCACCGCTCTTCGCATACAGTTCCATGGCCTGCCGCGACGCCAGGAACGCGAGGAATCGGGCAGCCTGCTCCTTGCGAGGCGAGGCCGCGTTGATGCCGAGCCCCAGGCTATGGACGTGGGTGGCATGAGGATTGCCCGGCACCGGTCCAAGGGCCACCTTGTCGGACAGCCCTGGAAAGCTGCGCTTGTCCGTGAGCTGATGGTAGGCCGCCGACCACTGGACCATGGTAGCCACCCGGCCGCTCCCGAAGGCCGCGTTCGCCTCGGCGAATTCGTAGTTGAGCGAATCCGGCGGCGTCGCACGGTTGCGGATGATGATCCCGTACGCGTCCAGCGCCTTGACCGCTGCAGGAGAGGTCAGGGCCGGTTCTCCGTTCTCCAGCCACTTGCCGCCCGCGCCCCACAGCAAGTCGTTCCAGACCATGACGTTGAAGATGAGGTTCTTGAGCTGCAGCACCGTCCCGTACTGCGTCGGTGAGTCGGGGTTGATGCTCTGCGTGAAGAACAGGCTCGCGGCGACGTAGTCGTCAATGCCCCACTCCGACGGCTGCTTCGGCTCGAGAGCCTTGCCAAGGTACTTCTGGCTGATCTCCCGATACCGTTGCTGCCAGATGCGGTCAGAGACCAGTCGCTGGATCAGGTCCTTTCGGTAGTACAGGAAGTGGTTGCTGACGTCGGTCGGGATCCCGTAGAGCTTTCCGTTGAACCGGAGCGAATCGAGGCTCGACGGGATGTAGACCTTGAGGTTGTCCGACGCTCCCAGTCGCTCGAAGTGGTTATCCAGCGGCTCCAGGTAGGGCGCCATCTCACCCACGATGTACGTGGTCGTGAACGCGACGTCGAATTCCGTGCTGGCCGCTGCCAGAGCGGTCATTTCACGGGTGAAGTAGTCCTGACGGGTGAACGTGAGCAACCGGACTCGGAACCCTTCCTGAGCCGCCTTGTTGGCGTTCCACCAGTTGACCACCTGCTGCATCGCGTCGCTCTCGGGGCCGGGCCAGTACGCGACCGTAACGGTCGTCTCGGCAACGGCGGCCACGGTCGTGACGAGGCTCACTGCCAATGCTGCTGAAGCGACTAGCAACCAACGCAAGCCCGACTTCATACACCGCTCCTCCTTCGGTCTGACGCCGTGTGAATGCCCCGGACACCCACGTGCCGCCAACGCAACGGTATGGCCAGCCACAACACCGGATGGAGGCTCCCCGCAAATTCCCCCCTTTCAGTAGAATCTGCCAGAGATGGCCCGGCCCGTCTCCTCTTGGCGCCGGCGCACCAGGTCAGCCCTCGACTCGGCCAGGTGCCGAAGAAGGATGTCGAGGACGTGCAACTGCCCTATCTTGGACGTGAACGAACCCGACTCCAGCGGCATCTCCCGGGTGACGGTCAAGAGGACGACGTCCGCCACGCGGGTGATCGGTGATCGCTGGTATCCCGTGATGGCGATGGTCTTGGCGCCCCGGTTTCGGGCCATCTCGAGGCACTCCACCACGTCTCGGGAGCTGCCGGAGACGGAGAGGCCGACCGCCGCGTCCTCGGGCGACAATGTGGCGGCAGCCATCAGTTGAAAGTGTGAGTCATCGAATGCGTGGGCCGAGAAGCCCAATCTCCAGAAGCGGTGGCGGGCATCCTTCGCGGTTATGCCGGAATGGCCGGCACCGTAGAAGTGGATCTGCCGGGCCTTGCTGAGGATTTGGACCGCTTTAGCGAGGGCCTGCCGATCGAGCATGGAAGAAGTATCCACGATGACGCGCCGGTTCTCCTCGGTGGCGCACTGGAGCAGGTCGCGGCCCGCTCCCTCTGAGGCCATTGGGTGAGCGGGATGACCGCCGCCCGCCGAGAAGATGTCGCGGGCCAGGTCCATCTTGAAGTCCTGGTAGCTACGGTAGCCCAGCCTGCGGGCGAAGCGCAGCACCGTGGTCTCTCCAACGCCGGCCGCGGCCGCCAGCTCAGTCACCGAGGAATAGACGGCACCATGCGGGTCCTGGCGCACCACGGCCGCTACCTTCTGCTCAGATTCGGTCAGGGCCGAGAGGCTGCTGTGCAGGCGGGCCAACCCCGACGGCCTGCCGCTCACCGTCTCATCTTCGAACCGTCGCGCTGTCCTCATGGCCCCCTCCCTCCCCCTGATCCGTGCGCCGGCGTCCCATGGCCTCCACGAACCGCCGGGTGATGAGCTGCGGCCGGGTAATGGCCGTCCCCACCACCACGGCGAACGCTCCGAGCTCCAGGCAGCGGCGTGCCTGGTCCGGCTCCCAGATGTGCCCCTCGACGATGACCGGCACCCCGAAACGCCCGGTCACCTCCGCCACCATCCGCTCGATGAGGGCGAAATCGGGCCGGTACCCCAGGGGCTCGTGATCGCCGGCGTATCCCACGAGCGTCGTGGCGACGACGTCGAAGCCGAGACGGGCGGCCCGTACGCCCTCCTCGACCGAACTCACGTCGGCCATGAGTGGTACCGCGCTCCTGGCCCGCATCTCCTCGACGAGCCGCTCCAAGGTCCACCCGCCGGGCCGGGGGCGCGCCGTCGCATCGCACGCCGCCACGTCGGCCCCCGCATCCAGCACTTCCAGCGCCTCGGCGAGGGTCGGGGTGATGTAAACGGGAGAGCCCGGGTAGTGGCGCTTTACGATCCCGACGATGGGAAGGGGTACCGCCTGCCGGATGGCACGGATGTCCGCGGCTCCGTTGGCCCGGATACCCCGAGCCCCTCCCTGGTAGGCCGCCTTCGCCATCTCGGCCATGAAATGCGGCCCATGCAGCGGGTCTCCCTCACCGGCCTGGCACGACACGATGAGGCCGCCCGCCAGACTCTCCAGCACGGATCCCGGCATCTCCGGGCGTAACCCCTCTCGCACGAACGATTTCGACGTGTGGAGCATCCCTCCTTCATCAGCGGCTGATCCGGTGGAGAAAAGCTCCGCCCCCTCTCCCGCGACGCCGGTTTTCCCTGCTCACGCTCCTCTTCGCTTCCTTTCGCCGAGGACCCTCACCTCCGTTCGCCGAAGTGAGGTACACCGGTACCGATCGCTTCCCGGGGGTGAAGCGCCTGGGCAACGTCATCGTCTACCGGAAGGTGGTGGACCTCACCCACGTCCTCGAGCCCGGCAGTCCTGCCTGGCCCGGCGATCCGCTCGTGACCTTCGAAACCGTGGCCACGATCGAGGGCAACGGGTACTACCTGCGGCGGTTCAGCATGGGAGAGCACAGCGGCACCCACCTCAACGCCCCGAAGAGCTTCCACCCCAGGGGATCGAGCGTCTCGGAGTACCCCCCGGGGGCGCTCGTTACGCCCGCCGTCCTCGTGGACGTCCGGGAACGCGCGGCCGCCGCCCCAGACTACACGCTCGCTGTCGAGGACATCAGAGCCTGGGAGCGGCGACACGGGGACATCCCCGCCGGGTCCGTGGTGCTCCTGTTCACCGGCTGGCAGGAGCGGTGGAGCGACCCGCGTGCCTTTCTCGGGCTGGACGCCGAGGGCCGGCTCCATTTCCCCGGATTCGGCGTCGAGGTCGCCCGGTGGCTCCTACAGGAGCGCCGTATCCGGGGTCTCGGGACCGATGCCCCCGGAGTGGAGCCGGGGTGGGACTCCTCTTTTGCCGTCAACCGGCTGGTGCTCGAGGAGCCCTCCTTCGCCCCGGATCCGGCCATCGAGCCACCGCCGCGCCTCGTCCTCGAGTGCCTGGCCCACCTCGACGAGCTGCCTCCCACGGGCGCGACCCTCGTCATCGGGGTCCTGCGCCTGCGTGACGGCTCCGGCTCCCCGGCGTCGGTGCTGGCCTTGGTGCCGTAGCTTCCGCGCGGCGCCCGGCGGCTGCATGTCATGGGCCGCAACCGCCCGGCTCCGCGGTGTTTCCGGCGGGCGTTATTTCGTCTGGCCGGAGGCGGTTCGCGTCGAGAGCAGGTGCAACTCGAGGCACGGCCGTCTGGCCGGGCAAGGCCGCCGTACAACGCTCCTCGAGCCGCCGCTTCAACTGCCAGGCGAGCCCGGCCAGCAGCGCCGCCACGCCTGCGGCAGCCCAGTACACGGCCCGGAAACCCCACCCATCGGCGACGAGGCCGGCGGCCAGCGCGCCCAGGGCCGTAGCCAGCGCTTCGGCTCCGTCCAGGCCGCCCATTCCTCCCCCGCGCTCGTCGGCCCGCGTGAGGGCTCCGGCCGACCACGTCGCCCCGATGCGGAGCAGCGCGTACACAGGAAGCCCGAAGGCGATGGCCGCCGTGAGAGCCCCGGGCGCCGCGGCCATGACGGCGTACGTCACGCCGTAGAGCACGGCGCCCGCGACCATGAGCGGGCCGGGAGCAAGACGCACGCCCGGCCGCCCCATGACGGCGTACACCAACAGCCCGAGACCCGTGCTCGCCGCCACGGTGACGCCGTACCCGGACTCGCTCCCTCCCAGCACGCCCGTGAAGTAGAAGCCGAACACCGTGAAGCTCGCCTCCGCGGCCAGCGCGGACAGTCCGAACACCGCGAACAGCAGCGCCATGGTCCCCCGGCCGTACAGCCGGCGCCAGTCGGCGACCATTCCGGCGAGCCGCCCGTGGAACATAGCGATCCAGGAGCGCGCTGCGCAAGCCTTACGGCGCCCGGGCAGGCCTCGCAAGGCCAGGCCGGCCCACACGCCCTGTACGGTCACGGCCCCTGCAACGACCAGAAGCAGGCCCTGAGGAGAAAGCCCCAGCCGCCCGCGGGCCGCCACTGCGGCGCTGCCGAGCAGCCATCCCCACGACTCGAGCTGCAGCCACCACGCAAGCGGGCGGTAAGCAGCAGGGCGCCCGTCCCGGGAGGTGGCCGCCGCGCCGGGCACCGCTCGACCTGCCGTCTCGCCCGCCAGCGATACCAGGGCCTTGCCGGCCGGCGACAGCGCCGCGAAGAGCGCGGCCGTCAGGCTCACCACCACCATCGCCTGCAAGCCGGTCGAGACCTGGAGCAAGCCCACGCTCGCCAGCCAGTAGCCTGCGATGCCGACCAACAGCACGCGCTCGGGCCGGCCCGTCACGTCGACCAGCGCCCCCCACGCGTTGGCCGCCACGAACCTCACCAGAGCCGGCAGGGCCGTGACCAGGGCCAGCTGCGTGATCCGGCGTTCCCCGGAGGCATAGAGGTAGAGAGGGACGTAGCCGAAGATGACCAGTTCGGTGAAGGTTCGCGTCAGGCTGGCTCCCAGCACCGCAGCCAGCTCTCCGGCCCGCCCGGGAGCATTCGCATGGAGCCCCAAGGCTCGTCCACCCTCGTCGCAGCGCTCGATCCGCGACGTTCATCATATCATCGAGCGCCGCCGGGAGGAGTCTGCCTCGTGCCGGGCAAAACGGTACAGCAGAGAGCAAGAGCCGCCTGCCGGCCCGATCCGGCCGCCGCGACAGGGGGTACTCGGCGCCCATGCTGGACTACCTGCACGCCCTCGACCTCTTCACGCCCGAGCAACGCCAGATCCAGCAAGAAGCCCGCCGCCTCCTCGAGTCCGAAGCCCTGCCCCACGTCCGCGAGTGGTGGGAGGCAGGGACCTTCCCGCGCCACCTGATCCCGCGGTTCGGCGAGATGGGATTTCTCGGCGCCAATCTGCCGGAGCAGTACGGCTGCGCCGGCATCGACAACGTCGCCTACGGTCTGGTCATGTACGAACTCGAGCGCATCGACTCGGGCCTGCGGAGCTTCGTGAGCGTGCAGGGGGCACTCTGCATGTATCCCATCTTCGCGTACGGTTCCGAGGCACAAAAGCGTCACTACCTGCCCCGGATGGCCTCCGGCCAGCTCATCGGCTGCTTCGGCCTGACCGAGCCCGAGGGGGGATCCGACCCCGGGGCGATGAAGACCCGGGCCCGCCGGGACGGAAGGGACTGGGTGCTGTCGGGCACGAAGATGTGGATCACCAACGGCACCATCGCGCACGTCGCCGTCATCTGGGCACGGGAAGAGGAAAGCGGCGTGGTGCGCGGTTTTCTCGTGCCGACCGACGCGCCCGGCTTCACGGCCCGGGAGGTGCCCCACAAGATGAGCCTGAGGGCGTCCGTGACCTCGGAGCTGGTACTCGACGAAGTGCGGGTGCCCGAGGAGGCGAGGCTTCCCGGAGCCGAGGGGTTGCGGGCCCCCCTTTCGTGCCTGACCCAGGCCCGCTACGGCATCGCGTGGGGCGCCCTGGGAGCGCTCGAGGCCGTCTACGAGGAAGCGGTCGAGTTCGCCCGCAGCCGGATCACCTTCGGCCGCCCCATCGCCGGGCGCCAGCTGGTGCAGGCCAAGCTCGCCGACATGCTGACCGATCACACGGCCGGGCTGCTGCTCGCATGGAGGCTGGGCCGGCTGAAGGACGAGGGAGCCCTCCACTTCGCGCAGGTGAGCATGGCCAAGCGCCATAACGTCCGGGCGGCGCTGAAGGCGGCGCGAGCGGCCCGGGAGATCCTGGGGGCCAGCGGCATCACCCTGGAGTACCACGCCATCCGTCACATGCTCAACCTGGAGACCGTGGACACGTACGAGGGCACGTACGACATCCACACCCTCATCCTGGGTCGGGAGATCACCGGCCTGGGAGCCCTCGAGTAGGGGGCCAGGCGGCCATGCTTTCAAAGGAGGAGAGCACCGGCACCCTGGGCGCCGTCCCGGAGAGGGCCCCTGTCCCACTCCAGGGGATCAAGGTCCTGGACCTCTCGCGGGTCCTGGCCGGGCCCTTTTGTACCCAAGTGCTAGCCGACCTCGGAGCCACGGTGTGGAAGGTGGAGCCCCCTTGGGGGGACGAGACGCGTGGCTGGGGCCCCCCGTTCGTAGGAGGCGAGAGCGCCTACTTCCTCTCCGCCAACCGGGGCAAGAAGAGCCTTGCCGTCGACCTCAAACACGAGGAGGGACGCCAGGTCGTACGAGCGCTCGCCGGTCGGGCCGACGTCCTGGTGGAGAACTTCAAGACCGGCGACCTCGCCCGCTACGGGCTCGACTACGAGCATCTCGCCGGTGCCAACCCCCGGCTCGTCTACGTCTCCATCACCGGCTTCGGCCACGACGGGCCCCGGGCCATGGAGCCTGGCTACGACATCGCCCTGCAGGGCATGACCGGCATCATGAGCGTCACCGGCTGCCCGGACGGGCCCCCGACCAAGGTCGGGGTCGCCTGGATCGACGTCATGACGGGGTTGACCGCAGCGGTGGGCGTGCTGGCCGCGCTGCGGGAGCGGGATCGGAGCGGCCTGGGCCAGCACCTGGACCTCTCCTTGTTCGACGTCGGGGTCATGGCCATGGCCAATCTCGCCCAGAGCTATCTCGTCACGGGCCGAGTCCCTCGCCGCCTGGGTAACGCCCACGCGCAGCTGGTGCCGTACCAGGCGTTCGAGGCGGCCGACGGCTGGCTCATCGTGGCGGTGGGCAACGACGACCAGTTTCGCCGGTTTGCCGACACGGCCGGCCTCGCGGGTCTCGCGCGTGACCCCCGCTTTGCCACCAACGCGGCGAGGGTGGAGCACCGGGAGGAGCTGGTGGCCATCCTGGCCGAGGCGATCCGGGCCCGCCCGCGCGGGGAGTGGATCCGGCGGCTGCAGGCCGCCAGGGTACCCGTCTCGCCCGTCTACGACCTCGGCGAGGTGTTCGCCGACCCGCAGGCCCAGGCTCGCCGGCTGGTGTGGCAGGCCGCTCACCCGGCGGCCGGGGTACTCCCCATGGTGGCGAGCCCATTCCAGCATTTCTCCCGGACGCCGGCCGGGCGGGGCGCGCCGCCGCCCCTGTTGGGAGAGCACACGGCCGAGGTGCTCCGAGACGTGCTGGGCATGGAGGAGCAGCGCATCGAGGCGATGGAGGCCGCCGGCATCGTCCGGACGGCTTTGCGCGGAAAGGGGAGAACGGAGCCGTGGCCGTACGCAAGATTCTGATGCTCGTGGGTGACTTCGTGGAGGATTACGAGGTGATGGTGCCGTTCCAGGCGCTGCAGGCGGTGGGGCATACCGTTCACGCCGTCTGCCCGGGCAAGAAGGCCGGGGAGAAGGTGCGGACCGCCGTCCACGACTTCGAAGGCGACCAGACGTACAGCGAAAAGCCGGGTCACAACTTCGCCCTCAACGCCACGTTCGACGACGTCCGCCCCGAAGCGTACGACGCGCTGGTCATCCCGGGAGGCCGGGCGCCCGAGTACATCCGGCTCGACCAGCGGGTGCTGGCGATCGTGCGGCACTTCGCCGAGACCCACAAGCCGATCGCGGCGATCTGCCACGGGCCCCAGGTGCTGGCGGCCGCCGGGGTGCTCGAGGGCCGGTCGTGCACGGCCTACCCGGCCGTCGGCCCTGAGGTGCGCCGCGCAGGGGGACGGTGGGTCGAGGTGGCCGTGGACGAGGCCCACGTGGACGGCAACCTGGTGACGGCGCCGGCCTGGCCGGCCCACCCGAAGTGGATCGCTCGCTTCCTGGAGGTGCTGGGTACCCGGATCGCGCCCTGACATCGCAGGCAGCCTGTCAGGCGCCGGCACGACAGGGCCGCGGCCAGCCGGTACGCCGCAGCCACGGTCAGGAGGAGGACGGCTCGCTGCCGTCCTCCTCCGCTTCTCGCCCTCCGCTTCTCGCCTTTGGAGTGCGTTGCACCCCGGTCCACTTTGTGCACGCTTTCACAGTGTGCAAGACGCGTGCAAGGTGGCGGCACGCTGTGAGCAAGGCGCACGCCAGCTACTCGCCAGCCACTTCGCCTAGGCTTGCATTGGAGCCAGGCGACATTACGGGAGGCTTGCGAGGTGATGGCCGTGTCCCAACCAGAGCGGGTCGTGGGCAGGCGCCGGTTGTTACGGTGGGGTGCGGCGCTGGCCGGCGCGGCGGCAGCCCGGGCCGCTACGGGAGCCGCCGGGCGTACCGCCCGGGCAGCGTCGGTGGTCGACGGGCAGGCCTGGGCCATGCTGGTGGACATCACCCAGTGCGTGGGATGCCGCAGTTGTGTGTTCGCCTGCCAGGAGGAAAACGGCTGGAAGGGGGATCCTGAAGGCCAGCAACTGGACGGCGAGCGATGGACGGCCGTCCGGGAGGTGGCCGTCAAGGGGTCCGAGGAGCCGCGCTTCGTCCGCACCGAGTGTTTCCACTGCCTGCAGCCTTCCTGCGCCGATGCCTGCATCGTCGGCGCCTTGCGCAAGACGGCCGAAGGCCCCGTGGTCTACGACGCCGGCAAGTGCATCGGCTGTCGCTACTGCATGATCGCCTGCCCCTTCCAGGTGCCCCGCTACCAGTGGGACCAGACGTTCCCCCTGGTGGCCAAGTGCGACTTCTGCGCCGATCGGATCGCCGCAGGAAAGCAGCCGGCTTGCTCCGAGGCGTGTCCCACGGGAGCGACGCTGTTCGGCCGGCGCGACGAGTTGGTCGAGCAGGCGCGGGCCCGCCTCGCCTCCGAGCCCGACCGCTACGTCCAGCACATTTACGGGCTCGAAGAGGCGGGCGGCACGTCGTGGCTGTTCATTACGGACGTGCCCTTCGAGCAGCTCGGCTTCGCCCGGGTGGGCACCACGCCGCCGCCGCAGAGGACCCGGGCCTGGATGCAAAGGGTCCCGGCCATCGCAGTGGGCATCGCCGGACTGCTGGCGGCGGCCCACGTCATCGAAGGGCGAGGAGGTAACCACGCATGAGGCCATACTGGCGCCCCGCGGCCAACTCTTCGGGCTCTGCCCTCGGGGCCGTGCCGGCGGCCTCCGGCTCCGAGCGGGCGGGGCTCGTCGAGAGCATCAGGCCGTCCCTGCAGGCTGCCGGGCCGGTCCGCCTGGCGATGGGTCTGGTGGTGGCCGCCGCGTTGGTGGCCGCCGGCTACCGCATGATCTACGGGCTGGGCGCGGCGACCCACCTGAGCGACGCCTGGCCGTGGGGTCTGTGGAAGATCCTCGGGGTCGTGGCCGGCATCCCGCTGGCGGCGGGCGCGTTCGTCGTGGCGGCGTGGGTACACGTCTTCCGCCACCACGGCTACGAGTCGCTGGCACGCCCGGCGGTACTGGCGGGGTTCATCGGGTACCTAACGGCCATCGCTTCACTGTTCGTCGACATCGGGCAGCCCCACCGCATTTGGCACCCCATCGTGATGTGGCAGCCCCACTCGGTGCTGTTCGAGGTGTGCTGGTGCGTCATCCTGTACACGACGGTGCTGGCCCTGGAGTTCAGCCCGGTGGCCTTCGAGAAGCTCGGGTGGCAGCGCGCCGGCCGCATCGTACAGCACTTCATCGCGCCCATCGCCGGAGCGGGCGCCACCCTCTGCGTGCTCCACCAGAGCAGCCTCGGCAGTCTCTTCCTCATCGCCCCGAGCCGCATGAGCCCGATGTGGTACACCCCCTGGCTGCCCCTGATCTTCTTCGTCTCGTCGGTGGCGGCAGGGCTGGCCGTCCTACAGCTGCTGGCCTGGGTGGCCGACCGGGTGTACGGACAGCCGGTTGCCGAGTCCATCCGGGCAGGCCTGGCCCGGGGCCTGACGGGCGTGCTGGTCCTGTACCTGGCCGTACGCCTGGGGGACTGGAGCCTGCGGGGTACGGGCCCGTGGCGGACCTCTTGGGGCCTCGAGGGGGCACTTGCCTGGGCCGAGCTCGTGATGGGCATCGTCCTGCCGCTCGCCCTGCTGCTGGCCGCCGGAGTGCGTGCGGGTGGCCAGGAGTGGAGAGTGGCCGCGGCAGCTTTCACGGCCGCGGGCGTGTTGCTGCACCGGCTGGATACGGGCCTCACCTCCATGCGGGAGGCGGCCTGGCTGCCCTACGTGCCGTCGGCCATCGAGTGGCTCGTGATGGCGGGCATGGTGTGCGCCGGGATACTGGCCTACGACTGGGTCGCCCGTCGCCTGCCCCTCTTCGAGCACGGTCGCGAGGCGGCGCGCTGAGGCCGTGCGCAAGAGGGGCCGAAGCGCCCCGGATGACGGCGGTGAAGTGACCCGGTCTCTCCATGCGGCTCCCTGACAGTCTGCTGTCAGGGAGCCGGCGCGACAGTGACCCCAGCGATCGACCTCGAGGAGGGTTCGTATGCTGGAGTCACCCAGGCACCCGTGGTTGGATGCGGCCGCCGGTGCGGGGCAACGACAGGTCCACCCGCTTCTGCTCCTGCCGGAGGGGCGGGAGCTCAGCCGGGAATACCGGCGCCCCGACTGGGATTACCTGACCTACGTGCTGCGCCTCTGGCGTCGCCGGCCACCGCGCTGGTTGCAGAGGCTCGTGGCGAAGCTTGCCGGCCCTCGCGCGAAGGGTCGCCGCGGCTCGGAGGAGGAGGAAAGGCACCGCCTGCCCCCGAACACCCTTTTGGGTGATCCCCATGAACCGGACGGAACGCCTTGCGGCCATTACCCTTCTGTTGCTCGCCCGGCGCCGGGTTACCGCCGCTGAGATCGCGCGCACCTTCGAGATCAGCGAGCGTACGGTCTATCGCGATCTGGATGCCCTCGGACAAGGGGGGCTGCCGCTCATCTCCCAGGCGGGCGCAGGCGGGGGCTACGAGTTGCCCGCCGATTACCGGCTCATGCCGCTCACGCTGACGCCCGACGAAGCGATTGCCCTGTGGACGGCGCTCCAGGCCGTCGGTTCCCGGGACCACCCGATGCGGGAGGCCGCCCGGGGGGCGTGGCTGCGCATCCAGGCGGCGCTCCCTCAGGAGCTGAGGGACCACGTCGTCGACGTGGGCGCCGGCGTCGACGTGAGCCGGATGCTGCCCGACGCCCAGGTGCCCGCTACGGTTTTTGCCACGGCCGTCCGGGCCCTGAGGGAGCGCCGGCAGCTTCGCATCTGGTACCATGTGCCCACCACCGGGCACTCGACCGAGCGGACCGTCGACCTGTACGGACTGGCGTGCGTACGCGGGCGGTGGTACGCTCCGGCGCACTGCCACCTGCGAGGGGGCTTGCGGTCGTTCCGGCTCGACCGGGTCACCCGCGCGGAGCTCCTGACGAGCTCCTATACGTTGCCGCGCACCTTCGACCTGGCGGCCTGGGTCAGGGGTCTGTTCGACTACGAGCAGCGTGCCGAGGAGCGCCTGCCGATCGAGGTGCACTTCTCGCCCCAGGCCGGCCGCAGGGTGGTCGACGACCGCTTCTTCCGGGAGGGTCTGGAGCGGCAGGCGGACGGCAGCTTCAAGGCCACCCTCACCATTCCCGTCTCCGACCTCGACTGGTATGCGGAGATCGTGGTGGGCTACGCCGGGCAGGCCCGGGTCGTGTCGCCCCCGGTGCTGCGAGAACGCGTGGCCATGCTGGCTCGCGGGCTGCTCGAGGTTCACGAGGCCCCTGCCGGTGCAGGAGGGGGTGACACCTCGTCCACGCCCCCTTCTCCTTGACGAACGCATGCTCTCATGCGATAACATGCCCAAGGTGGACGGGCCGGTGGGGGCCGCCTGGGGTCGGATGCCTCATACCGGCTCGCTGTTCCAAGACCCCCGAAAGGTGGTGCCCTGCGTGCAAAACAAGGGGCTGCGCCGGTTGCGGTGGCCGCTGGCCGGAGCCCTGGCGCTGGGGATGTCGCTCGTTTCCTTCTCGGCATGGGGGGCGGGCAGTCTGGCCGTCTCCACGTGGGGATTCAATCTTGATCTCATTAACAAGAACATCACCCAGCCGTTCGAGAAAGCGACCGGCGTCCGGATCTCGTACGAACTCGGCAACAACTCGGACCGGTTCACCAAGCTCATGGTACGCAAGGGCAACCCCAACGTCGACGTGGTGCACCTGACCGACGACTTCGCCGCCCGGGCCGTCAAGGAGGGTTTGTTGCAGCCCATCGACGTCTCCCGCCTGTCCAACTACGACCAGATTTACGACTGGGCCAAAGATCCCGTCGGCGGCCACTACGCCGTGGGCTACACCGTACAGGACTACGGGATCGTCTACCGCACGGACAAGATCAAGACGCCCATCACGTCGTGGAAGGATCTGTGGCGCGACGATCTGGCGGGTCACATCAGCCTGCCGGACATCACCACGACCCAGGGCCCGGCGACGGTGGTCATGGCGAGCCGGGCCTGGGGCGGCTCCGAGAAGGACGTCGACGTCGGCTTCGCCCGCCTCAAGGCCCTGCGCGATAACGTCGTCACGTTTTACAACCGCTCCTCCCAGCTGGTCACGCTCTTCCAACAGGGGGAGGTGTGGGCCGCACCCGTGCTGCGCATCGCCTGGGGCCAGCTGCTGGAGACCGGGCTCCCCCTGCGCTGGGTGGCTCCCAAAGAGGGTAGCGTGGGGTTCGTCAACGTGCTGGGCATCGTCAAGGGCACTCGCAACCTCGACGCGGCCTACCGGTACGTAGACTTCCTTCTGAGCGAGCAGGTCCAGAAGGCGGAGGCCTTGGATCTGGTCGACTCCCCGGTCAACCGCAAGGTGGAGCTGCCGCCGGACAAGGCCAAGCTGCTCACCTACGGCCAGGACAACATCGAGAAGCTCATCTTCCTGGACCCCAACTATCTCCTGCAGGCGCGGGAGCAGTGGGTCGACCGCTGGAACCGGGAGATCGCCTTCTGAACGGGGCATGTGGACCACGGGCAAGGGCGCCACGGTGTGGCTCGTGGCGCCCGCACTCACTTTCCTGGGGCTCTTCTTCCTGATCCCCCTCGCCCTGGTGCTGGGCGGGAGCTTCTACGAGCCCGGCACGGGCCTCACCTGGGCCGCCTATGGGAAAGTCGTCGGCGACCCGGTCGCCCAGCGCGCCTTCTGGCGAACGCTCCGGGTGGCCGGGGTCGTGACCCTGCTGGCGGTGCTCCTGTGCTACCCGGCGGCGTACGCGGCCAGCCGCGTGACGTCACCGGCACGTCGCACCCTGCTGGTCTCCCTCGTCATCCTGCCCCTCATGACGAGCCCCGTGGCCCGCACGTACGCCTGGCTCGTCGTGATGGGGCGATATGGCCTCATCAACGAGTCGTTGCGCGCCCTGCAGCTGGCGAGCCGGCCCGTACCGATCCTCTACACGGAGACGGCGGTCGTGGTCGGGCTCTTGCAGCTGTTCAGCCCGCTCATGATGCTGGCGCTCATGAGTGCCTTCGAGAACGTCCCGCGCGAGGTCGTGCTCGCGGCCCGTAGCCTGGGGGCGTCCGAGTGGCAGCTCTTCCGGCGGGTGCTGGTGCCGCTCACTGCCGAGGGCCTGGTGGTCGGGGGCACCCTGGTCTTCACCGGTTCGGTGACGGCTTACGTCACGCCCGCAGTCCTGGGCGGCCCTCGCCAGCTCCTGCTGAGCACCCTGCTCTATCAGAAGGCGTCGGTCACCCTCGACTGGCAAGCGGCCACCGTGATCGCGGTCATCATGCTGGCCACGACCCTGGCCGCCAGCACCATCCTGCGCCGGGGCGCCACGGCCTCCGCAGCCAGGGGGCGGCCTGCATGAAAGAGCCGCTCGCGCCCCGGGTCGCCCTGGCGGTTCTCCTCTTCTTCCTCCTGGGGCCGTTCCTGGTGGTCTTCGTGGCGGCGTTCGGCCGGGAGCGCTCGCTCCGCTTCCCGCCCGGTTCGTTCACGCTCGAGTGGTTCGGCCGGGTCTTGCATCAGCAGATGTTCGTCGACGGCTTCCGGACAAGCCTCGTCGTGGCCGTGGTGAGCACGCTCGGAGCGCTGCTCATCGGGATCCCGCTCGCGTACGCCACGGCACGGTTCGACTTCCGGGGCAAGGGCCTCGTTCAACTGCTGGCGACCGCCCCGGTCATCGTTCCCGAGCTCGTGGTCGGCCTCGCCCTGCTGCGCTACTTCGTCCTGACCGCGCGGCTGCCGATCCTGCCCAGCCTCTTGATCGGCCACACGGCGCTGCTGATCCCGTACGCCGTACGGGTGGTGCTCGCGAGTCTCGCCAACGTACCCATCGACGTGGAGCAGGCCGCCGTCAGCCTGGGAGCGTCGCGGCTGGGCGCCTTCCTCCGGGTCGTGCTGCCCAACATCCGCAGCGGCATGCTCGCGGCCGCGGTTCTCGCCTTCATCACCTCGTTCAACAACGTTTCGGTCTCGTTGTTCTTGACGGGACCGGGGATAGCCACCTTACCTATTCAAATGCTGGTTTACATGGAGTATTACTACGATCCCTCCATCGCCGCCCTGTCGACCCTGTTGATCCTCTTCACCCTGCTGGTGGTCCAGGCGACGGAGCGGGTATTGGGGCTGTCGCGCTATGTCTGAAGGCATGGGGCAGGAGCCGTCCCTCCCTTTTCTCCAGCTTCGCGACGTGGCGGTGGCGTACCGTCCCGGCGAGTGGGCGCTGCAGGGCATCTCCTTCGAGGCCGAGCGGGGAGAGCTCGTCTCCTTACTCGGGCCGAGCGGATGCGGCAAGACGACCACGCTCCGGGTGATGGCAGGCTTCATCCCGGTGCAGCGCGGGTACGTGACCATCGGCGGGCGCGACTATACGAACGTGCCCCCCAACCGCCGCAACATCGGGCTCGTGTTTCAAAGCTACGCGCTCTTTCCTCACCTGACCGTCTTCGAAAACGTTGCGTTCGGGCTACGCTTGCGACACCTGGGCGCCGCCGAGATCGGCCGCAGAGTGGGTGAAGCGCTGCGCATGGTCGGCCTGGAGGGGCTGGACCAGCGGCTTCCCGGGCAACTCTCGGGAGGCCAGCAACAACGCGTGGCGCTGGCCAGGGCCATCGTCATCCGGCCTCAACTGCTGCTGCTCGACGAACCCCTCTCCAACCTCGACGCCCGCCTTCGTGTCGAGATGCGGGGCGAGTTGCGGCGCGTCCAGCGCCGGCTCGGGGTGACCATGGTCTACGTCACCCATGACCAGTCGGAGGCCATGGCTCTGTCGGATCGGGTCATCGTCATGCGGGACGGCCGGATCGAGCAGATCGGGACGCCCGAAGAGGTGTACCGCCGTCCCGGGACCCTCTTCGTCGCTCAGTTCATGGGGTTCTCCAACCGTTTCCGGGCCCAGGTGATCGGTTTGGAAGAAAGCCAAGGTGTCCCCGGGGAGCGTCTCGCGACGGTGGCCTTCCCCGGCGGCCGGATGCGCGTGCGGGCTTCGAGCCGCCTGCACCCAGGCCGGCACGTGACCGTGGCTTTCCGACCGGATGCGGCGCGGCTTACGACCCCCGGCGGCGAGCCCGGCCTGCGCGGGCCGATTCTCCTGCGGATTTTCCAGGGCGGCACGGTGCATTACACCGTGCGCACGCCCGCCGGGGAGCTGGCCGCCGAGGTGCCCGCGGAGCAGGCGACCTGGGGCGAGGGAGACGCGGTCGAGGTGGCCGTCGAGCCCGACGCCGCCCTCGCCTTCGAGGAGGCGTGAAGCGCGTGGCACGGCAGGATTTTTCTCAGACACCGGGAGAGACAACCGGGCTGCAGCCCCAAGTGGAGCCGCAGCGGCACGTCCGCTGCGTGCCGGGTGACGTGGCCCCTCACGTGCTGCTCCCGGGAGACCCCGGCAGGGCTCAGCGTATCGCTGCCGGACTCCCCGAGGCCCGGCTCGTCGCCCAAAACCGGGAGTTCGTCGTCTACACCGGCCGTACGCGAGCGGGTACGCCCGTCAGCGTCTGTTCCACGGGAATCGGCGGCCCCTCTGCCTCCATCGCCCTGGAGGAACTGGCGCGAGTGGGCGGCACCTGCTTCATCCGGGTCGGGTCCGCAGGGGGGCGCCAGCCCGGCGTCGCCCTCGGGTCGCTGGTGATCGCGACGGCCGCCTACCGGGCAGACGGGACCTCGAGGGCTTACGTGCCGCCCGAGTTCCCGGCGGTGGCCGACCTGGGGATCACGCTGGCTCTGGCCCGGGCCGCCCGCCGGCTCGGATACGCGTTCCACCACGGTATCGTCTTCAGCCGGGACGCTTTCTACCGGCAGGACCCAGGGCTCAACCGGCAGTTGACCGAAGCCGGCGTCGTGGCCTCGGAACAGGAGTGTGCGACGCTCTTCGTGGTGGGCGCCGTGCGCGGGGTACGGGTAGGCGCCATCCTCGCCACGGATTCCAACATCTTGCTCGAACGCCAGCCCCCCGCCGCCGAAAGGGAGCGCTTGTTCCGGCAGGCCGAGGCGCAGATGATCGACGTGGCTCTGGCGGCGGTGGACGACCTCGCACAAGGGAGTGAGCCGTGGTGAGTGAGCCTCCCCTGGACCTGGTCGTCGCGGAGGCCCGCATCGCCGACGTCGTGCTCCAGCGTATCTTCCTCGGGTGGCTCGGAGTGCGGGCCGGTCGCTTCGTGTACGTCGAGGAGGGCCCGCTCCCGCGGGAGATCCGGGCGGCCGCCCGAGAGGTCGTCGACGCGGGCGGGGCGGTGGTACAACCCGGGCTCGTCGACGCCCACATGCACGTCGAGAGCAGCCTGCTCACCCCCGGGCGCTTCGCGGAGGCAGTGGTGCCCTGGGGCACGCTGGCCGTGCTGCAGGACCCCCACGAGATGGCCAACGTTCTCGGAGCGGACGGCGTGCGGTGGATGATCCGGGCGAGCCGGGGTCTGCCGCTCGACGTGCGGACCGCCGTCCCGAGCTGTGTCCCGCCCACGACCTCGGGCCTCGAGACGGCCAACGCCGAGCTGGGCCCGGACGACGTGCGGGCGCTGGCGGGCGAGGAAGGCGTCCTGGCGCTCGGGGAGATGATGGATTACCAGGGCCTGCTGCGGGAAGAGCCGAGGCCGGTCGCCGTGGTCCGGGCAGGAGCCGCGGCCGGGCTCAGCCTGGAAGGGCACGTGCCGACCCTCGAAGGCATGCCGCTGTCCCGGTACGCCGCCTGGGGCATCCGCTCCGACCACACGCTGGCGACGCCCCGGACGATCGCGGAGAAGCTTTCCAAGGGCATGGTCGTGATGCTGCAGGAAAAGTCGCTCACCCCGGAGACCGTGGCTTTCGTGCGCGATCTCCCCGACCGCTCCCGGGTGCTGCTGGTGACCGACGACATGCTGCCCAACCGGCTGAAGTCGGGGCACCTGAGCCGGATCGTGGAAAGAGCCGTCGCGCTCGGCTGGCCGCCTCTCGACGCCGTTGCCTCGGCGTCGCTGCGCCCGGCGGCCTACCTGGGCATGCGAGACCGGGGCTTGATTGCGCCGGGATACCGGGCGGACTTCCTCATCGCGGAGGAGGTCGCCCATTTCCCGCCTCACCGGGTGTACGCGGCGGGCGCCCTGGCCGCCGAAGAAGGGCGGGCACTCTTCCAGGCGCCGTCCGGGCCGTTGCCCGAGGAGCTGGCCCGGCGCACCGCTCTGAGGCCCGTCTCGGACCGGTGGCCCGTGCCGTCACTGTTCCGGGTGCCGGGGACGCCCGGGTCCCGCTGCACGGCCGAAGTACGTGTGGTCCGGGTCAACGAGGTGCACACCTTTACCACCCTCGAAAGACGCCAGGTCGTGCTCGAGGACGGGTTTCCGGCGCCGTCGGAGGAGAGCGCCCAACTCCCGGACCTGTGCGCGGCGACGGTGATAGCCCGGCGCGACCTGCCATCCCTCTCCTCGCCCGGCGAGGTCCCGGGGCAGCCGCCCGTCCTGAGTTTCGTGGCAGGCCTGGGGCTGCGGGGCGGAGCGTTCGCCAGCAGCTTCGCCCACGACGTGCACAACCTGTTCGTGGTCGGCACGTCGCCCCACGACATGGCCTGCGCCCTGCGGGCCGTGCTGGAGATGGGCGGCGGGATGGCGGTCAGCTGGACGGAGGGCGGCAAGCGCCACACCGAGGCCCTCGCTCTCCCGGTGGCAGGGCTGATCTCCGACGATCCGCCATCCACGGTCGCGGAGAGGTTGGACCGGCTGGAGACGGCCCTTCGGCGTCTCGGGATGCGTCACCGCAACCCGGTCCTGCTGCTCACCATCCTGCCTCTTTCGGTGAGCCCCGCCTTCAAGATCTCCGACCTCGGCATCGTGGACGTGGAAGGGCACCGGGTACTCGACCCGGTCATCTCCCTGAGCACGGCAGGGCCCGGCGATTGCTGACCGCAGCGGAGCAGGACGGGGGGATGGTCGTGCAGGAAAGCCATGTCATGGGTGCCACGGGGGTTCGCGTCCCCCCGATCGGCCAGGGGACGTACCGCATGGGGGAGGGCGACGCCCGGCGGGACCGCCAGGAAATCGAGGCGCTGCGCCTTGGCATCGAGCTCGGCATGACCCTCATCGACACGGCGGAGATGTACGCGGGCGGCCGGGCCGAGCAACTGGTCGGAGAGGCCATCCGGGACGTGCGAGGCCGGGTCTTCCTGGTGACGAAGGTGTGGCCCACCAACGCTTCGTACGAAGGGACCCTACAAGCCGCCCGGAGAAGCCTGGCGAGGCTGCGCGTCGACCGGATCGATCTTTACCTGCAGCACTGGCCCAGCGAGTTCCCCGTCCGGGAGACCATGCGGGCCATGGCCACCCTGGTACGGGACGGGCTCGTCCGGTTCGTGGGGGTGAGCAACTTCGACGCCCGCCAGGTGCAGGAGGCCCAGGAGGCGCTGGGCGACATCCCCCTGGTCGCCGATCAGGTACTCTACCACCTGCGCCAGCGCGGCATCGAGGCGGAGCTCTTGCCGTACTGCGAGGCGCATCGGGTGACGGTGATGGCGTACGCGCCCCTGGGGCGGATGGGCGAGTTCCCGGGGCCGGACACTCCCGGAGGGCGCCTGCTGGCCGAGATCGGGCGCAAGTACGGTAAGACCCCCGTGCAGGTTGCCCTCAACTGGCTGGTCGCCCGTCCGAGCGTCATCGCCATCCCCAAGGCCGCCCGAGTCGAGCACGTGCGAGAAAACGCGGGAGCCCTGGGCTGGCGCCTCAGTGAGGAAGACTGGAAGGCCATCGACGAGGCCTTCCCCGCACCGCCGGAGCCGGGCTCCCTGCCGCACCTGGCGCCGTCGCGCAAACGCTGACGAGGTCCCCTTCGGCCACTTCCACGAGTGACGCGCTGCCGCCCCTTCGGATCGGGAGGCGGCAGCTCCATTTCGGCCCGCATGGCCCGGTGGCCGGCGGCCGGCTCCGGCCTGCCCCGGCCTGCTCGGGTCCCATCAGAAAGACGCCTGCAGGTACAGCCCTACCCCGGACACGGAGACGTCCTGCCGGCGCTCCTTGAACGTCATGTCCCGGTAGCTGAAGTCCGGGGAAACCGGTACGCCCCGGTACAACGCGTAGAACGCCCCACCCCCGATCCGCAGGGGCCCGATGGGATAGCTGAGGATGGCCCGTACCTGGGTCACCGGCACCGTCGCGCTGACCTCCTGGGCGAACGGCGCCTCTTCGACGGACCGGCGACTTTCGTCCCACGTTCCATCCTTGCCCAGGTCGGTCCTGACGTCATCCGTCCTGCGGAAGAGCGACTCGGTGCGAAACGCGCCCGTAGCCCACCCGTGGCTTGCGCCGAGCTCTGCCTGGAAAGGCCCGAGGTCGCCCACGACGCGCACTCCGACGCCCGGCCCCAGGACCGTGCCCCTGGACCGAGCGCTCTCCACCATCGTGATGCGATCTTCACCCCGGTCATCGGTGCCGTCCTTGTCGAGGTCGGCTGTCACCTGCGCCGTCATCGCCACCTGGCGGTCCAGCCGATGGTCGAGGTAAAAGACGTTCAGCCCGCCGTCCACGCTCACGCCCAACGTGCTGCTGCGATAGACGACGCCGTACGCCCCCACCTTGCCGAGGCCTACGGATACCCCCGAGTCGGCCTTCCAGTCGATCGGTGCCCAGCCGCTGGGATGCTCGTCGTCCGGTGCTCGAAACTGCCGCTCGTCGGGTAGCTCGTAGTTGCCTCCCCACAGGACCACGCCGTTTTCGTAAATCGTGCCGTTGCTGGGTGGCAGAGCTTCGAGGTGGCCGCTCAGCGCATGTCCGGAGGAAGCCAACCGGGCCTGCGCCGCCACCCCCCAGCCCCGGCCCACGCCGACCGAAATCCCGATGGCCGGGACCAACCCCGCCCGGGGCTCCAGCCAATGGGAACGCACGCTCGCGGAATACTGCTCGTGACCTGCCGGATCCGTGGTGGAGCTCGTCAGGACCTCGTCCACCGCGTGAAGCCGGGCTCCGCCGAACGCAGCGTACATCGGCTGTACCCAGAAGGCGACTCGGGGCTCGGCGCGCACGCAGCCGCCCAGGCTCAAAACGCCGGCCAGGCCGAGCACCGCGCCGCGTAGCCACCCGCCGAGCGAGCGCGCCCGTGCGCCGTTCGTTGCCGCAGACATGCAGGCCATCATCCTCCCTGAGGTGATACCGCCGGCAGGAGCGCAGGAAGTGGATCCACCACCCGAGGGGTTCGTCGGGGCAACGGGGGTTTGCGACGGTGGCCAGCGCTTCGCAGTGGCCGCAACTTGCTGGCACGGCTGGCATTTCATGCCGCGTCCTGGCGGCACGCCTCATTGCATGCAACCGATGCACGTGCGTTGCAGCAGGAGATTTCCATCACGCATGGAAAGATTGACCCATCAGCTGCCGGCGATCGGCGGGCAACCCGCAGCAAGGAATGGAGATCATGAGCAAGCGAAAGGGTTCCCGAAGACCTTCTCTCGCGCTCCGACATTGTCCTCGCTGCGTTTGCCCGCGGCAAACGCCGGGGACAGTTCTTTCACATAGTAAACAAATAGGCGGCTTGTCGCTTCCCCCGGGTACTCGCCATGTCCATGCAGGCCGGTGAAGCCTCCCTGGCCCGGCGCCTGCCTGTGGCCATGGCCGAGCCGAGAGCTCGGGAGGTGCTGGCCCTCCTTCACCGCCGCGGCCGGCTCACCCGTGCGGAGATCGCCCGCCTCACCGGGCAATCGCAGGCTGCGGTCTCCCTGCTGGTGCGCACGTTGATCGAGGCCGGGCTGGTGCAGGAGTCCCTTGCCGCTCCACGAGGGCTGGGGCGGCCCGCTCACCATCTGGGCATCGCCCCGGGCGCCTGGAGCGTGCTCAGCTTCGAGGTGGTGGCCGGCCTGTTGCGCCTGGCGGTGGTGGCCGGGGACGGCAGCGTCCTCAACGCGACCGAACAGCCGCTGCCCACGGGCACGCTCGGCCTGCATGCCCTCATCCAGCGCATGTTGCGGATGGCGGCCGAGGCCGATCGGGGCTCCGCCGGGCCTCTTCTCGCCGCCTCCGTCTCCGTGAGCGGGGTGGTGCATCGTGGAGTCGTGGTGCTCTCGGCCGGGCTGGGGCTGCGCCAGGCCCCCGTCGCCGAGCCGCTCTCCGAGGAGCTGGGGGTGCCGGTCTGGCTGGTCAACGACATGGACGCCCGTGCCCTGGCGGAGCACCGCTATGGCGTGGGGCGAGGCGTGGACCACCTGGTATTGGTGGCCGTCGAGCCTTCCGGGATCGGTGCGGGCATCGTCCAGCAGGGCAGGCCGTTCGCCGGAGCCAGGGGAAGCGCCGGGGAGCTCGGGCACGTCACGGTCGAGCGCCACGGGCTCGCCTGTCCCTGCGGTAAACGCGGCTGCCTGGAGGTTTACGGCAGTGAAAACGCCATCGTCTCACGCAGCGCGCACCTGCTGCGGCTGCAGCGAAGGCGCAGGCCGTTCGTGGAAAGCCCTACCGAAGGGTTCCACTACGTGCGCCGCCAGGTGGAGGAGCTGTGGGCCCTGGCTGCCGCGGACGCGGGGATCCGGCGGATCTTCGAGGACGCGATGGACTACCTCGGGACGGCCGTGGCCAACCTGGTGACCCTCTTCGACCCCGAGCTGGTGATAGTGGCCGGGCATCTGATGAAGCTCTTGGGGCCATGGGGGATGACGCTCCTAACCCAACGGGTGAGGGAGGGGGCGTTCGACCCCGGGGCCGAGCACCGCAAGATCGTCGAGGCGGCCCTCGGTGAGGACAGCGGAATGCGGGGAGCGGCCTACCTGGCCGTGGATCGCATGCTGGCCGGCGATTGAGGGGCAGCGCCATGCGCCGGCGCGGCGGTCGGCCTGTCGCCGGCGGCAGAGAGGGGGGACCGGCGGGAGCGGGAACGTCGGAGCATCAGGGAGGGCTTGGTGCGTGCCGGAAGTGACGGAGCACGAGTCGATGGGTGTGACGCGACAGCAATAACCGGTGAGGAGGAGCGACATGCGAGGCACCTGGCTACGTTCGGCGTGGGTCATGGCCCTTTCGGTGTTGATCGTCGCAAGCTTGGCCACCGTGGCGGCGGCCGAGGTCACCACCATCCGCTGGCTGTACCCCGGGGGCGAGCAACCCGTCTCCCAGCAAACCTGGAAGAGCCAGATCGAGCGCTTTGCCAAGGTCCATCCGGAGATCAAGGTCGAGGTCATCGACGTGCCCTGGGATCTGGCCCACGACCGCATCGTCAACATGGTGATGGCCGGGGATGGCCCCGACCTCATCCAGATGGGCTCCCGCTGGATTCCCGAGTTCGCCGAGATGGGCGCCCTGATGCCCCTCGACCAGTACTTCGGCAAAGAAAAGATGAGCCTCTACTACCCGGGGCTGGTCAAGACGGTGACTTACAAGGGCAAGCTCTACGCCCTGCCCCGCGCCTACAGTACCCAGGCGCTGATCTACCGTACCGACCTGATCAAGAATCCGCCCAAGACCTGGGATGAGGTCGTGACGATCTCGAAGAAAATCCAGAGCGAGCACCCGGGCATGTACGGGTTGGGCATCGGCGGGGCCAACCACGTCAGCACCCTCTCCCAGTACTTCACCATCCTGTACACGTACGGCGGCCGCGTCTTCGACGAGCAAGGCCGGCTCCAGCTGGACAGCCCCGAGGCCGTGGCCGCGTTGAAGCGCTACGTGGATTTCTACCGCAAGGACAAGATCGTCCCCAACCCGCTGGAGTACAACCGGGAGCAACTGCCGGAGCTGTTCTCGGCCGGCCGGATCGCCATGTTCGTGAGCGGGCCCTGGGGCGGGCGCGCCCTCGGGCTGCCTCCGGACAACGACCGGATCCCGTACGCTTCGGCCCCTGTACCGGCGGGGCCTGCCGGCACCGCGACCGAGCTGGTCTCCGACAGCACGGGCATCTGGGCCGGTACCCGCAACCTGAAGGCAGCCCTCACCTTCCTCGACTTCATCACCTCCCCTGAGGAACAGGTGCAAAGGGACCTCATCGGCGGGCTGGTGCCGCAGGGACCGACCATGGCCACGCGGCCCGAGTTCACCAAGAACCCGTTCTTCAAGACCTTCATCGACATGGCACCGCACGGAGTCCCGCAGCCGCAGCCGGCGTTGTGGGAGCCGTTCCAGGAGGTCATCGTCAACATGGTGCAGTCGGCCACCCTTGGCATGGTGACGCCGGAGCAAGCCGTGAAACAGGCCGTTCAGGAGCTCCGGGCCAAGGGCCTGGTGCCGGCGGAGAAGAAGTAGCGAAGCGGGTAAGCAGCACGCTCGGCGGTTTCGCCCGGGGGCCTCGCCCCCGGGCGGGCCGCCCATGGGGGACGCGCATGCGAAGCGGGTTTGAGACACATCCGGTTTCCCTCAGGCAGACGATGGTCGGGGGGTTGACCCGGGAGGAGCGGTCGGCCTTGCTTTTCGTGGCTCCGGCGTTGGTCTTCCTGGCCGCGGTGGTCATCTATCCCCTGGCCACGACCTTGTGGGGCTCCTTCTTTTCCGAGTCACTGGTGCGGCCTCTGGACGGCGCGCGCTTCGTCGGGATGGCCAACTACGTGCAGGTTCTGTCGGATCGGGCCTTCTGGCTGTCGCTATGGCGCACCATTCTGTGGACCGTCGGCTCGGTCGCAGGCAAGACCATCATCGGGCTCGTACTGGCGCTCTTGCTCGTGCATCCATTTCGGGGCAACGCCATCTACCGGGTCCTGTTGCTCGTACCCTGGGCCACCCCTCAGGTCGTGGGGGCCGTCGCGTGGAAGTGGCTGTACGACAGCCAGCATGGCTATCTCAACTACCTGCTGCTGATGGCAGGCGCCATCCACGACCGCATCATCTTCCTGGGTTCACCTGCCGCTGCCCTCGTCTCGTTGATGGTCGTCGACATCTGGTTCGGGGTACCGTTCATGGCGGTGGTGCTCCTGGCGGGGCTCCAGTCCATTCCGTCCGACATCTATGACGCGGCGGCGGTCGACGGCGCGACCGGGTGGCGGCAGTTCCGCCACGTGACGCTGCCGCTGCTCGCGCCCGTCCTGGGCGTCGCCACCAATCTATCGGTGGTCTGGACGTTCAACTCCTTCAACATCATCCAGACGATGACCAAGGGAGGGCCCGTGGGAGCCACGGAAATCCTGGTGATCCGCACGTACAAGGAAGCGTTCGCCACGTACAACGTCGGGACGGCGTCGACGTACTCGTCGCTGATCTTCCTGATCCTCATGGCCTTCAGCATATGGTACTGGCGGCTGCTGCGGCGAGGGGGGAGCGCGGCATGAGATCCCGGGCGCTGGACCTGATCGGCAAGCACGTCGCGCTCATCGTCATCCTCGGTGCCATGCTGCTCCCGGTCGTCGTGATGTTGGGCACGAGCCTCAAGAGCATGGACCAGCTGTTCACGTGGCCCCCTCGTCTGTTCCCGAGTAACCCCCAGTGGCAAAACTACGCCGAGGTGTGGGGCGGCCGGTACCAGTACTCGCGGGCCTTCACCAACAGCGTCATCATCGCCGTCTTCACGAGCCTGCTCTCGGTCCTCCTGGGAGCGCCTGCGGCGTACGGGGCCAACCGGTTCAAGTTTCGCGGGAGCTCGGCCTTCATGTTCGGGGTGCTCGCCACCCAGATGATCTCGCCCGTGGTCTTCATCGTGCCGCTCTACAAGGCCATGCGGGCCTATCACCTGCTCAACACGCTGACCTCCGTCATCATCGCGAGCACCGCCTTCGCCGTCCCCATGGTCATCTGGTTGCTGCACGGCTATTTCTCCTCGATCCCGAAGGAGCTCGAAGAGGCCGCCATGGTCGACGGCTGCAGCCGCGCCCGGGCGATGGTCCAGGTCATCCTGCCCCTCGCCGCCCCGGGGCTCGCGGCGGCGGCGATCTACGCCTTCATCATGGGGTGGAACCAGCTCATGTTTCCCCTGGCGTTCCTCACCCGGAGCGAACTGCGCCCCATCCCGCTGGCGCTGTACGACTTCTCGGGGTACAACATCGTCTTCTGGCACCACCTGATGGCAGCCTCGATGATCGCCGTCGTCCCGGCTGCCATCGCGTTTGCCCTGGTGCAGCGCTACCTGGTCTCCGGGCTGACCGCAGGGGCTGTGAAATCGTAACGCATACGTCGTCCCGATGGCCATCGCGAGCTTCGCCGGTGGGTGAGCGCCCACCCGAGCGAAGCGTTCAAAAGCGTTCAAGGGAGGTTCGGGTCGTGGAGGATGTCGTGACGTTCGCCATCGTCGGCGCCGGAAACCGTGGGGCCGACGTTTACGCCCGCTACGCGCTCGAACACCCGGACGAGGCCAGGGTGGTGGCCGTGGCCGATCCGGATCGCGCAAGGCGGGATGCCCTGGGAGACGCCCACGGCATCCCGCCAGAGCACCGCTACCCGTCCTGGCAGGAGATCCTCGAGCACCCGCGGCTCGCCGACGCGGTGGTGATCGCCACCCCGGACCGCTTCCACGTGGAACCGGCCCTGAGGGCGATCGAGCTCGGATACGACATCCTGCTCGAAAAGCCCATCGCCCCGACGCCCGATGGGGTTCGCCGCGTGGCCGAGGCGGAACGCCGCTCCCGAGAGCGGGGCAGCGGCGCCAGCGTCACGGTCGCGCACGTGCTGCGCTACACCCCGTTCTTCTCGACGATCAAGCGGCTCCTCGAGGCCGGGCGCATCGGGGATCTCGTCTCGGTGCAGTACACGGAGAACGTCGGGTACTGGCACTTCGCGCACAGCTTCGTGCGCGGCAACTGGCGCAACACGGCCACGTCCAGCCCCATGATCCTGGCCAAGTCGTGCCACGACATGGACATGCTGCGATGGCTCGTCGGAAGGCCCTGGAGGCAGATCAGCTCCTTCGGGTCCCTGGTGCACTTCCGCCCCGAAAACGCCCCGCCGGGGGCGCCCGCCCGCTGCACGGACGGGTGCCCTGCAGCGGACCGCTGCCCCTTCGACGCGGTGCGCTTCTACGTGCAAGAGATGCGCGACTCCAACGACTGGCCGGTGTCGGTGATCACCAGGGACTTCTCTCCCGAAGGCCGCCTCGAGGCACTGCGGACCGGCCCTTACGGGCGATGCGTGTACCGGTGCGACAACGACGTCGTCGACCACCAGGTCGTGGCCATCGAGTTCGAGGGCGGCGTCACCGCGGCCTTCACGATGTGCGGCTTCACCGAAGAAAACACGCGTACCCTGAAACTGATGGGCACCCGGGGCGAGATACGGGGGCATCTCGAGAAGGGCGAGATCGAGGTGCGGAGCTTCGTGACCACCGGAGCTGCAGGCCCCGTCCACGAGGTGATGCGCCTTGGCGGCAACGGCCGGCACGCCGGCGGTGACCAGGGCCTCATGGCGGCCTTCATCCGGCGGCTGCGGGCCCGCAAGAGCGGGGCGGTGCCTGAAGAGGCCCTGACGTCGCTGCAGGAGTCCCTCGACAGCCACTTCATGGCTTTTGCCGCCGAGCAATCCCGTCTCCAGGGCACGGTCGTGACCCCCTGAGCAGGGCTAACCCCGGGCTGCGGCCCGGCCATCCGGGCCGCAGCCCGTCGGCCACGATGTACGCGGTTGCGTGAGGGCGAAGCCTTGCGTCCGAGTTGCCTGTAAGCGGTACATGACTCATCCGCGCCGCCTTTTCCCGCCGAGCACTTCCTGTAGCTGTTGCATCGGGTCCGAGCGAACCCCACACTGGTGGTGCGTGAAGATTACCTTCTGCTTGATCGCTATAACGTGAAAATCTTCTCAAGGCCTCCTTCGGCCTGGCCGAAGGGAAGAGAGAGGAGCGATCCGGCATGGAGGTCCGCTCGGTCCCGAAGAGCCTGGCCGTCCTGGAGGGGTTGCTGCCCCAGCTCAACGCCGCGGAGCGGAGGGTCGCGGAGTACCTCCTGCAGCACGCCTCCGACGTCATCGGCCTCTCCATCACGGAGCTGGCCGACCGCAGCCAGGCGAGCGAGGCGACCGTGGTACGGCTGAGCCGCCGCCTCGGCTGTCGTGGGTACCAGGACCTGAAAATCCGGATCGCCCAGGAGATCGTGGAGCCGGCCCGCCGCATCCACGAGGACGTGGTCCCCGGCGATGACCCCGCGTCTGCCACCCAGAAGGTCTTTGCCTCCACCATCGCGGCCCTCCAGGCGACCCTCGACGTCATGGATCCGGGGGCGATGGAGCGAGCTGCGGACGCCATTCATCGCAGCACCGAGGTGGTCTTCTTCGGGGTCGGGGGCGCCGCCTTCGTCGCCGCCGATGCGGCTCAACGTTTCGTCAAGCTCGGGCTGCTCACCCAGGCCCTCAGCGACAGCCACGCGCAGGCCGTGAAGGCGTCGTTGATGCGTCCGGGCTCGGTGGCCGTCGGCATCAGCCACTCGGGCAGCACCAAGGCCACCGTCCAGGCCCTGGAGCTCGCCCGCCGCGGCGGCGCCACCACCATTTGCGTGACGAGCCTGGGCCGATCGCCCATCACCCGTGCCTCCGACATCAGCCTCTTCACGTCGGCGCGGGAGACGGCTTTCCGTACCGAGGCCATGTCGTCCCGGGTGGCCCAGGTCACGCTCCTGGACGCCCTCTTCGTGCTCGTCGCGTTGCGGCGCTACGAGCAAGCATTGGCCAACATCGAGCGGGCCAGGGAGGTGAACGCCGACAAGCGCTATTGATAGCCCGGTTCGGACCCGGCCGGGCAGGATGATCGCGGGTCCCACACGGAAAGGAGGCTTCTCTCTTGTCATCGCCTTACGCATGGATCCGTTCCACACGTCCCACCCGTACCCTCGCCTGGCCTCTCACCCTGCTCGCCACCAGCGTGCTCCTCCTTTTCGCGGCCTGTCCGGCGCTGACTGCGCAGGCCCGCACGAGTCTGGTCGTTGCCCAGGAGGTCCCCGTCGTCGAGCTCGACCCGCTGGCCGGATACATCAACGCGCCGTCCCCTTACGAAGTGGGGCTCGTGCTGTTCGACAACCTGGTCGCCTTTGACGAGCAGCTCCACGTCGTCCCCTCGCTGGCCACCGGCTGGAGCGTTTCTGCCGACGGGCGCACGTGGACGTTCCATCTCCGCAAGGGCGTCAAGTTCCACGACGGCACCGAGTTTGACGCACAGGCCGTCAAGTTCAACCTCGAACGGTACATGGATCCCCAGCTCAACCCCCTCAACCGGCCGTTGTGGGATCCGCTGCAGGCCGTGGACGTCGTGGATCGCTACACGGTACGGATCGTGACCAAGTTCCCGTTCCCCACCCTCCTCAACACGCTGGCCCACGGCTCGGCCTCCATGGTCAGCCCTGCTGCCGTCAAGCGGTACGGTAAGGAGTTCGAACGGCATCCAGTCGGCACCGGCCCGTTCAAGCTGGCCCGTTTCGATCCCGGGAGCACGGTCGTCGTGGAGCGCTTCGATGAGTATTGGGGACCCAAACCCGGCGTCGACGAAATCACGTTCCGGTACGTTCCCGACAACTCTGCACGGGTCGGCCTCCTGCTGGCGGGCCAGGCCGACGTGATCACGGCGGTGACCCCGCAGGATGCGGTGCGGCTCTCCTCCACCGGTGGCATCACCGTGATTTCCCGGCCCACCCTCCGGACGGTCGGCATTGGCTTCAGCTTTCTCCACCCCGCCCTCAAAGACCCGAAGGTGCGCCTTGCGTTCAACTACGCGGTCGACAAGGCCGGGATCGTGAAGGCCATCTTCCTGGGGCAGGCGGACGTGCTCGATTCTCCGGTGGCGCCCGACGCGACCGGGCATCTTGCCGTCGGAGCCCACCCTTACGATCCCCAACGGGCTCGCGAACTGCTCCGGGAGGCCGGATGGATACGGTCCGGATCGGGGCTGGTCGAAAAGAACGGCGAACCCCTGTCGGTCACCCTCATCACGGCCGAAGGGGCTTATCCTAACGACATCCAGGTCGTTCAGGCCGTCGCCAACCAGCTGCGGGCCGTCGGAGTGGACGTGCGCGTCCTCAAAGTGGACAAGGCGGGGTACTGGGACTACCTCAAGGTGCCGGCCAGGGACGTGAAGTTCGACATGTTCATCTGGGCGTTCAACCCATCCAACGGTGACGGGGGCTACACGCTATCGAGCCTGTTCAAGTCCAATCCCGACGACCAGGGCGTTCCTCTGGTGTGGAACATCGGCAGGTACCGCAGCGCCCGCGTCGACCAGCTTCTGGCCGAAGCAGACCGGACCATGGATCCCCAGGCGAGGGAACGCGTGCTCGGCGATGCGCAGAAGGCGTTGATGGAAGACAACCCGTACATCTGGCTGTACGCCGAACGCCGCATCACCGCCGTCCGCGGCGACGTCAGGGGCGTCTCGCTGCTGCCCACGCTCTTCACCAACCTGCGGGCAGTGTCGCGTTGAAAATGCGGCGGTGAGCAGGGCCCCGCTTGCACGGCGGTACCCGGGTCACTCGACTCGGGTGTCGCCCCGAGGAAAGGAGGGCAGGCCAACCCCGCGGCATGATGCGTTTCGTACTGAGGCGGGCCGCCCAGGCGGTAGGAGTGCTGGCGCTGGTGCTGACGGCCGTCTTCTTCTCGTTTCGCCTGGCGCCGGGGGACCCGGCCCGCCTCGTGGCCGGCCTCGGAGCATCCGAGGAGGCTGTCGCCCGCGTGCGGGCAGAGATGGGCCTTGACCGGCCCCTGGCCGCGCAGTACCTCTCCTACCTCGAGGGGCTGGCTCGCCTCGATTTGGGGCGGTCCACCCTGTACGGTCGCGACATCGCCGGCGCCATCGCCAAGAGTCTGCCCGCGACCCTGGCGCTGGCCGCAAGCTCGCTGCTGACGGCCCTTGTCCTGGGGATCCCGGCCGGTATCGTCTCCGCGCTGCGGCCGGGCTCGATGCTGGATCGCCTTGCCTCGACGCTCAGCGTCGCCTTGTTGAGCATCCCCAACTTCTGGTTGGGGATGCTGCTGATGAGTGGGTTCGCCATCCGGCTGCAATGGCTGCCGGCAGGCGGCTCCGGCACCCTGGCCACCCTGGTCCTCCCCTCGATAGCGGTAGCTGCCCGGCTCGTCGCGCTCTTTTCCCGAACGGCCCGCTCGGCCTTGCTGGAAGTCCTCGGCCAGGAGTACGTGCGGACGGCGGTCGCAAAAGGCCTGCGCCCGGCTACGGTGGTCCTCAAGCACGCGCTCCGCAACGCCTCGATCCCGATTGTCACGCTGCTCGGCCTGCAGGTGGGCTATCTGCTGGGCGGTTCCGTCGTGGTGGAGAGCTTGTTTTCCTACCAGGGCGTTGGCTTCATGCTCATCACGGCTGCGGGTGCTCGAGACTACGCGATGGTCCAGTCCCTGACCATTCTCTACGTCGCCACCTTCCTGGTGGTCAATCTCCTGGTGGATCTGGCGTACGCCCGTATCGACCCGAGGATTCAATACCGGTGAGGTCACGATGGTGGACACGGGACGTCTATCGACCGATTCAGCACCCGTGGCGCCCACGCTCCAACCTGGCCGTTGCCGGGGCGCTACCCGGCAACGGCCAGGCGACTGGCGCGCGTGGGCCGGCCTGGTGATCCTGGCCGGCTTCACGGTGCTCGGGCTCCTCGCCCCGCTCCTCGCCCCCTACGGCGCGGACCGGCAGGACCTGACGAGCGCGCTCCAACCTCCCGGGCCCGGGCATTGGTTGGGCACGGACGAGCTCGGCCGTGACATTCTGAGCCGTCTACTCTACGGCGTGAGGCCTACCACGCTCATCCCTTCGATGGGCGTCGCCATCGGAGCCCTGGTGGGTATCGTCCTGGGCTTGGGATCGGCCTACCTGGGCCCGAAGGTCGAGTCTCTGCTCATGGGGTTGACCGATCTCGTCCTCACCTTCCCCTCGATCGTGCTCGCCATCGCGATCGTGACCATCCTGGGGGTCGGGGAGAAGAGCCTCGCACTGGCCATCGCGGCGGCAGCGCTCCCCGGTCCGGCCCGTATCGCCCGTGCCGCCGCCCTGAAGGTCAAGGGCATGGAGTACTTCGAGGCCGCGAAGGCCGTGGGCGCCTCCGACGTCCGCATGGTCCTGCGCTACCTCTTGCCCAACGTAGCGCCGGCCCTCATCGTGCAGATCACGTTGGAGCTCAGCCAGGCGGTCCTGCTCTCGGCGGCCCTGGGTTTCCTGGGGTTGGGAGTGCAGCCCCCCGCGCCGGAGTGGGGCACCATGCTGAGCCAGGCCCGCGGGTTCGTGCATCTGGCGCCCCACATGATGGTCTTCCCGGGCCTCGCCATCGCCCTGCTGGTCTTCGCCCTCAACATGGCGGGCGACGCACTGCGGGACCATCTCGATCCCGCGCGCTCCACGGGGTTGCACTTCTGAGCAGCCCGGTAACGTCCTCACCGATGGGAGGCAATCCGATGCCAGAGGCATCGAGGGAAGCAAACGCCGTCGAGCTCCCAGAGCTTCCTGCCAGCATGTTTCGCGTCATGGATCACCTCATCGCGGCCGACCTCACCGCACGAGGCGTCGTAGATCCCCTCTTCGAGGCGGCGGCAGCGCAAGCGTGCGGCACCGTGGAAGGCCGATCCCGGCCTCCAAGCCTGACGGAAGCCGTCTCCGGTGCCATCGCCCGGCGGCTCATCGCCCGCGCGGCGGGGGCGCGAGCGGTCTTGGCCACCGGCTTTCCGTCACGGTCATGGCTCTTCGATGATCTGACCGAGACGGACGGCCCGGTCGGCGTGGCCGTCCTAGCGCGGGTCCTCGAGGAGGCGTGGGAAGTCGTACCGGTGGTGATCACCGCCCCGGCCCTGGTGCCGTACGTCCAGGCGTCGCTGAGGGCGGCAGGGCTGATCCTCGGTTCGCTGGAGCAGGCTCTCGCCTCCAAGCCTGGCCCTCCCTCCGCCTCCGTGGCGGCGGTGGTGCCGTTCCCCTCTGACCCGGACGTCGCCCGGGATGCCGCCGACCAGCTGCTCTCCCGCACCGCCCCGGCGCTCGCCGTGGCCGTCGAGATGCCGGGCAAGGGGGCCGACGGCCGTTATCACAACGTATCGGGGCGGGAGGTCCCTCCCCACCTGGTGGCGGATGCCGATCAGCTGTTCACGCTGGCCCGCTCCCGAGGGGTCCTGACCGTGGGCATCGGTGACGGGGGCAACGAGCTCGGCATGGGCAACATCGCCGAGACGGTCGCCCGGGTCGTTCCCCAAGGAGAGACCTTCGCCGCCCGCACCCCCGTTGACTTCGTCGTGGCCGCCAGTATCTCCAACCTGGGAGCCTTCGCCCTTGCCGCCGCGCTGGCGGCCCGTGCAGGGCGACCCGACGTGCTCGATGCCATCGACGTCGGGAGGATCATCGAGCGCTGCTCCTACGCCGGGGCCATCGATGGGCTGAGCGCCCGTGTCGACCCCCTGTCCGACGGCACACCGGTCTCTCTCAACCGGGCGATCTGGGATCTCATGCGTTTCTCGGTGCGGCAGGGGTTGAAGGGGTGGACCAAGCAATAGCGGCCGTCGAAGCCTTCCTTGCTCTGGATCTCGGTACGAGCGGTTGCCGGGCAGCGGCCTTCGACGTTCGAGGGCGGGTGCTGGCCTCGGCGCGCCAGGAGTACCCGACCTGCTCCCCCCGGCCGGGCTGGGCAGAACAGGATCCCTCCGAGTGGGAGGACGCGGCCGTTGACGTCTTGCACAGGGTGGCGGCGGCGGCCGGCGGGCGATCCGGGCGGATCGAGTTCGCCTCGCTCACCCTCACCGGCCAGATGGCAGGCCTCGTCCTCACCGGGCGTGACGGCCGCAACCTCTACCCTGCCATCCCATGGCACGACCGCCGGGCGCAGGCGCAGGCCTCCCTCCTGGATGCCGCCGTGCCCGAGTTTTACCGCATTACCGGATGCCATGCGTCGCCCGTCTACCCCGTGGCCAAGCTCCTGTGGCTCAAGGAGGCGGCCGAAGGCCGGATCACGGGGATCGCATCGGAGCCCTTTCGACGGGCGCTCGGCGAGACCAGGTGGGTGCTCTCGCCCAGAGACGAGCTCTTCCGGCGCCTGACCGGGGAGGTCGCCACGGATCCTTCGTGCGCCGGGGCCACCGGGCTTTTCGGTATGGCGTCGCGGTCGTGGGACGAGCGGCTGTGCGACCTTGCCGGCGTCGATCCGTCGTGGCTCCCGCCCATTCGCGCGGCGACCGAGGTGGCAGGACGCCTTCCTGCTCGCCTGCACGAGGCGACCGGGCTCCCGTCTGGGTTGCCCGTGGTGCTCGGTGCCGGGGACGGGGTCGCCCAGAGTCTTGGAACGGGCTTCGTGCAGCCCGGGCAGCTGACCGTGAGCCTGGGCACGAGCGGGGTGGTCCGCACCGTGACCGCACGGCCGCTGCTCGACCTGAGCAGCCCGGCTCGTGCTCCGCGCCTCACCGTCTACCCCTTCCTGGCCGGAGCCGGAGGCGGGCTGGCGTGGGTCGCCAACGGTGCAACGGCCAACGCGGCGGGAGTGCTCGAGTGGCTCCGGGCTGCGGTCCTCCGGCGGCCGCTGCCCATGGACGACGCGGCCTCGGTGGTGGCGGGCTCCGATGGGCTCCTTTTCCTTCCGTACCTGTCGGGAGAACGAACCCCCCTATGGGAACCTTCGGCCCGCGGGGTCTGGCTGGGTTTGACCCCGGCCCACACCGACGCCCACCTCGTCCGCTCCGCGGTGGAGGGGGTGGTGATGGCTCTGCGGGCCGTCACCGGCGCGCTGGCGGAGAGCGGGGCGCGTGCGCACCTCGCCGCGCTGGCGGGCGGCGGCAGCATCCATCCCGTCACGGCCCGCATCCTGGCCGATGGGCTGGGGATACCCATCACCCGGCTACCCGACCCGGGACTCGAGACGGTTCGGGGGGCCGCCGTCCTTGGTCTGGCAGCCCGTTTGCGAGAAGGCTCGTCGCTCGACGAAGCGACCCTCGCCCGCCATGCGGCTCGGCAGCTCGTGCCGGCGCCGGTCGAGGTGGTCGAACCCGGCCCGTGTGCCGGCGCCTACGCGGCGCTCTTCGAGCGGTTCAGCGAACTGACGCAGACCCTGCTCCCGCTTTTCCGCCGTTTCTACCAGGAGAGGAGCGCGACCGTTGCCTGAGATGGCCACCTCCGTGCATCCCTTCGAACGGCTCGGCCTGGGCCGGGTCATCAACGCCGCAGGCAAGATGACCTACCTGGGCGGCTCGGCGCTGAGCCCTACGGTGGCGGCCGCCATGGCCGAGGCCGGGCGCCGCTACGTCGACATGGCGCAACTCCAAAGGGCGGCCGGCCGGGCCATCGCCCGCCTCACCGGCGCCGAGGACGCCACGGTCACCTCCTGTGCCGCCTCGGGGCTGGTGGCTGCACTGGCCGCCTGCCTCACCGGCACGGACGTCGGCAAGATACGGCGCTTGCCCGACACCGACGGGCTGGAACGCCGCGAGGTGGTGCTCCAGAAGGGCCACTCCGTGGACTTCGGGATGGAGATCGTACAGCTCGTCCGCATGACCGGCGCCATCCCGGTGGAGGTGGGCTCCGTCAACCGCACCCGCCCTGACCAGATGGCTTCGGCCCTTGGCCCCCGCACCGCCGCGGTGCTCCACGTGGTCTCGCACCACGCCCAGCAGGAAAGCATGCTCGACCTGAGAGCGGTGGCCCACCTGGCGCAGGCCCGGGGCATCCCGGTCGTCGTCGATGCTGCGGCCGAGGTGGACCTGCGCGCACACCTGGCCGCCGGGGCCACGCTGGTCGTCTACAGCGGCCAGAAAGCCGTGGGGGCCCCGACGTCCGGGTTCGTGGCCGGCAAGGCGAGCCTGGTCGAAGCGTGCCGCCTCCAGGAGCTCGGCATCTGCCGGCCCATGAAGGTGGGCAAGGAGGCCATCGCGGGCCTGCTGCAGGCGCTCGAAGAGTACGTAGCGGCCGGCGAGGCGGCGTTGCCGCAACTCCTGGAGCGCCGGGCCAGGCACCTGGCCGGTGCGCTTTCCGAGACCCTGGCAGGTGCCGGGCTGCCGCATGCCAGGGTCGACATCGTATCCGACGAGACCCGGCCGATCCCCCGGGTCCGCCTGACCATCGAGCCGGGCCACTCGCCGGTGGACGCCCGGGCCCTGGTCCGGCAGCTGGAAGCAGGCAACCCGTCGATCCGGACTCGCAACCACCACGTCGACTCGGGGATCGTGCTGTTCGACGTCCGTACACTGGAGGACGAGCAGATCGATACGGTGGTGCAGCGGGTCGTCGACGCACTCAGCGGAAAGGAGCCTTCGTAACCATGCCCGGCGAAGATCGCGAGCAAGGTCCTCGGGTCCTGGTACCGGCCCCCGGGCGGCCGTTTTCCCGAGCCGTACGCGCGGGGGGCCTCGTATGGCTCTCGGGCGTCACGCCCCCGGCGGACGTGATCCGGCACTCGCCCGACGATGCGGGCCGCCAGACCGAGGCATGCCTGCGCCGCATCCAGCAAACCCTCGAGGAGGCAGGGCTCTCCCTGCGGCACGTCGCCCGCGTCACCGTGTACCTTGCCCGCGCGAGCGACTTCGAAGCCATGAACGCCGCGTACCGTGGCTTCTTCCCCTCCGATCCCCCGGCCCGCACCACGGTGGTCACCGGCCTGGTCGTGCCCCAGGCGCTTGTCGAGATCGAGGCGGTCGCGGCGCCGGACCCGTAGGGCCCGGCGCCCAGCTCCCCCACGCTCCGTGCCTGCCCGGCCCCGCCCGCCCGGCCGAGGGTGGAGAGGGTCTACGCGCCGCTCTGCACGCCCCGCCGAGCCTCTCGCCCGAGCACCGCGGCGTAAAACGTCGCCACCACCTCGGGATCCTCGGCCAACGCCTCGAGCGGGTAGAGCAGCATGTCGCGCCGTCCCACCCGCACCCACAAAGGCCGCCCGGCCTCGTCTCGCCCGCGGACCTCGGCCTCTCGGGGCTCCAGCACGAGAGGCGTCGAAGTAAACGGATCTGGCCCCTGCGGGAGCTCCAGCTGCCCGCCCTCCCAGGCCAGCGCCCTGGGCGCCGGTTCGGCGAGGTTGAAGCGGTTGTGCGGCTCACCGCCGAAAAACCGCCGGGCATCGGCCGCCGCCACCCAGCCGCCCTCGTGGGAGCGCACGCTCGTCGCATGCAGGTAGCTGTACAGCACCCGCACGGGCAGCTCCGTGAGCCGCGCCCAGGTCGCTGCCCGCAGCTTCTGGGCCGACGGCACCACCAGGAGGGGCGGCAGCGCCTGCTCCTGGCCCGGTGCCAGGTCCCTTTCCAGCACCGCCTCCGGCAGGTAGCCCAGTTTGCGCAGCGCCGCGTACGCGTTGAGCAGCGCCCGCTGCATCACCGCCGCCGGCCGCTCGGAGAAGGGGTACACCTCGTGTAGGTACGACGGTACCAGCACCCCTGCCCGCTCCAGGTGCGGCAGCGGCGCGTCCATGGCCTCCCGCAACGCCCTCGCCACCGGCCGCGCTGTGCGGTCTGCCCGCAGCATGCCGAACGAAAGCTCCAGCGCATGGTGGCTGTAAGGGTCCGTCTCCCGCATGGCGTCCGGGAAGTCGAACCCGCACCACCAGCAGACCCGGCTCGCACGGTGCAGGCGCGCTTCCACGACCACCCGCCGGGCCCAGGCCGCCACCTCCTCCTCCCCGAAAACCGAGTGGGTGGCGCCAAACTCCTCCAGCCACAGCTCCTTGCCCAGACGGGTCGCGAAGCGACGCGCCATGGCCATCGCCATCCCGTACGCGGCGACCTGCCGGTCGGGGTGAGTCTCGGCCAGGTACAGGTGAGGGGCGATGACGTCCTGCGCGCACGTCGGCCGAAACCCGCTCGTCGTATCCCCCAGCACGTACCAGGCCCCGTCGCCCAGCGTCACCGGGCGGTGGGGATCCAGGCGCTTGACCAGCCCCACCATTCGGGAGGCCCACGCTTCTACCGCTTCTGCCGGTGCCGGCCCCGTGAAGATGGGGGCCTCGTTGGTGAGCACGTACGCCTCGAGCGCCGGGCTCCCTTTGACCGCCTCGACGACCGTGGCCAGGTACCGCTCCTGCGCCAGCAAGAGCCCCGGGTCCGTGTACAGCCGGCTCGGGTCGGCCATCCAGCGGGGCGGCCAGTTCTGCCCGCTCATGTGCCCCACCAGGAACGTGAGGTGGACGCCCAGCCCGATCCGTTCGTTGAGGCGCATGTACCGCTCCAGCCGCTCCAGCATGGCCGGCTCTACCCGCTCCGGCTCCGGCATGAAGTCGGGCCAGAAGAGGAAACTGCGGGTGTACTCGATGCCCGCCTCTTTGAGCGCACGCAGGTCGGCGGCGATCGCCTCTTCCCGGAAGTCCCGCCACATCCCCGGGCCTGCGTAGCTCGCCCAGTAGTTGACACCCAGTCGCTGCCCTGTCACGTTGCCACGGACCTCCCCTTGGAAAGGCTGAACGCATCGGCGAAAAGCTGCCGCGTATACGGATGTTGGGGGTGGGCCGTCACCCGGCCTGCCTCGCCCTGTTCTACCACCTTGCCCTGGTGCATGACCAGCAGCGTGTCGCTCACGTAGCTGGCCAGGCTCACGTCGTGGGTGATGAACAAGATGGCCATCCCGTACTCGTCTCTCAGGTCGAGCAGCAAATTGAGGATGGTCGCCCGTGAGGAGGCATCCACCATGGTGGTGGGCTCGTCGGCGATGAGCAGCTTGGGTCGCACGACCAGCGCCCTGGCGATCATGATCCGCTGCCTTTCTCCCCCGCTGAGCTCATGGGCGAACTTGCCCATCACCTCGGAGGGGTTGAGCGCGACTCGCTCGAGCGCCCAGCGCACGCGCCGGTCCCTCTCCCCGGCCTCCAGCCTGCCTTCCAGCCGCAGGCTCCGCTCCAGGACCCGCCGCACTGGGAAGAACTGGTTGAACGATGAGAAGGGGTCCTGGAACACCGCCTGGACCTGCCGCCAGTACGCCCTCAACTCTCCCGGGCGGGAGAGGCGCGTGACGTCCTGCCCCGCGAAAACGATCCTCCCCGCCGTGGGCCGGATGAGCCGTAGCAGCACCCGCGCGAGCGTGGACTTGCCACTGCCGCTCTCCCCCACGACCGAGGCGATCTCGCCCCGCCGCAGCGTGAACGATACGTCGTCCACCGCCCGGACTTCTCTTGCCCCGTGCCCGAAGATCCGGGTCAGGTGCCGGACGTCCAGCAGTACCGCGTCAGTTGCTGGCGGCATGGCTCATACTGCCCGCCTCTCCTGCCCGTTGCTCGGCGACCCACCAGCAAACCGCCGAATGGCCCGCCCCCACATCCACCACCGGTGGCGCCTCCCGTGAGCATCGGCCCATCGCCACCGGGCAACGCGGGTGGAAGCGACACCCCGGGGGTGGCGAAACGAGATTGGGCGGGGCCCCTCCCACCGTCTGGATGCGCTGGCGCCGCGTACCGGTCTCCAGTACGATGGTGGCCTCCATGAGGACCTTCGTGTACGGGTGCGCCGGCTGGAAGAGGACCTCCTCCGCCGGCCCCACCTCCACGAGCTGCCCCGCGTACATGATGGCGATGCGATGGGCGATGTACCGGAGCAGCGGCAGTTCGTGCGTGATGAAGACAATGCCCCGGATGATGCGCTGCTCCAGCAGGTGCGACAGGAGCGCCAGCAACGCCCGCTGCGAACTCACGTCGAGGGCGGAGGTCGGCTCGTCGGCAATGAGCACGTCCGGGTCGAGCAGCGTCGAGACCACCGCCACCACCCGCTGGCGCATCCCGCCGCTCAGCTGGTGCGGGTAGGCGTCCAGCACCCTCGGCGGCAGCGCCAGTCGCTCCAGACGCTCGGTGGCACGGGCGATGGCCTCTTTGCGGGTGATGCCCGCCACGTGCGAGCGCAGCACGTCGTAGACGAAATCCCGCACCCGAAGCGTGGGGTTGAGCGCGTTCATGGCGCCCTGGGGGAGCAGCGCCACCACCTTGCCCCGCAGCCCGGTTGCCACCCGGCCGCCGTTGATGCCGTCGAGCGGGATGTCGTGACCTGCCACCCGCAGCCGGCCCCCCGTCACCTGCAGCGGCGGGTGGACGTTGAGCGACAGGATGCTCGCGAGCGTCGACTTGCCGCACCCGGACTCGCCGGCGACGCCGAGCGCCTCGCCCTCCTCCAGCGTGAGCGAGACGTCATCGACGGCCCGGATGCGCGGCCCGTCGCTGTCGACCCGGTAGCTCGCACTGATCCGGCGGGCCTCGAGCAGCGTGCTCACGCGCCCCGGCCCTCCCTTCGGAGCCTCGGGTTGTAAATCTCGTCGAGGCTGGCGTTCAGCAGCTGCAGGCTGAACGCAATGACGGCCAGGAAAAAGACCGGCGGCACGAAGGTCCACCAGACACCCTGGCGTACCGCCTCCCACAGCAGCGCCCATTGCAGCAACACGCCCAGGGAAATGGTGTTGGACGGCCCCAACCCCAGCATGCTGAGCGCCGCCTCCGTCAGCACGGCAGAGGCGAGCTGCAGCGTGAACGCCATGGCCAGATAGGAGAGCATGTAGGGGATGATCTCCCGTACGATGATCTCGACGCCGCCGGACCCCGAAAGGCGGGCGACGTCCACGTGCTCTCGCGCCCGCAGGCTGCTCGCCTGCGCCCGTACCGCCCGGGCCGTCCATGGCCACGACGTGATGCCGATGATGAGGCCCATGACGGGCACGGATCGGGATTGCAGCGCAATCGAGAGCAGGATGAGGACGATGAAGGAGGGAATCGTGATGAGCACGTTGGTCACGCCCATCAGGAGTTCCTCCGTGACGCCCCCGTAATAGCCCGCCGTCGTCCCCACCACGGTGCCGATGACCACGGCGATGATGCCGGCGATCGCCCCGATTTCGAGCGACGTCCGGGTACCGTACATGAGCAGCGTCAGCTCGTCTTTCCCGAAGTTGTCGGTGCCGAGCAAAGCGCTGCCCGACGGCGGCTCGAACGGCATGCCCACGATGGCGTTGGGGTCGCGCCCGGCGATCGCGGGCCCCGCCAGCGCAAAGGCAAGTACCGCCAGCACCAGGACGAGGCTCGCCATGAACCGCTGCGAGCGAAACGCCCGCCGCACCGACCCGGAAACGGCCACTTGCTATCGCTCCCCCATTTGAACGGCCCGGATGCGCGGATCGATGAAGCCGTACGCCAGGTCGACCAGGAAGTTGGCCAGCAGCACCGCCGTCGCGATGAACAGCGTCACGCCCTGGATGAGCGGGTAATCGTTGAGGGAGATCGCGTTGAAGAGCAGGTACCCGATGCCGGGATACGAGAAGACCAGCTCGGTGATGAGCGCTCCCCCGACCATGGTGCCCAGCGACAGGGCAAGGCCCGTCACCTGCGGCAGCATGGCGTTGCGGAAGACGTACCGCAGGATCGTGTTTTCCTTGACTCCCATCCCGGACGCGTAGTTGACGTAATCCGCACCCAGCTCGTAGATGGCCATGGAGCGCATCCCGACGGCCTGCCCCCCGATGGCGATCAGCACCAGGGAGAGGAAGGGCAGGGTGTAATGCTGGATCAGGTCCACGATGAATCCCACGGACAGGTTCGGGCTCAAACCGAAGCTGTACCCGCCCGCCACCGGGAAGACCGGCACCACCACGGCGAGGAAGTACAACAGGAGAATGGCCATGGCGTAATACGGGATGCTGGAGACGGCCAGTGCGCCCACGAAGAGCGTGCGGTCGAACTTGCCTCCCTTGTAGGCGGCCAGGGCTCCGAGCAAGTTGCCCAGGATCCATCCGATGAGGATGGCCGGCAACTGCAGGGCCACGGTCCAGGGCAACGCCTGTGCGATGAGGTCGGTCACCCTGGCCGGGTAGAAGGAGAAGGAAGTCCCCAGGTTGCCCCGCAGGACGTTACCCACGTACGTCACGAACTGCTGCCCCATGGGCTCGTCGAGACCGAACTCCTGCAAGAATGCCTGGTAGACCCGGCTCGCCGCCTCGCCCTGCCCGCCGCTCCGCAGGTACTGGGCGATGAGCGCGTCTACGGGGTTACCGGGAATGAGCCGCGGCAGCAGGAAATTGAGCCCCATGGCTACGACGAATGCCAGCGCGTACCACAACGCCTTGCTCACGATGTAGCGCCGCAGGTACGTCAACCCCCTACGCCCGTTCGACGGTCACGGCTGCCCGCCGGGGCGCAGCGGGAGGGCTCTGTCCGGAGACCCTCCCGCTCCGCCTGTCGTGGCGGTCAACCGGCCGCCGCCGGGTGGTCCCTTTCCTTCCTGCGCGTCACTTCGGACGGACCAGGCGCAGCACCGAGATGTAGAACATCGGGGGCGCCTTGGGGTCCTGGCTCGTCGGGAAGCCCGTCCAGTGCGTCGTGTTGAACTCGTAGAAGAGAAGCGGCCGGTACATGAGCGGGATGGCCGGCACGTTCTCCATGAAGATACGGTCGAGCTGCCCGTAGATCTCCTTCAACTGCTCCGGGCTCCCGGCCGAGGCGGCGCGGTCGAGCAAGCCGGCCACGTCGGGGTGGGAGAAGCGCCCGTAGTTCTGGAACGCTTGCTGGCCGATGGGCGGCACGCCCCGGTCGTCCAGCACGTCCCGGAAGCGGGTCCAGGGGCTGGCCGCGCCTACCTGGGAGACGTACCAGAGCACCAGGTCAAAGTTGCCGTTCTGCACGTTGGTGGAGACGATGGGTGCCTGCGGGAAGTCCGTGCGCACCTCGATGCCCACCTGCTTTGCGCTCTGCGAGACCACCTGCAGGGCCGCCATCCAGTCGGTCCACCCGTACGGGGTCTGCACCGTGAAGCTCAGCCTGGTCCCGTCCGGCAACACGTAAATGCCGTCCGGCCCCTTCTTCGCCTTGAGCTCCTGCTCCAGGATCTGAACGGCCTTCTTCGGGTCGTGCTTCCAGCCGTACTGCTCGACGAGCTGCTCATCGAAGTATTGGGACTCGACGCCGGTCGGCAGGATCAGGCTCGACTTCGCCGGCTCCGAGTACCGTGACATGGCGGTACGGGCGATCAGCGCGTAGTCGATGGAGTACGCCAGCGCGCGCCGCACCTGGACGTTGTCGAGCCCTTTCTTGTGGACGTTGATGATCATGAGCGGGATCGAGCCCGGGATGTAGTACGGTTCCTTGTCGTACCAGGTCTGGACGTTGTGCAGCGTCCACACCTGCGGCACGAACTGTTGGGACCAGTCGACGTCCCCTTGCTTGAGCGCCAGGTTGCCGGCGTCGTTGCTCTTGAAGATCGGGTGCACGAGGTACTTCGGGGTGGGCATCCCGTACAGCGACTTGCCCCAGTACCCTTCGAACCGCTGCAGCACGATCCGCTCGGCCGAGTAGCTCTGCACCTGGTAGGGGCCGGAACCGACCGGCTTCAGGTTGGTGAACTGCATGAGCTCGGCGCGCCCTTTGTCCGCCAACGGGCCCCAGATGTGCTGGGGAAGGATCATGACCGTCGCGACGTACTGCTCGACCAGCGGCCGGTTGGGCTTCGCCGGGTCGAGCGCGATCTCGACGGTCCGGTCGTCCACCGCCTTGACCGACTTCACGTACTGCCAGAACGAGCTGTACCCCAGGGCGAAGCGCTCGGCCAGCTGGAACGTGAAGGCCACGTCACGTGCCGTGAGCGCCTTGCCATCCTGCCACCTGGTGCCCGGCTGGAGCTGGATGCGCAGCGTGGTCGCGTCGACCCACTTCATCTCCCGGGCCAAGAGCGGCTCGAAACGCCCGTCCACGATGTTGTACAGGAAGAGGGACTCATAGACGTAACCCGGCGCCTGCTGATCCGGGTTGCCGTTGCCGCCCACCGGCCAGGCAGCGTTGGGCGCCAGCGGGTTGAAGTGGTTGGCAGGTCCCCACTGGAAACCGGCGATATATAGGGTTTGATTGCGGGGTAGCCCCTGGGCGAATGCCGGCGCGGCCCCTGCAACGGCCACGGCCAGGACGACCATCCCCAGGAATGCTGTGGTACGCCAGGTACGCTTCAAAGTGGGCACCATCCTCTCCAAACTGGGCCTCCACGGCCCCAGACCCGGGCCTTTGCGGGCCCCGTTACGGACGCCGCCCCACTTCCTCCGGGAGCGGCCAGCCCCCGGTCACTCCGGTTTCCTCCCGCCCCCCTTCCGCCGTGACGACCCTCAGCGCTCCCGGCTGGCGTTGCGGATGAAATCGTACGGGTAGGGGAGCTCGGGGTCGCTGGCCCTGTCCAGAGCGGCGACCTGCTCGGCGGTCAGCTCCCAGCCGGTCGCGCCCAGGTTGTCCTCGAGCTGCGCCGTGTCCCGGGCGCCGATGATGGGAGCCGTTACCCCGGGCTTGCGCAGCAGCCAGTTGAGCGCCACCTGGGCAGGCGTCTTGCCGACCTGCCCGGCGATCACCAGCAGCGTGTCGATGACCCGCCAGGTCCGCTCGTTGTTGTAGCGCTCCCAGTTCTCGCTCCACCCATAGCGGCTCGCCTGCTCGATGCGGGTGCCTGCCGGCGGTGCGGTCATGCCCCGGCGAAACTTGCCGCTCAGCCATCCACCCCGCAGCGGGCTCCACGGGATGACACCCAGCCCTTCGTTGACGCAGACGGGGATGAGCTCCCACTCGGTGGAGCGATCCAGCAAGTTGTAGAGGGGCTGCAAGCAGGAAAACGGCTCCCAGCCGTGGGCCCGTGCCGCGTCGATGGCCTTCTGCAGTTGCCATCCGCTGTAGTTGCTGGCCCCCGTGTAGCGGACGAGCCCCCTGTGGACCAGGTCGTCCAGCGTCGATAGGGTCTCCTCCAGAGGCGTGCCCGGGTCCCAGGCATGGACCTGGTAGAGATCCACGTAATCCGTTTGCAGGCGGCGGAGGCTCGCCTCGACGGCGGCCACGATGTGCTTGCGGCTCAGCCCCAGGTCATTGGGGCCTTTTCCCATGGCGAAACGCACCTTGGTCGCGATCACGTAGTCGTCGCGCCGCTTGCCCTTGAGCCATCGGCCGAGGATCTCTTCGGAGACGCCGGCGGCATACACGTCGGCCGTATCGATGAAATTGCCTCCTGCCTCAGCGAAACGGTCGAGCATGCGGTGGCTCTCGGCCTCGGACGATTCGCGCCCGAAGGTCATCGTGCCGAGGCATAGCTCGCTGACCTTCAACCCCGTACGCCCCAGATACCGGTAGTTCATCGCTGTGTCACCGCCTCCGTGGATGATCGATGTCCGGACGCCCCGCTTGCCTCCGCACCACTGCCCGCCACGGGAGCCGTAGTCGCCCGCTCCACCAGCACGGGTTCGAGCAACAACCGCCGGCCCGACGGCCGGCGCCCATCCATGAGCTCGAGCAGCATCCGGATACTCGACTGCCCGATGCCTTGGGCATCTTGCCGGATGGTGGTGAGCGGGGGCTGGAAGTACTTGGCCATCGAGATGTCGTCGAACCCTACCACCGACATCTCCTCCGGCACCCGCACCCCGTGTTCCCGTAGCGCCGCGACGACCCCCATGGCAACGCTATCGTTAACCGCGAAAACCGCCGTCAGCCGGCCTCCCTCGCTCCGGCCCCCGCCTCGCAGGTAGTCGCGGACAGCCTCGTACCCGTTGTCCTCCGGCCTCGGCACGGGGCGCTGCGGCTGCAGCACGGTGAGGTTCGCCCCATCGCCGTACGGCGCCAGCGCCCGCTCGGCCCCGACCAACCGGTCCTGCACGGCGATGCAATCGATCTCAGGGCCAGGCACGAAGGCGATCTTCCGGTGTCCCAACTCCAGCAGGTGGGAGGTGGCCAGGAATCCTCCCTGGATGTTGTCAGTGGCCACGTAGTCCACCGGGCACCCCGCCAGGTACCGGTCCACGAAGACCAGGGGCACCCCCCGGTGCGCCAGCCTCTTGAAGAACTGCACGTTGTGGCCGCTCGCGACGGGCACGATCAGCATCCCGTCGACCCGCCGGCGCAGGAACGCCTCCACGTTTTCCCGCTCTTCCTTCGCATCCCCGTGCGAACAGTTGACCAGCACCTCGTAGCCTGCTGCCCGGGCCAGGTGATCCACCTCTCGCACCAGCTCGTTGGCGTACGGGAACGAGAGGTCGAACACGCAGAGCCCCACCGTCCGGGTCTTCCCGCGGCGAAGGGCCACCGAGAGAAGGTTTTTGCTGTAGCCGAGCCGCTCCGCTTCCTCGAGGACCCGGCGGCGCAGCTCCTCGCTCACCCCGTCTCGCCCGTTGAGCGCCCGGGAGACGGTCATCGTGGAGACCCCCAGGCGCCTTGCGATGTCGGCCAGCGTCACCATTGCGCCCTCGGTCCTCGTTATCGATAACTTCCGGGCGTCTTATTCTGCTCCTGTAACCGGATTTCCTGCCGAGTGCTCTCGGGACCGCGCGCACCCCCTCAAAGCTCGTCGTGTCAAGGATCATGAGAATTACTTCACGTTTGTATGGCCTGCGCTCTCGGCGCGGGTCGTCGCGACCTTCCGTTCCCCATCGCGTGGCCGTTAACGTCCCCGGGCAGGATCGGGATGGTACCCGTCGAATACCGGTTGCCGGTACGTCCCGAGCTCTCCACGCCGGAGGAGGCAAAGACCCCGTGCACGACATCGAAGCCCTCGTCCGCCAGATGAGCCTGGAAGAGAAGGCGGCCCTCTGTTCAGGAGCCACCCCCTGGACGACCAAACCCCTTGCCCGGCTCGGCGTCGATTCCATCACGGTTTCGGATGGCCCCCACGGCCTACGGCGGCCCATCGAGCAAGCGGACATGATCGGCCGGAGCATCCCGGCCACCTGCTTTCCCACGGCCTCGGCCCTGGCATGCTCGTGGGACCGCGACCTGCTGCGGGAGGTCGGCGAGGCGCTGGGCGTCGAGGCCCGGGCGCTGGGCGTCCACGTCTTGCTCGCGCCGGGGGTCAACATGAAGCGCACACCGCTTTGCGGGCGCAACTTCGAGTACTATTCGGAAGACCCTTACCTGGCCGGGGAGCTGGCGTCTGCGTACGTGGAGGGCGTCCAATCGACCGGCGTGGGTACCTGCCTCAAGCACTTCGCCGCCAACAACCAGGAGAGCGAGCGCCTGAGCATCAGCGCGGAGATTCCGGAGCGGGTGCTGCGGGAGATCTACCTGGCCGCCTTCGAGCGGGTGGTCACGCAGGCTCGCCCGTGGAGCGTCATGTGCTCGTACAACCGCATCAACGGCACCTACGCCTCCCAGCACCGCCACCTGCTCACCGAGATCTTGCGGGACGAGTGGGGATTCGAGGGCGCGGTGATATCGGACTGGGGCGCCGTCGACGACCGAGTCGCAGGCATCGAGGCGGGGCTCGACCTGGAGATGCCGGGTCCGTCACCGTGCAACGACCGTCGCATCGTCGAGGCCGTACGGTCGGGCCGGCTGGACGAGCAGGCGCTGGACCGCGCCGTGACCCGCATCCTGGCCCTCGTCGAGCGCGCGCTGGCCCAGCCGGGAGCGCGTGATCCGGCCCGCGGCCTGCAGGCGCCCGAGGTCGAGGCGCATCACCGGCTCGCCCGGCGGGCCGCGGCCAGGTGCATGGTGCTTCTCAAGAACGACGGCGGCGTGCTGCCCCTCGACCCGGCCCGGTTGCGCTCGGTCGCCGTCCTCGGCCACATGGCCGTCGCCCCACAGTTCCAGGGCGGCGGCAGCTCCCGGGTCCAGCCCACCCGGGTCGACGTGCCGCTCGACGAGTTGCGGGCCGCTGCCGGCTCGGTGGCCCTCACGTACTACCAGGGCTACCTGGAAAGCGGCGAGCCCGACGATGCCCTGCTCCGGTCGGCTGCCCGGGCTGCCGAGGCAGCCGACGCCGCGCTCATCTTCGCCGGGCTTCCCGACGGCGTGGAGTCGGAAGGGTACGACCGGCTCGACATGGAGCTCCCGCCCGGGCACGTCGCCCTCATCCAGGCCGTCGCGGCGGTCCAGCCCCGCACCGTCGTCGTGCTCCACAACGGGGCGCCCGTCTCCATGGCCGGGTGGATCGACCGGGTGCCGGCCGTACTGCTGGCGGGGCTCGCCGGGCAGGCGTCCGGGGGTGCCGTCGCCGACATCCTCTTCGGCCGGGTCAATCCCTCGGGTAAGCTGGCGGAGACGTACCCGGTGCGGCTGGAGGACAACCCGTCGTACCTCAACTTCCCCGGCGAGAACGGCAAGGTCTTTTACGGCGAGGGGCTTTTCATCGGGTACCGCTATTACGAAGCTCGGGGCGTGCAGCCGTTGTTCCCGTTCGGCCACGGGCTCTCGTACACCACTTTCTCGTACGGCCAGGCCAGCCTCAGCCGCCCCAGCATCGCACCCGGCGACTCGCTGGAGGTACAGGTGCCGGTGACCAACACCGGCAGCCGCGACGGTGAAGAGATCGTGCAGCTCTACGTGCGGCCGCACCGCTCCCAGTTGCCGCGGCCGGTCAAGGAGCTCAAGGGGTTCGCCCGGGTGGCGCTCGCTCCCGGAGAGACCCGTCCGGCCAGCTTCCGGCTGACCATCCGGGATTTCTCTTACTACGACCCCGAGCGCGGGGGCTGGGTGGCCGAGCCGGGGACGTACGACTTGCTCATCGGGGCTTCGTCCCAGGACATCCGGGTGCAGGCAACGGTCGTCCTGACCGGCGGCGTGCTGGCCGATACCCGTCTCACCGCGGAGTCATCCATCCAGGCCTGGCTCGACGATCCCAGGGGCAGGGAGGCTCTCGAGCGCTTCGTGCCCGACGAGGTCATGCGCCGGTACCGGGAGCAGCCTGCCGTCATGCGCCGGGTGCTTCGCAACTACCCGCTCAAGAAACTCCCGCACGTCACCGGCGGCCGGGTCGACGAAGCCACCGTCCAGCACATCCTGCAGTCCGTGACGCGCTGACATGTCAGGGGCGAGCCGGGGGTCGGGCCCGTGCAGCCCGTGCCCCCGGTTCACCCGCACACAACAAAGCGTCAACCTCCCCGTAACACGGCATGGCTCGCCTGTAACGCGGCACCGGTAGACCTATCCCACGGAAGCGGGGTGGGCCCTGGCCGTGCACCGGGCGATGACCCCCAAAGTGCCGTCGCCGGCTGTTTTCTCCACCGCAGCGCCGCCTTTCCCGGAGAGGTCTCTACCGGACCGGCCGGGCTTTTCAGGAAGCCGCCTGCGCGCCTCGCTCGAGCGCGCAGGCCGGCTGCTCGGTTCGGAAGCCGTGCAGGCCTGGCTCTTCCTCCTTCCGGCCCTGGCCATCCTCGCGACCTTCGTGGCCTGGCCGGCCGCCTACAGTTTCTATCTGAGCCTTCACGACTGGGACCTGATGAGCCCCGCTCGCCGCTTCGCCGGGTGGGCCAACTACGCCCGGCTGGCCCGCGATGGCCAGTTTTGGACGGCAGCCGCCCACACGCTCGAGTACGCCCTGCTCACCGTCCCGGCCAACATGGCGCTCGGGCTCGGCCTTGCCCTCGCCCTCCACCGCACCCGGCGCCTGCGCACGGTGCTCCGCACTTCCTACTTCTCGCCGGTCGTCACGTCCACGGTGGCCGCCTCGGCCGTCTGGATGTGGATTTACCACCCTGAAGTGGGGCTCCTCAACGACCTGCTGCACCGCGTCTTCGGCACGGGCCCCATCCCCTGGCTGGCCGATCCCCGTTGGGCCATGCCGGCGGTGGCGCTGATGTCCGTCTGGCGCTCGGCGGGCTACACCATGGTGCTGTTCCTCGCGGGCCTCCAGGGCGTCCCCCGGGAGCTCCAGGAGGCTGCCCGCATCGACGGCGCCGGTTCCTGGGGGGTCTTCCGGCACGTGACGTGGCCCATGCTGAGCCCCGTCACGCTGTTCGTCTTCATCATCTCCATCATCGATAGCCTCCAGGTCTTCACCCAGGTGCACGTCATGACCCAGGGAGGGCCGGCCGGCGCCACCGAGGTCGTGGTTTACTACCTTTACTACCGGGCCTTCGAGCTCTTCCAGATGGGCTATGCGTCCGCGGTGGCGTACGTGCTCTTCGCCGCCATCGTCGCCCTCACGGTCTGGCAGTTGCGCCTCTCGGGACGGTGGGTGTTCAAGGGATGAACGGTGCGCCGGCTCTACGCCACTCCGCCCTTGGCTTCTCCCGCTGGCGGACCGGGGCTGCCGGGCGGGAAGCCATCGGCGCCCTCGTCACCGCCCTCGCGGTGGCAGGGGCCGTGGCGGTCCTCGTGCCCTTCGCATGGATGCTGATCACGTCGCTCAAGGGGCCGGGCGAGCTCATGGCCATCCCGCCGCGCTGGATCCCCCAGGAGTGGCGCTGGGACAACTACGCCCGCGCCTGGCAGGCGGCACCGTTCGGGCGGTTTTTCCTCAACACGGCCGTGGTGGCGGGCGCCTCCGTCGCCGGGCAGATCGTTACGGCGACCCTCGCGGGGTACGCGCTGGCCCGGATGCGCTTCCGCGGGCGCCAGACCGTGTTGGCCGCCATCCTGGCCACCATGGCGATCCCCGGCGAGGCCACCCTCCTCCCCGCTTACCTGCTCATGAGGGAGCTGGGCTGGGTGGACACCTACCTGGCCCTCATCGTCCCCAACCTGGCCGGCGCCTTCGGCATCTTCCTGATGCGCCAGGCGATGGTGGCTCTCCCGAGGGCACTCGAGGATGCCGCCTTCATGGACGGCGCCAGCCGGTGGACCTTCGTGTGGCGGGTCGCGGCGCCCCTGTGCCGCCCCACCATGGCGACCCTCGCGCTGCTCACCTTCCTCGGCCAGTGGAACAGCTACTTGTGGCCGCTCATCGTAACCAACAGCGAGGCGCTGCGGCCCGTCCAGATCGGGCTGCGCTACTTCATCAACCAGGAACTGGGCAACGACTGGGCGTTGCTCATGGCAGGCTCGGTGCTGGTGGCCGTGCCGACGGTCGTCGCGTTCCTGGCAGCCCAGCGGCAGTTCATCGAAGGGCTTGCCGCGGGGGCGGTCCGGGGGTGAAGCGGCCGCCTCCGCCCGCCGGGGCGGTTCCCCGTCGCGAAGCTCCCGCATCGCTGGGCCCTGGCGCCTGGAAACCCCGGCATCTAGGGATTCAACATCCGGAAAGGATGGTGGGCATACCATGAACCCCCAAGTACGTCGCATCTTCGTGGCCATGGTCCTCGCAGCGGCAGGATGGATGGCCTGGGCAGGGGCCCTCGCAGGCCCGGTGGCAGGCGTTGCGGAGGCGGCCCCCGTGACCCTCCGCTTCTGGACCACGTCGGCCCCCGGCGGCTCAATGGACGGCTGGGTGAAGGAGTTCGAGCGCCTCAACCCGGACATCCGCGTCGAGGCCCAGTACATGGGCAACTACGACGAGATGGCCCAAAAGCTCCTGGCGGCCGTCGCCGGGCGCACCCCGCCGCACGTCGCGCAGCTCGGCCAGCGTCACGGCATCCCGCAGCTGGTCGACGCCGACGCGCTCGTGCCGGTCGAGCGCTTCTTGAGCCAGGTCGATCTCGCGGACATCATCCCGGGCCTCTGGAGCCGGTACACGTACAAGAACCAGCGCTGGGTCATCCCCTTCCAGCCGAGCACCCCGGGGCTCTGGATCAACCGCACCGCACTGCGACAGACGGGCCTCGACCCGGCCGCCGCCCCGGCCACCTGGGAAGAACTCCTGCGCATGGCCCAGCGGCTGACCGCCGACACCAATGGCGACGGGCGGCCGGACCGGTGGGGGTTCGGGTCGTGCGCGGACGTGCCGTGGTACGTGCGGCCGATGGTTTTGCAGGCAGGGGGCACCCTGTTCGACGAGGCGGGCCGGCCGCAGCTCACGTCGGAGGCCGCCGTCAAGGCGCTCGGCTTTTTCAGGGACGTCGTGCACACGTACCACGCCGAGCCTCCCATGGGCCACCAGACGGCGGAGCGTGACTTCATCAGCGGCCGGTACGCGCTCCTCTTCTGCTCCACCTCCGTACGGGGATACTACGAGAAGGAGATTGGCTCGCAGTTCGAGCTGGGCGTAGCGGCCATGCCCAAGGAGAAGGAGCAGGCCGTGGGCCTCGGCGGCAACGCGCTGGCCATCTTCCGTTCCGATCCCGAGCACGAGCGGGCGGCCTGGCGGCTCGTCCAGTACCTGACCGCGACGGAGCGGATGGTCCAGATCGCCACCGAGACCGGCTACGTCCCCATCCGGCGCTCCGCGGTACAATCGCCCGCCGTCCAGCAGCTCCTGCGCCAGAACGAACGGGCCCGCATCATCTACGACCAGCTGCCGCTGGTCAAGGACCACCCCATCCACCCGGCCGACGCCCTGATCTGGCGGGGCCTTCTGCGGGCCGTGGAGCAGGTGCAGACGAGCGCCGCCGTAGAGCCCCGAGCCGCTCTCGAACGGCTGCAGAGCGACGTCGAAGTCTTCATGGAAGGCTACCGCTCGGCGCACCCGTGAGCGCGGCGGCCTGTTGCCGCCCGGCCGCCGAACGGCCCGGAGAGGAGTGCCGGCACGTCCGTGCAGATCATCGCCCACCGGGGAGCATCCCGGTACGCTCCTGAAAACACCAGGGCCGCCTTCGACCTCGCCCTCGAGATGGGTTGCTCCGCCCTGGAGACGGACGTGCGGCTGACGGCCGACGGGGTCGCCGTCTTGATGCACGATGCGACGGTCGACCGGGTCACCGACGGGCGGGGCCCGGTCGACCGCCTCCCATGGGCAGAGCTCCTCCGCCTGCACGTACGGTGGCCCGACGGCCCGGAGCGCCTGCAACCTGCCCAGGGCGAACCGCCGGGCATCATGCGGCTGGAGGAGTTCCTGGAACGCTACCTGCTGGCCCCTACCGAGGAGGGGCACGCACCTGTGGTCGTCCTCGAACTCAAGGCCCCGGGCACGCCCGAGGCCGTCCACCGGGCCCTCGGCGCCCGCAACGGAGACTTCTCCCCCGACCGGTTGGTCATCACGAGCTTCGACCCGGCGTTGCTCGAACGAGCCCGCCGGCTCATGCCTGCCGTCGCCATCGGCCTGCTGACAAGGGTGGTCGAGCTCGCCGCTTTGGAGACGTGCAGCCGCTTGAACGCCGACCAGATCTGCCCGAGCGCCCGCAGCATCACGCCTCATGCCGTAGAGGCGGCTCGCCGGCAGGGCCTGCAGGTGCGGGTGTGGGGCGTGCAGAGCGACCTGAGGCTCCTGCGACGGGCGTGGGAGGCCGGGGCAGACGGCGCCACCACCGACGCTCCCGACATGGCCCTCGCCGCGGTGCGGTCCTGGCAACAGCTCCGAGCCGACGGCTCGGCCCCCGGCCCTGCCCGGCCCTATTCAACGGCGTCCGCAGCAGGACTCGAAGGCCCCTGAGGTGAACCCCCCAACCGGGACGGTAGGGGTCCCGCCGCGCGACGGCACCCCGGGGGGTGAGCGGTGTTCGGCCGGCTCGTGACCGCATCCGCATCGTGGTCGTGGAGGCGCACGAGGTGTTCCGTACGGGGCTACGGCTCATCCTCGAGCGGCAGCCCGACATGGAGGTGGTCGCCGACCTGCCGGATGCCGGTGACCTGCAGGCGGTGGTCGACGGCTTCAGGCCCGACGTGGTCCTCTTCGGCACGTGTCACCGTGCCCGGCAGACCCAGGCCATCGAATGGCTCTCGCGTCGCCGCCCTTCGGTTGCCACGCTGGTCTTGATGGTGCACTCGGAGCTGAGCCTGCTCCGGGAGCTGGTTCGCGCCGGGACGTGCGGCTTGTTCCTCGCCAGGAGCCCCGCCAGCGAGCTGTGCAGGGCGGTGCGCACGGTGGCGGGCGGCGCGCTCTACGTCGACCCGGATGTGGCGCAGGTCTGCGGGCTCTCGCCCCAGCTGCCGGGCCCGCGAGGCCGTGCCGAGCTCTCCGATCGGGAATGGCACGTATTGCGGCTCCTCGCCCTCGGCTACTCGCGCCAGGAGATAGCCAGGCGCGTGGGCGTCAGCGTGAAGACGGTCGATACGTACCGTAGCCGCATTTGCGAAAAGCTCGGCCTGCGCGAGCGGTCCGACCTGGTACGGTATGCGCTGTGCAGGGGCCTCGTACAGGAGGAGTGCTGACGAGCTTGCCGTTTTGGTCCGATGAGCGCCTGGAGCACCTGGAAGCGGCGCTCGACGCCCTCGACGATGCGGTCATGGTGGTGGACGAGGATCTCTGCATCGTCGCGTTCAACCGCGCCGCCGAAAAGCTGACCGGATTCACCCGCCAGGAGGCCCTGGGGAGCCGCTGTTTCGAGGTGTGCGCCGGGCGTTTTTGCCGCAGGGTGTGCGACATCGAGGGGTTGTTCGCCACCCGGCGGCCGCCGGAGGACTTCGAAAGCCCGGTACTCTCCAAGGACGGGCGCGTGCGGCTGGTCCGAGTCCGTACCGTCCCGCTCACGGGGCGCGGTAACCGCATCCTGGCCGCGGTCCGCATCTTGCGGGACGTCACTGCAGAGCTCGGAAGTCGCCCGGGGGTGGACCAACGGGAACGGGATCGGTGCAAGGGCTACGGGCGCCTCGTCGGGGCGAGTCGCCCCATGCTCCGGCTGTACGAGGCGCTCGAGGCGCTGCGCGACAGCGAGTGGCCGATTCTCGTGCAAGGCCCCCCGGGCACGGAGACCGATTGGGTAGCCCTCACTCTCCACGAGCTCGGCATCCGGTCGGCAGGCCCCTTCGTGCCCGTGCTCACCGAAGGCCTCCCCCCTGTCACAGTGCGGGAGCGGCTGCTCGGGGATCGGGACCACTCCGGCGCCCATGGCCATGCGCCGGTGGGCGCGCTGCATCTCGCTCATGAAGGCACGCTGTTCGTGGAGGACGTCGCGGACCTCCCCGCCGATTGCCAGGCCGCGCTGGCCCGCCACCTCGACGCCTGGCGCCCCGGTCAATGGCCCGACGTTCGGATCGTCGCCGGCACGCACCACCGCCTGGAGGATCTGGTCGTCACGGGCAGCTTCGACAAAGGCCTGGCCGCAGCGTTGCAGCAGCGGCGGGTCGTGTTGCCGCCTCTCGTGGACCGGTTGGACGACATCCCCCTCCTGGCGGAGAAGATCCTGGCCGACATGACTCCGCAGGCCCAGCCCCTCCCCCAGCTGACAGGTGCCGCCCTGGCCCGCCTCATGTCGTACCCCTTCCCCGGCAACGTCCGGGAACTGGAAAGGGTCCTGAGGGCTGCCGCCATCCTGGCTCAGGGGCCGGCCATCGATGCGCCCCACCTGGTTCTCCCCCACCCTCGCTCGCCCGCTTCCCCCGACCCGGCGCTTGCGCCCAACGCGGGGGCGCTTTCGCGCGAGCAGCTCCTGCAAGCGCTCGAAGCCCACCACTGGCAGATCGGCCAGTGCGCCCGGGCGCTCGGCATCAACCGGACCACGCTCTGGCGGCGCATGAAGCGGTTCGGCTTACAGCGACCCCGGGCTTCATGAGAACCCGGGCCGTTCCGGGACGCTGCAGGCGGGTTGCGCCCTGCAACATTTCGTTGCACCGCTCGCGTCGATCGCGAGGAAACGTTGCAAATCCTCGCGGATCGGTAGCCACGAATTTGGGCTTTCGCCCGACAGACGCCTTGCCCGCCTCCCTGTAGCCTGGTACCCGGGAGGGCATCCGCGTGAAGTCGAGCCTCACCCGGACCGCGGGCCGGAAGCGTCCCGCCCCCAGGCGGGCAAAGCTAATCGGGATCACGGCCATCATCGCGGCGATCATGGCCGTCAGTTGGCTGTTTCCCTCTTTCGCCGGCTCCGCGGGAGGACAGGAGCGGGAGTTCGTCATCACCGCCCGGCAGTTCGCGTTCGATCCTCCTCGCATCTACGTCAACCTCGGGGACCGGGTCACGTTGAGGGTGCGCTCGCTCGACATCACCCACGGCCTCTACCTCGACGCCTACGGGATCAACATCCGAGTGCCGCCGATGGAGGAAGGCGTCGTCTCTTTCGTGGCCGATCGCCCGGGTAAGCTGCGCTACCGGTGTTCCGTCATCTGCGGGCCCTTGCACCCGTTCATGGTGGGAGAGATCGTCGTTCAACCCAACCGGCTCTTCCACACGGGCGGTGTGCTGGCCGCCATCGTCGGCCTCGGGGCAGTTGCTTACGCCTGGTGGAGAAAGGGCGGTTGAACACAAGCGCCATGGGACCTGCCGGAACGTCCGAAGCCGCTGCCGTCACAGCCCGCCCGCTGCCGCGCGGCGTGTTCAAACGGGATCTCCTCCGGCGCTGGCCGCGCCTGTCGCGGCTGTTGCATCAGCGCTGGTTCCAGTTCGCCTTGATGTGGCCCGGGCTACTGGCCTTCGTCGTCATCATCGCGAGCGGGCTTTTCGGTATCCCCATCGGCGCGAAAAACTTCGCCGTCGTCTTCGTCTGGATCGTCTGGTGGGCCCTGCTCATCATGCTGCTCGTCCCCTTCGGGGCCCGGGTCTGGTGCACCGCCTGCCCCATCCCCTCCCTGGGCGAGTGGTTGGCTCGCCGCCGGTTCATCGGCCATCACGACGGCGCTCCCCGGGGCCTCAACCGGCGCTGGCCGAGGCGGCTGCGCAATCTGTGGCTCGCCAACTTCGGGTTCCTTTCCATCGCGCTCTTCAGTGCTATCGTGACCACCAGCCCGGTGGTGACCGGCGCCCTGCTCCTGGGGCTGTTCGTGCTCGCCATCGTCATGCACCCGGTTTACGAGCGGCGCGCCTTTTGTCGCTACCTCTGTCCCGTGGGGGGCTTCCTCGGCCTCTACTCCATGGTTGCGCCCGTGGAGCTCCGGCGGCGCAGCGCAGAGACCTGCCTGGCATGCAAGTTCAAGTCGTGCTTCCGTGGCAGCACCGCCGAGAGTCTCGCAGTGGGCGGGCAGGGCGGATACCCGTGTCCCATGTCGGAGTTCCCGGGCGCCCCCATGGAGCGCAACAACTACTGCATCCTTTGCACCGAGTGCATCAAGGCCTGCCCGTACGACAACATCACCATCAACGCTCGCCCCTTCGGTCTCGACCTGTACGTCCAGAAGGGGCGCAAGATCGACGAGGCCTACAAGGCGTTCATCATGCTGGGCAGCGCTCTCGCTTACTCGCTCGTGATGCTCGGGCCCCACGGGTTCTTGAAGGATTGGGCCAGCCTCAGGCAACCGGAAGGGTTCGTCGTGTACGCCGCCGGGTTCTTGTTGACCACGCTCGTGGCCGGTCCCCTGCTCCACCTGGTAGCCACGGTGCTGGGCCGCTGGATTGCGGGGCGCTTGGGGCATCGCATCCCGCTCAAGGAGCTCTTCGTCGACGCTTCGTACGCGCTGGTGCCCTTCGGGCTGATGGCCTGGATCGCCTTCAGCCTCTCTTTCGTGTTGCCCAACCTCTCCTACGCGGTCCCCACCATCTCGGACCCCTTCGGTTGGGGTTGGAACCTGCTCGGCACCGCATCCTATCCCTGGACGCCCTATGTGCCGGGCTGGGTGCCCTTCCTGCAGTTGCCCGTGCTGCTCGTGGGGCTCGGATGGGGCGTGCTGAGCGGCTTTCGCATCTTACGATCCGACTTCCAGGGCGACACCCGGGCCGCGGCCCTGGCGTCCGTGCCGTTGGCCGTGTACCTGACGGGATTGGCGGAGCTTTTCCTTTGGCTGTACCTCGGCTGAAAGCACCGGGGGAGGACAGGCGGTGGGACGGTTGGCAACTCGCGGAGACGGCAGGAAAAGCGCTCGTCAGGAGGTGATGGCCGGCATCCTGGTCTTCCTGGCCGTCGTCGGCGCGCCCCTCGCCATCTTCGGGTACGAAAGGGCGGTGCGACCGGCGCTCGCGGCGCCCAACGAGTTCCACATCGTCATCCGCATCTTCGAGGATGGCGGATTCCAGCCGTCCTACCTCGAGGTGCGCAGGGGAGATCGGGTACGGATCAAGCTTACCAGCTACGACGTAACGCACAGCTTCCAGCTCCTCGACTTCGGTATCGACACGGGCCCCATCTTCCCAGGGACCTCGCGGGTCGTGGAGTTCGTCGCCGATCGCGCAGGGACGTTCCCGTTCCAGTGCAACGTGCGCTGCAGTGCGCTACACCGCAACATGGTGGGCCAGCTCGTCGTCAAACCGTGAGTCCGCAATCCTGACATTGGGGGGACATGGAAGGCCATGCGTCGAAGTCATCTGAAGCACGTAGTCTGGGGCCTGGCGGCGCTCGTGCTCGTCACCCTCCTGTCCGGCTTCTCCTTGTTCGGCGGCAAGGAGACCCCCGGCGGGGATGCGAGCAAGGCGCTCGTCCCACCGGGCAAGCTGGACGAGTACTATCTCTTCGCTTCGGGCGGGCACTCGGGGCAGGTATTCGTCTACGGGGTGCCGTCCATGCGGCGGATTCGCACGATCCCCGTCTTCACGCCCGACCCCGCCTGGGGGTACGGCTACGACGAAGAGACCAAGGCGATGCTGGGAGGGCTCACCTGGGGAGACGTTCACCACCCGGCGCTGTCGGAGACCAACGGCGAGTATGACGGGCGGTGGCTGTTCGTCAACGACAACGCCAACAACCGGGTGGCCCGGATCAACCTCAAGACGTTTTACACCGAACAGATCCTCGGGCCCGTTCCCAACATCATGGGCCCCCACTCCGCCACCTTCGTGACGCCCAACACGGAGTACCTGTTCATGGGGTCCCGGTTTGCCACGCCCGTTCCCGCGGGCACCTACGTTCCCATCCAGGAGTTCAAGAGCAAGTACTACGGCGTGCTCGCGGGCGTGAAGATCGATCCCAAGTCGGGCCACATGGAACTCGCCTGGGAGCTCTTGCTGCCTCCGTGGTCCTTCGATCTCGGCGACGCCGGTAAGAAGGTCAGCGACGGCTGGTACTTCCTCACGACGTACAACACCGAGGAAGCGTACGAGACCCTGGAGGTCGGCGCCTCCGCTCGGGACCGGGACTTCATCGTGATGGTCAACTGGAAAGAGGCGGAGAAGGCGGCTGCTGCCGGCAAGTTCCAGACCATCGCCGGCGCGAAGGTGATCGACCCGGTCAAGGTGCCGGGTATCGTCTACCTCATGCCCGTGGCCAAGAGCCCTCACGGCGTGGACGTCGCGCCGGACGGCCGGCACATTGCGGCGGCAGGCAAGCTCCAACCGACCGTCACCGTCTATGACTTCGAGAAGATCAAGTCGGCCATCGAGGCGAAGAAGTTCGCCGGCGAAGAGCGCGGGCTTCCCATCCTGGACTATGAGGCGGTGCGGGTCGCCGAAGTGCCCGTGGGGCTCGGGCCGCTCCACACCCAGTTCGACGACAAGGGGTACGCCTACACCAGCCTCTTCATCGACTCCGCCATCGTCAAGTGGAAGATCGGCGAGTGGAAAGTCATCGACAAAGTGGACGTCCACTACAACGTCGGCCACCTGTGCGCCGCCGAGGGTGACACCACCTCCCCGGACGGCAAGTGGCTGGTGAGCCTCAACAAGATGGCCAAGGACCGCTTCCTGCCGGTCGGCCCCAGCCACCCCGAGAACCTGCAGCTCATCGATATCTCGGGAGACAAGATGAAGCTCGTCTACGAATCGCCCGTGGATCCGGAGCCGCACTACGCCCAGATGATCAAGGCAGACAAGATCAAGCCCGAGGTGGTCTTCTACAAGGACGTGAAGCGCCCCAACTCCGTCTGGGATCCGAAGGATGCCAGGGTCGTCCGCAAGGGCAACCGCGTGGACGCGTACATCGTCGCGATTCGCAGCCGGTTCATCCCGGACCGGGTCGAAGTCAACGAGGGCGACGACGTCTACTTCCACCTGACCAACAACGACATGGACCAGGACATCACCCACGGCTTCGGCATCCCGCTCTACAACGTGGACATGCAGGTCGAGCCGGGCGAAACCAAGACGCTTCACGTGAAGGCTACCAAACCCGGAGTGTACCCGTTCTACTGCACCAACTTCTGCTCCGCGTTGCACCAGGAGATGCAGGGGTGGTTCTTGGTCAAACCCAAGAAGTGACGGACACCACGCCATGCGGCTGCCGGCGGCGGGAGGTGATGGCACGGCCCGCCGGCAGCCGGGCTGCCCCGTCCTGATCCCATTGACAGGAGGCGTACCCCGAAACCATGGGCCGATGGCTGTTCGCCGGTACGCTGGACCGGCGCGCTCGGTTGGCGATGTTACTGGCCGCTCTGTGCGTGGCGCTTTCCTTCCTGGGACCCTTGTGGTCGCTACGACTCGGGGCTCCCCAGTACCCGGAGGGGCTCAAGCTGCACGTCTACGCCCACAAACTCGGCGGGCGGATCGACGTCATCAACAGCCTCAATCACTACATCGGGATGAAGCCCATCGACGCCGCCGACTTCCCCGAGTTTCGCTACCTGCCGCCGGCTTTCGTCGCGGTGGCGGCGATCATGTTAGTGGCAGCGCTCACGCGGCGCCGCTGGCTCGCCGGGGCCCTCGTCACGGCCAGCCCTGCGCTCCTCCTGCTGCTGTACGACCTTTACCGCTGGTTGTACCGGTACGGGCACGACCTCGATCCGAAGGCTCCCATTCGCATCGATCCCTTCATGCCCCCCGTCATCGGATGGAACCGCCTGGCCAACTTCACCACCCTCAGCTACTTCAACTGGGGGGCCATCCTTTTCCTGGCGGGCATGGCGCTCGTCTTCTACGCCTGGATCACGTCGGCCCCCGCCCGCCAGTCTCGCAGCGCGTCCCTCACCGAGCACCTGCACGCCCCAAAGGCAGGAGCGACAAAGCCGTGAGGCGCTGGGCTACCGTAGCGTGTTGCGTCCTGGCGGCGCTCGCCCCGGGCTTCGAGCGCGCCGGCGCCGCCGTGCTGGAGGTCGGCAGCGCCACGACCTACCCCACCATCTCTGCTGCCTTGAACGCCGCGTCCAACGGGGACGTCATCCGAGTCCACCCCGGCGTTTACCGGGAGAACGTGATCATCGACAAGCGCGTGGTGCTGGAGGGGCTCCCCGGGGCCGTGGTGGACGGCGGCCCCGAAGGCGACGTGATCACGATCAAAGCAAACGGCGTCACGGTACGGGGTATGACCGTCGTGGGAGGCGGGCACCGCCTTTGGCGGGACGAATCGGGCATCAAGGTGCTGGGCAACGACAACGTGATCGAGCGAAACACGCTGCGTCGCGTGCTCTTCGGAATTCACGTGTGGGGCGGTCATGCCAACGTCATCCGGCACAACCGCATCGAAGGCCTGGCCGAACTGATCGAGCACGACCGAGGTGACGGCATCCGCCTCTACAACTCCAACGGCAACGTCGTCGAACACAACCACATCATCACGCCGCGCGACGGGATCTACGTCGAGTTCGCCTCCCATAACCGGATTGCGTCCAACCGCATCGAGAGAGGCCGCATTGGGTTGCACTACATGTTCTCCGACGACAACGTCTTCGAAGAGAACGTCTTCGTCGGCAACGGCGTGGCCTCGGCCATCATGTACTCCAAGCGGCTCGTGGTGCGGCGCAACGTCTTCGCCAAGAGCTACGGTTACGGGGCTTACGGGCTCTTCTTGAAAGACGCCGACGGGGCCATGGTCGAAGATAACCTGGTGCTCGCCAACGAGACCGGCCTCTCCCTCGACTTCGCGGTCCGGTGCACGCTGCGCAACAACTTCGTGGCGGCCAACGAGATAGCCGCGCGCATCCTGGCGAGTTCTCAGGACAACGTTTTCGTCGCGAATACCTTCGCGGCCAACGGGGAAGGCGTCTACCTCAGCCCCGGCAACCACCGGCAGCGATGGGACGACGGCGTCGGCCGGGGCAACTACTGGAGCCAGTACCGCGGGTACGACCTCGACGGCAACGGGGTGGGCGACGTCCCGTTCGACGCCAGCGAGGTCTTCGGCCACCTGGTCGAGAGCTACCCCGAGCTCAAGCTGTTTTTCCAGAGCCCGGCGGTGGCGGCGGTGGCCCTGGCCGAGCGCGCCTTTCCTCTGCTCGACCGGCCTCAGGCGCTCGACCGCTACCCGGTGATGCGGCCTCGCCCGGTGCCCCGGGACCTCCTGGATCGCCTGGGTGCCTCTGAAGCGCAGCAACCCGTGGCGTGGAGTGCGACCGTCTCCGTGGCAGCGTGTGTGGCCGGCTTCGGGATCCTTCGGGCGGGAGGACGCAGGCGGAGAGGGGGACGACGGGGATGAACACGTCCCATGAGGACGTTCCCCTGCTCCACGTGGAGGGGGCGTCCAAGCGTTACGGCGAGGTCGTGGCGCTCGACCACGTGTCCCTCACGGTGGGGCCCGGCGAGATCGTGGCCCTGGTGGGACCCAACGGCGCCGGCAAGAGCACCCTGCTCAAGGTGCTGGCCGGTCTGACCTGGCCATCCGAAGGGAGAGCCTGGGTGCTGGGGCACCCCGCCGGGTCGCTGCCGGCCAAGCAACAACTCGGCTTCCTGCCTCAACGGGTCTTCCTCGGTGAGACCATGGAGCTTTGGGAAGTCCTGGAGTTTTTCGCCACGCTCCGGTTGCCGGGCCTGCGGGACGTGTCCGGCGTGATCACCGCCGCTTTGGAGGCCGTGGGGTTGGCGGGCCTGGAGACTCGCCTGGTGCGGGAGCTGTCCGGGGGTATGCTCCAGCGCCTCGCGCTGGCGCAGGTGCTGCTCGGCGAGCCGAGGGTGCTGCTGCTCGACGAGCCCGCCCTCAACCTCGACGTGGAAGGCCGCCAGCGCCTGCGCGACATCCTGGCCCAGGTACGGCAGCGGGGCGGGTGCGCACTGGTCTCGAGCCACCTGCTCGAGGATGCCATGCACAGCGCGGACCGCATCGTCATCCTGGAGTCGGGACGGGTCGTGGCGGACGAGTCGGCGCACGCCGTGGCCGGGCGCCTCGAGAGCCGTCTCCACGTGACCGTCGACGATGTCGCGGGAGCCCGGGGATACCTGGAGCGGCTCGGGATACGGGTCGGCACCAACTCGGGCGGGCAGCTGGTGCTGTCCTGCACGGCGGATCGGGCCCTGGAGCTCTTGAGCGAACTCCACCGCGCCGGGTACGCCCCGCGCGAATTCCGGACCGGCCGGACGAGCCTCGAAGAACTCCTCACTGCCTACATGGGCCGGGTCCAGCCGGCCGCATCCCCCCAGGCCGGCGAGGTACCGACCAACGGAAAGGCGAGGTGAGCGGCTGTGACAGGGCGGGGGAAGCTCACCGTGATCCTGGCGGGTATCGCACTGGCGGCCGGCGCCGTCGCCGTGGGGCTGGCGACGCGCTCCCAGGGCCCACCGCCTCCGGCCCAGGTGCTCTACGGAGTGGACGATTGCGTCGAGTGCGGCATGGTCTTGACCGACCCGCGCTCGGCCGCGCAGATGATCACCACCGATCGGGTCCTCAAGTTCTGCGACGTCGGCTGCCTGGTGGTCTACCAACTCCGCCACCATCCCGATTGGAAAGGCGTACGCGCCGCCTACGTGCCCGACTGGAACACCCAGCAGTAGCTGGACGCCCGTACCGCATGGTGGGTCACCACGCATCACAAGACTCCCATGCTCTACGGCCTGGTCACCCTTCGGGACCGTGGAGAGGCGGAGGCGATGGCCCGGGAGCACGGCGGCCGGGTCATGACCTATGACGAGGTGGCCGCGATGGACCTCCTGCGAGAGGAGGCGCGGCGGTGAGAGCCGCTACGCTGCGAGACGTCGCCCGCTGGGAGTTCCGGGTGGTGAGCCGGGCACGGTGGTCCGGGGTTTTCGCCATCGTGTTCGCCGCACTGGCGCTTTCCCTTTCCTACTTCGGGATGTTCCACACCGGGTTCAGCGGGTTCGTCGGGTTCGTCAGGACATCGATGAGCCTTCTGAGTGTCATCACCCTGGTGCTGCCGCTGGTCGCCCTTGCAGTCGGTTCGCTGCTCTTTTCGGGCGAGCGGGAGGGCCACCACCTGATACTCGCCCAACCCGTCACACGCAGCGAGGTGGTGGTGGGCCGCTACCTGGGCGTGGGTGCGGCGCTGGCTGGTTCGACCCTGGTCGCCTTCGGCGCCGCGGGTTTCGTCATCGCCATGCGGGCGGGCACCGAGGGATGGCTGCGGTATCTGGGGATCGTCGGCCTGTCGGTGCTGCTCGTCGCCATTTCCCTGGGAATAGGGGTGCTCCTCGGGATCACCTCCCGGGATCGTAGCCGGGCCCTCGGCGGCGCCATCATCGTGTGGGGCCTGCTCGTCGTGCTGTACGACCTGGTCGCGATGGGGCTCAGCGTGATGCTGAGCGGCGAGGTCGTCCGGCCGCTCCTGCTGTCGATGGTGATGGCCAACCCGGTCGACCTGGTGCGCGTGCTCGGCCTCTTGCTCATCGGAGCCAGGGCGAGCCTGGGTGCGCCCGGCGCCGTCCTGTCGGCGACCCTCAGCGACGTCGGCGGTTGGGTCCTCTTGCCCCTCGCCGTGGGACTGTGGTTGGTGCTGCCGCTGTTCGTAGCGTGTCGCAGCTTCGAACAGCAGGACTTCTGAAACGGAAAAGGAGGTTCGTATCCGGCCATGCCAACGCTTCGTGATCGACGCATGCTCGTGCTCGGGCTCGCCATCCTCATGCTGGGGGTGAGCGGTGGCGCCCTGGCGGTGGGCGAGGCAGTCCGGCCCCCGGAGATCGTGCCCGGCGAAAGCCGCTGTGCCAACTACCCGTGCCAGATGATCATCAAGGACGTCCAACACTCGGCAGGCCTCGTGACGAGCGCAGGGGAGTTCACGTTTTGCGACATCGGCTGCCTGCTGGTCTACATGAAGACCAAGGTGGCCGAAAACGAGGAGATCCTGCGAGCGTTCGTGCACGACTGGCCCAGCGGGGAGTGGACCGACGCCCGCACCGCCACGTACGTGCGTACGGAGATCCGCACGCCGATGCGCTACGGGCTCATCGCTTTCGCAAGCGCCGACGAGGCACGAAGCTACCGTGCGCAAAACGGCGGCGAACTGCTCGACCTCCAGCAGGCCACTCACTATGTCATGACCGAACGGGCCAAGCGCATGGGAAGCGCTACCGAGCACGGCAAGTAGGGACACCGGCACCTCCCCAACCGGACTCGCCCCGGGGCACGGCGGCGGTGAGCGGCGACCCCCTGCCCCGGGGCTCTTTTTGCCGGATCCCGACAGGAGCCCGTCGCCTTCCCCCGAACCCCCTTGCCTCGGGAAGGGAGACGCCCGTCCGTGCCTTCGATCGACATGCCGTTCGAGCAGCTGCGGGCCTACAAGCCTCCGCTCACGAAAGCGGCGGATTTCGACGCGTTCTGGGAAGCCACGCTCCAAGAGCTTCGCGCTACCCCGCTCGACCCGGAGATGGTTCCCCTCGACCTCCCCCGGGGTCATACGGCCTTCTACCATGTGCGCTACACGAGCCTTGGAGGCGCCCGGATCGCCGGGTACCTCGCCCGCCCTCGCCACCTCGACGAGAAGGCCCCTTGCGTGCTGGTCTTCCACGGGTACGGGGGCTCCAAGCCCCAGCCGTGGGAGCTCCTGAAGTACACCGACCTCGGCTGGTGCGCCCTCGCCATCGACACTCGAGGCCAGGCCGGCGAGTCCTCCAACCCCTCCGAAGACCCGAGCGGTCACGTTCACGGCTGGATGACCATTGGCGTCGAGGAGAAGCAGACGTACTACTACCGTGGCGCGTACGCGGACTGCGTGAGGGCGTTCGATCTCGTCACGAGCCTCGACTTCGTCGATCCGGCCCGGGTGGCCGCCACCGGCGCAAGCCAGGGAGGCGGCCTCTCCATTGCGACGGCCGCCCTCGAGCCGCGCCTTTGCGCCTATGCGCCCGACATCGCCTTTTTGTGCCACTTCGAGCGGGCCGTGCGGATCGCCACGGAAGGCCCCTATCTCGAGATCGAGAAGTACCTGCGCCGATGGCCGGAGAAGCAGGAGCAGGTGTGGGCCACCCTCTCCTACTTCGACGGCGTCAACCTGGCAAGCCGCATCCGGCAGCCGGGGTTGTGGTCGATCGGCGGCAACGACAACGTCTGCCCGCCGTCGACCACCATGGCCGCCTTCCACCACGCCGGGGGCGAGAAGGAGCTCCGGTTTTACCCGTTCGCCTACCACGAGGTGCCTGCGGCCCACGAGACGGCCAAGATCCGGTGGCTCGCCAGGAAGCTGGGCCACCGCCCGCTCGGAGCCTAGCCGGCGCGGTAGTGCTCCTTCAACCGGGCGTTCCAGGGAGCGGCGAGGATCTCTTCGATGAGGCCCTCGGCCTGTTGCGGCGTGCTCGAGCGGGGGTCGTCCATGAGCGCCAGGAAGAGGCTCGTCCGGTCGCCCTCCCGGAAAGCCTGTACAACCCGCTCCATGCGCAGCCATCGAGGCAGCAAGACGTGGAGCAACAGCCTGCGTGGCAGCCGGTCAACAGGCTCGCGCTCGATCCGGAGGCCGCGCACCGTGGCCGCGACCTCCACGAAGACGTCGTCGGGTATCCCGGCGATGGCCCCCTGGTTGGGAATGTTGATGACCAGGCGCGCCGGCTTGTCGTTGACGACCGCGTCGATGAAGGGCACGATGGCCTCCCCGCTCGGCGCAGGCGGGAACTCCCGGGTAAGGGACACTTCCGGGTTGGCGGCTGCCGCACGGATGGTCTCCAGCCCTCGCTGCAGCCGGTTGAGGTGAAAGGTCCACCCCACCTCCGAGTCCGGCCCTCCCGCCGGGAACCACCGCCGTTTGGCTTGCAGGTCCCGATGCCACCACCACGGCGATACGCTGCGCACCGTATCGCCGATGGGAAACAGCCCGTAGAGCCGGTACATCTCCACCGCCGCCGGGGACATCTGGGTCGCCCACGGCTCGTACAGGTAGGCAGGGCTCTCCCAGTAGGCCTCGGCCTTCGAGCGGATCCACTCGTCCAGGAGCGGATAGGCATCCTCGCCCCGGTACCGGAATCGGGTCAGGAAGATCGCGTGGTTGAACCCCGCCACCTGTACCTCGACCCCGGCCGGATCGAGCTCCAGGGCGCGGACGATCTCCTCGTACTCGTTGAAACCGTGGCAAAACCCCACGACCTTCAGCTTCGACTCCCGGCCCACGAGGGTGCTACCCTCGAAGACCGGATTGGCCACCTGCAGGTACCACGCATCAGGGCAGACGGCCTCCATCTCCCGGGCAACTTCGAGGAAGAAGGCGAGCTGGTGGTAGGCCGCAAACCCGCCGTAGTAGTCGCTCACGGGATCATCGATGCCCCGGTAGTAGCCGTGACGTTCGGCGATGGCGCGCTCGGCCTCCATGCCGGCGTAGCCCCCGACCTTGACCGTGTTGATGACGAAGTCGCTGCCTTCGAGCGCCTCCCGCCGGTGGGTCGTCTTCTCCAAGCGCAGCCTGGCTCCGGTCTCGGCGACGTAGCGCGACGCCAGGTCGTAGATCCGTTGCAGCCGCTCCTCGCTGATGTCCATGAGTGCAAGCGTGGTGCCTGCCAGCCCGGGGGTCACGCAAAAGTCCCGGACGAGCCGCATCGAGAAGATGACACTACCAGCCCCGACGATGGCGACCTTGGCCATGCCCCTACCCCTTTCCCTCTTGCCTGCCCTGGCCCGGGCCGTAAAGATGGCACAGGACTTGCCGGCCGTCCACTTCGACGCGCGGCGGCTTGACCCCCCTGCAAGCCTCCATCGCCCTTGAGCGAAGCGTCTACCATGGGCAGAGGCTCGTCGGTAATCAACAGCGACGGCCATGGTAGGTCTCGGGTGCCGTGATTCTGAAAACGCTCGCTATTGTCGCGTCAGGCGAAGCGCCTTGAGGTGCGTGCGCGGCCCGGCCGGTCCCCCCCGAGCCGCGCGTCCTCCGCTGCCGGCCCACCGTCTCACTTGAATCCGGTGAGGGCGAAGCCCCGGATATAGTGGCGCTGCATGGCCAGGAAAACCAAGATCGTCGGCACCACCGCCATGGCCGTCGCGGCCTGCAGCCGGCCCGCACTGAGGGCCGTGGAGTAGGCCGTCGCCATCATCCGGATGCCGACGGGCACGGTCATGAGGTGCGGAGCCGACGTCGTGACGATGAGGGGCCACAAGAGGTAGTTCCACTGCCCGATGAACGTGAAGATGGCGACCGTCGCCAGCGCGGGCCGGGTGAGCGGCAGCATGATCCGGGCCCAGATCCCGATCTCGGAGGCGCCGTCGATGCGGGCTGCGTCCAGTAGTTCGTCCGGGACGCTCATCATGAACTGGCGCATGAGGAAGATCCCCCACGCGCTGACGGCGAAGGGCAGGATGAGGGCCATGTGCGACTGCAGCGCGCCGACCCCGCCCATGCCCAGCCAGTCGTTGCCGCCCATGAGCGGCAGGCGCTTCAGGATGTAGTAGACCGGCACGAGAAACAGGAACGCCGGGAACATCATGGTCGACAGGAAGAAGGCGAAGATGGCGTCCCGGCCGGGGAAGTGGAGCTTCGTGAGGGCATAGCCGGCGAGCGAGCTCGTCGCCAGCACGAGGAGCGTCACGGCGGACGAGACGATCGCGCTGTTGGCGAAGTACAGCCCGAGAGGCACGTTGGGATCCCGCAGGACCTCGGCGTAGTGCTGCCATTGTGGCACCTCCGGCCACCAGACGGGCGGGATGCGGATGCTCTCCTGGTAGGTCATGAGCGAGGCGCTGATCATCCAGAAAAAGGGCAGGAACATGGCCGCAGCCACCAGCGCGATGACGCCGTAGCGCACCACGCCGAGCGCTACCCGGCCGGCCCGCCGGTGTGGCGGCAGCTTCCCACGCAGCGCCGTGACGGCGCCTGCCTGCGTGCGAGCCGCGCCGATGCGACCGTGGCCGGCGACCGTTGATGGGTCACTCATAGGCTTCGAGACCTCCCCGGCGCAGCACGCGCAGCAGGATGAGGGTCACCACGAAGATGATCACGAACAATAACAGCGCACCGGCCGTCGCCCGTCCTGCCCGGAGGTTGCGGAACGCAGTCGTGTAAAGGTAAAGCGCCACGACCATGACCGCTCGCGCCGGGGTCGTCCCCGACTCCGTGCCGCCGACCGCCATGGCATAGACCAGGTCGAACACCTGCCATGCCCCGATGAGCCCCGTGACCGACAGGAAGAGCACCGTGGGCCGCAGCATCGGCAGCGTCACGTGCCAGAACTCGTGCCACGGCCCCGCGCCGTCGATGCGCGCCGCATCGTAGTACTGGGCCGGCACGTTGCGCAGGCCCGCGATGAGGACGATCACCGTGGCCCCGACGCCGGCCCAGATGGCAGTCGCCATGATGGAGGGAAGGGCGCGCTCGGCGCTCGCGAGCCACTGCTGCGGCGGCAGCCCCACCAGGCGCAGGATCTCGTTGAGGTACCCGTGCGCCGGGTGGTAGATGCCGCCCCAGATACGCCCTACGGCAATGGCCGGCGTCACGACCGGGGCAAAGATGAGGAACCGCCACAACGGCCCGCCCCGGGCATTGTTGATCAGGAGCGCGATCAACAGCGCCACGGCCATGCCGATGAACACGGTGCCAAGGGCGTATATGACGGTGTTGCGCAGCGCGGCGCCGAACATGTCGTCCTCTTGCAACAGGTAGAGGTAGTTGCTCCACCCGACCTTGCGCGCTCGCTCGAGCGGCGTGAGCAAGTTCCAGTTGGTGAACGAAATGTACACCGACATCCCCACGGGGATCAGCAGGAAGACGGCGTAAAACAGGAGCGCCGGCGACAAGAACGCGTACCCCGTGATGGTTTGCCGGGCCCGCCGGGAAAGGGCCATGCCATCCGACCGCCTCTCGTAGTGCGAGGGCTGGGGAAGCGCGGGAGCCCCTCCTGGTCCCGGCGCCGCCCCGCACCGGACGGATCTCGACCGGCTCAGTACAGCTCTTTCAGGATCCCGTCGATCTTCCTCGCCGCGTCGCCAAGGGCCTGCTGGCTGGTCTTCCTGCCGTGCCACGCCTCCACGATCTCGTGCCACAGCACGCTCTTGATTTCGGCGCCCTGCAGCACGTTGGGCTCGTGGCGGGCATGGGCGAGCTCCTGTACGAAGACCCGGGTGTACAGGTCGTTGAGCTGGGCCGGGTGGCCGTTCAAGTCCCCTTTCCGCGGCGGGATGCTGCCGATGTTGGTCGCCTGGTACGTGCCCATCAACGTCGTGCCGTTCTTGAGCGGCTGGGCCGCGAACCACCGGATGAAGTCCCACGCCTCCTTCCGTACCCGGCTGGAGGCGTTGACGCCCAGCCACCACGAATAGGCGGCATTGATGGACTTGCCACACAGCTCCGGCACCGGTGCTACGCCAACGGTGGCCTCGTACTCCTTACCGAAGCTCTGCACGAGCGTCGACTCATACCAGGAGGCCATGATCATGGTGGAGACGCGCCCCTGCGGAAACTCCCAGACGCTCCCGGAGACGTCCGTCGCGCCCTTGCGGAACAGATCGAGCTCCGCCTCGAGCGCCTGGACTCCCTGGGGGCTGTTGAACATCGCCTTCTTGAAATCCGGAGCGAGGAACTCGCCGCCGCAGCTCCACAACAGGCCGAGATACGGGTGGACGACCGCCGACTCCCAGCCGGCCAGGAAGGCGAAACCGTAGCGTTCGATGGTCTTGTCCTTGCTGCGCTTGGTAAGCTTGGCACCCATGTCGACCAGTTCCGACCAGACCTTGGGCGGCGCCCCGAACCCCGCCTCCGCGAGGTGCTTCTTGTTGTACACGAGGGCGTAGTTGCCGACTTCGAAGGGAATACCCCAAATCTCCCCGTCCACGGTAGCGCCCTGGACGGCCACGGGAATGTAGTTGGCCTTCACGTCCTTGACGAGGTCGGCAGGCACGGGATCGAGCACGCCGTCCTGCACCAGCTGGGGCCCCCAGGTGTTGAGGACGCTGATGATGTCCGGCCCGGTGCCGGTTGCCTGGGCAACCAGGAGCTTGTTGAGGTATTCCTCCATGGGTACGCTCTGGAGCTCGATTTCGACGTCGGGATGGCTCTTCTGATACTCCTGAACGTACTGGCGCAGGCCCTTGGCAACCAGTTCCTTGTCCTTGTAGATCCCCTCGATCTGGAAGTCGCTCCAATGCACCTGCCACACGATGCGCTTCCTGGCCGCTCCGAGCGCGACCGCCGACCACACCATCGCGGCTGCCACAGAGACCGCTACTACCATCACCGACCGGCGCCACCACCGCCTGTTGCTCATTGGTCGAAACACCCCTTTCCCCTGCTCATCGCCCATGGCTCACACAGGCCAAAGACCCCTCACTCCGGCCGGATCAGCACCACCGCCACGGCCCAGGGAAGGAGCCGCACGTCGTCCAGCACGATACGGGGCCGCCCGTCCGGCCCGGGCCATACCACCGCCTGATGCACCTTGCCGCTGCCGAGCGCGCCCGGCCGCCCGTCTTGCGCCGTCAGCTCTCGTAGCTCGAACCGGCCCGCCCCTGCCGGCGGGTCGACGGCCAGCCGCACCGCCAGCTCGTCGGCGGAGTGGTTGAACACGTACAGGATGCCGAACGGCCCCTGTTCCCTGGTCTCGCCCCTCGAGAGCCGGGCCTCCACCTGTCCGGGTGAAGCTCCCTCGACCAGCACGGGCCGCCTGGCCCCGGCCGCCTGTGCGAACCCGGCGAGGAAGGCACCCGACGCCGGGTCCCGCTGTACGTGGTAAGCCAGGCTCACCCAGCTCCCGACCAGTACGGCCTGCCCGCGGCCGGCCCGGCGCACCGTCACGGCCGGCTCTCCATCTTGGAAACGGCCGACGACCTCGGCCTCGAGCGGCTCCAGCGCCTGCTGGTAGAACGCCCCGGTGACCCTCCCCCCTTCGAAGCCGGAGACCCCGGGCGCCGGGTCGACGAACAGCACCACCGGCTCCTGGAGATCTCGCCGCCCGGCCGTCCAGTGCTCCTGGGCTCCGAAGAGCTCGCGCAGGCCGGAGCCGGGTACCGACCGGTCGACCACGCCGGCCTCGTCGTTCCACCCCGTGCGGGCCTCGGCCACGACGGTGCCGCCGCCCTCGACGAAGGCGGCCAGCCCTCTCGCCACGTCTCGCCGCACCATGATGGAAAAGGGCATGTAGATCACGCGGTAGCGGCCCACCTCGATGGGTTCCGGCCCGGGAGCGAGGCCGAGCGCGGCGCCGGGCCCAACGTCATGGCCGGCCCAACCGGCGTCGCCGCCCGCGCCCGCATGGCCGACCTCCTCGTGGACAGGGCGAGCAGCACGGCCCTGTGCCCCGCCGGCAACCCCGGCGATCTGGTCGGGGTGGACGAAGTCGACGGGGTAGTGGCGCTCGAAAAGCGCCCGGTACACCCCCAACAGAGCCCTCGAGGGGACGTACGGCGACTTCTCCCGCAGGCAGCCCCAGAGGATGTTGGCGTCGTTGTTCCAGAGGATCGCGGCGTCCGCCTGGGGCACCTGCGCGGCCGCGAAGAGGTCGGCGTAGCGGTCGACGAGGCGCGCCACCTCCCCCGCGGCCTTCGAGCGCTCCGTCGGGGAGCCGTCCGGATGGGTCAAGCCGAAGCCGGCCGACTCGTAGCCGCGGCTCATCGGGCGCCATGCGTAGAAGTTGAGCCCTTTGGCCCCGTGGCTGATGGGCCCCCATGTCCACGCCCGGATATCGGCAGCGGTCACCGGCTCTGCGAACGTCCCGACGTAACCGTGCCCTCCCTGGAGCTCGCCGAGCCAGAAGGGCTTGCCCACCGAGGCGCACGCCGAACGCGTGCTGTCGAGGTATGCGCCGCGCACGGCGGGATCGGCGGTCTCCTTGGCCCCGACGTGCTTGGGGTAAAACGAGGTGCCCCATATGTCGACGACCTTCGTCACCGCCCAGTCGTCCGGCTCGCCCTGCTCGACCAGAGGCGTCACCATCACCGCCGGCACCGCGGAGTGGCTGGTAACGGGATGGACGGGGTCGACCGACTTGATGGTCCGGGCTCGCCAGGCCAGGTCTTCCGTGATCTTGGCGATGATGAACCGCTGCCAGTCGATGAAGTCGGTGTAGGTCATGAGCGAAATGAAGCGGGGCGGGTCCACGGCCTCCCAGCTGACGAACCCCCGGTACCATGCCCGGTTGAGCGCCGCCAGGTCTTGGTAGCGGCCCTTCAACCACCGGCGGAACCGCTGCTTGGAGTGGTGGCAGTAACAGAAGAGGGCCGGCTGCGGCAGGTAATCGAAGTACGCCCACTGGACGATGTGGGGCTCGCTCCACACGTCGTAGGCCAGAAAGGCCGCGTGGTCTTTGACGCGCTCGGCCACGGCCCGCATGAAGTGCTCGGCCGCCTGGCGCACCCCGGGGTGGTCGTAGCAGAAGCCGGGAGACCCCTGCGAATCGATGGCCTGCCCGCCCTGGGAGACGTACCGGCCGTCGGGGAACTCCTGCAGGATCCAATCGGGTGCCGAATCCAGGTACAGCTGCAGGACGACCCGCAGCCCCATCTCGCCCGCGTGGCGCAGCAGCCGGTCGAGCGCCTCGAAGTGGTACTCCCCCGGGGACGACTCGCCCGAGGCCCAATCGATCCAGCCCCGCACCGTATTGAAGCCCGCTTCCCGGAGGTGAGCCAGGTCCCGGCGAACGATGTCGTCCCCGTCGGGCCCCAGGGGCTCGACCATGGTCGCCCGGGAGGGGCCTGCGGTGTACCACGCCGCCACGGGCAAGAAAGGCCGGGGTAGGGCGGAACCGTTCGTCACTGCCGCCTGCCTCCTTCGTCGTTCTCAGCTGCCCCTGCGTCGCGGGAGGATTGGCAGGAACTGGATACGCGAGGGCAGATATATTGATGTAACAACAGGTTGTTCGACCTCGCGCACCAGGATCCTGCCACCGATTGCAAGAGTGAGGATAGGAGGAGGCCAAACGCCTGAGACGAAGCCCTTCGCCGGGAGGCGATGGGGCCATGGCCGGCGCGAGGCTGAGGGTGGACTTCCGTACGCTCCCCGAGGAGCTGCGAGCAGGGTTGAAGGCGATCATCGCCGATCGTCCCGAGCACTTCTGTGTGGCGGGCGAGCCGACCGGCTGCGCGTGCCGTGACGACCAGTGCACCCCTATCGACCTCACCTTCGCTCGGGATGAAGCGCTGCAGGACAGGCTGTCGCTGGCGGTCGACGTGGAGCAGGATGGCCGAGAGGTACGGGTCGCCTACGGGCAGAAGGCGGCAGCGTTCCGGGCGCTGGGGCGGCTGCTCGGCCAGCTCGTCTCCGGCAACGGCGACGGCGTCGCCATCTCGCCGTTCCGCGAAAGATCCCGGTTCGATACCCTGGGGATCATGGTCGACGCGTCCCGCAACGGCGTGTTGCGGGTCGACGTCGCCAAGCGGCTGCTGCGCCACGTGGCGCTGATGGGCATCAATGCGTGCATGCTCTACACCGAGGACACCTACGAGGTGCCGGGGCGGCCCTTCTTCGGGTACCTGCGTGGGCGCTACACCCGCGACGAGCTCGAGGAGCTCGACGACTACGCGTTCGACCTGGGCATCGAGATGATCCCCTGTATCCAGACGCTGGCCCACCTCGAACAGGTTCTGCAGTGGCCGGCTTTCCAGGAGGTCCGGGACACGGCCAGCGTGCTCCTGGCCGAAGACGAGAAGACCTATGAGCTCGTGGAGGAGATGATCCTGGCCGCCAGCAGCCCCTTCCGCACCAAGCGCATTCACGTGGGAATGGACGAGGCGTGGGGGATCGCCACCGGGCGCTACAAGGAGTTCCATGGCGAAAGGCGTCCCTTTGACGTTCTCAACGCCCACCTGGGGAGGGTGCGGGAGATCTGCCGGCGGCACGGTCTGCGGCCGATGATCTGGAGCGACATGTACTTCCGGCTCGGTTCCAAGACTCACGATTACTACGACAGGGATACCGTCATCCCCGAGGACGTCAAGCGGGCCATTCCCAAAGACGTCGATCTGGTCTACTGGGACTACTACCACCTCGACCCCGGCTTTTACGCGGAGTGGATCGATCGCCACCGGGAGCTGGGGTCCGACCCGGTGATGGCAGGCGGCGTCTGGACGTGGGATCGGTTGTGGGCTTCGCTGCCGTTTTCGTTCACGACGACGGACGCCTGCATGCGGGCGTGCAAGCAGAAGGGTCTGCGGGAGGCGTTCGTCACGATGTGGGGCGACGACGGCATGGAGTGCGATGTCTTGAGCGCTCTGCCGGGGATCCAGTTTTTCGCCGAGCACGGTTATACAGCGGGGGAGGCGGTCGACCAGCACCTGCTGCGCCTCAACTTCCGGGGCGCGTGCGGGGCCGATGCCGACTTCGACGACTGGGTGAAGGCGAGTGAGGTCGACGCCCCGCCAGGCGTCGACGACCCGGGCAAGAGCCACGCCAACCCCGGCAAGTGGCTGCTGTGGCAGGATCCCCTGCTGGCCGTGATGGACCCGCTGGTGGAGGGCTTGCCGCTGCGGGAGCACTATGAGAGGCTGGCACGGGCGCTGTTTGCGGCGGCAGAGAAAGCGAGCCGGAGCAAGAGGCAGGGCGGCGCGAGAGACGACGGACGGCAGGAGGACGGCAGAGCGACCCGAGCGGAGACGGACCGCGGCTTCAACTGGGGCCGGCGGCTCCTCCTCCCCGCCTACCTCGCGCACGCCCTGGCCCTGAAGAGCGAGCTACGCCGGCGGCTGGCCGAGGCCTACGCGAAGGATGACCGGGCCACGCTGCGGCAGATGGCAGCCACCGACATCCCCGCGCTGCAGGCAGCCGTCGACGATCTGTGGAAAGTCCACCGCGACACGTGGATGGCCACGTACAAGCCGTTCGGATGGGAAGTGATCGAGAGGCGGTACGGCGGCCTGCAGGCGCGGCTGGCGACGTTGGCCGACCGGATCGCCGGCTACCTGAACGACGAGCTCGACGCCATCCCCGAACTCGAGGTCAAGCTGGAGAGGCCCATGGAGTCTCCCCCGGGCACGCTGCCGGAAGTGCATTACGCCAGGGTCGCCACGCCGAGCACGATCAAGTGAGAGAGGGCCCGCCTGGTAGAAGCTACGGAAGTGCTGCATGAAGCGGATTGGGGATGGGCCCAATTGGCCCCATCCCCAATCCGCTGGGATCGCGCTCCCAGCCGGTGCCTACCGGAGCAGCTTACCGTTGACCGGCTTTCCTTTCATGAAGGCAGCAATTTCGTCAGCTGCTGCCTTCGGAGAGACTTGTCCCAGCAGCGCCTTCTGGACGGCCACGATGGTCGTTTGCACCAATTCGTCATACCAGGTCACCTGGGGCAGCGCTCGCGCCACCGCAGACTGTGCCCCGAATTGGCTCCAATACGGATACTTCTTGAGGAGCACAGGGTCGTTGTAGAGTTCCTTGAACAGCGGTAGGCTCCCAATAGTCATAGCTCGCTCGCGATCCCGCTCTTTCGAGATCATGAACTGAATGTAGCGCCAAGCCGCATCCTTGTGGCGGCTCGTCTTGGGAATAGCAAACGCCTCGGGCAGCGTCAGCGTGGCCTGTTGAGAAGCTTCCTTGGCAGGCAAGTACCGGGCCACTTCGACCTGTCCGACTACGCGCGAGCGCGACGGGTCGTTGGCATAGCTGTACGTCACCGGAGGTCCCTGGAAGAAGAACGCTGTGGACCCGCGGTAGAAGAGGTCAGCCGCCGCCTCTTGTGACAGCGTCACGCTTGAGGGGTGCACGATCCTGTAATCCCGGAGCATCTTGGTCATGAACTCCAGTGCGTCCAACGCCGGCCGACGGTTGATCGTCACCGTTCCCTGCTGCCGGTCGAAGTAGTTGGCGCCGAAGCTATACAGATAAAAGGCCACAGAGTTGCCCAACGCCCATTCCTGGTTCCAGTATTCGGCTGACGCGTACTCCGCCACTTTGGCCTGCTGCAGCTTCCTGCCCTGCGCGACTACCTCGTCCCACGTGCGCGGGGGCGCCGCGAGCCCAGCCTTGTCCAGCATGGCCTTGTTGTAGAAGAAGAACCGGGTGTCGTTGTTCCACGGAATGCCGAGGACGTGCTCTCCCTGCGTGAAGGTCTTCAGCAACCCGGGCACCAATTCGTCCAGATATGCTTTGCTCGCATACCGTTCCAGAGGCTCGACCCAGCCTGCCTCGGCAAACTTCGCGACCCATCCGTTGTCGAACTCGATGACGTCGTACGTTCCGCCGCCGGTGGCCATGTCCGTGAGTACCTTGTCGGCCACCTCGTCCCACGACATCTGGATGAACTCTACCTGGATACCGGTGGCTTGCTCGAATTCCCGTGTCTGCTTCTCCCAAATGCCCACCAGGTCCATCTCATGGCGAGGCATGATCACGGTAATCCGATCCGCGGCCAGGACGCTACCGCTCAGCGCACCGGCCGACAGTACTGCAACCAAGGTGCCTACCATGAGGCTGCATCGAAAGCATCCGTTCCGGGCCACTTTCACTACCCCCTCCTTATTACTCAGCCTTTGACGGCTCCCGCGGTAAGTCCCTGGACGATGTAACGCTGGAAGGCAATGGCGAGGATGACCGGAGGCAAGCTCGTGAGCACCCCCGCCGTGGCCATGGCCGCGTAGTCCACGCCCAGCTTACTCGAGAACTCGGCGATGACGACGCTCATCGTTTTGGATCTCAGCGTCGAGCTCAGTATGAACGCGGAGAAAAACTCGTTCCACGCGATGATGAAGGCAAAGATCCCCGTGGCAGCGATTCCAGGGGTCGCCAGCGGTAGGACCACCCTGGCCAGTGCTCCTGCTCTGGTGCAGCCGTCCACCCTGGCCGCATCCTCCAACTCCCGCGGAATATTCACGAAGTACCCTGTCAGGACCCAGGTGGTCAGCGGAAGGATGAAGGCCACATCAGCCAGTGCGAGCGCGAGTTGGGTATCCAGCAAGTGAAGTGCGCGTACCGCGGCGTACATGGGTACGATGATTACCACTGCAGGTAGTAGCTGGGTCATCAACAGCCCGCCCAAGGCGAGGTCCCTGCCCCGGAAGCGTAGCCGAGCGAACGCATAACTCGCCATCGCGCCGGCGACGAGCGAGACGATCGTGGCACCTCCCGCCACGGTCAGGCTGTTGACCGCACTGCGCTGCAGACTCCGGTGTACGCTCGTGGCGCCAGGCCCGCCCGTGAGGATCCACACGTAGTTCTCGAAATGGGGTCGCTCCGGCACCCATCTGAGCGGCACACTGGTCAGCTCGATGCGAGTGGATACGCTGCTGATGACCAGCCACGCGAACGGAGCAAGAATCCACGCGCACAACCCCGCGACGGCCAGTAGGACACCCGCCTGGGCGACATGACGCCGCATCCTGCCGCGACGCCCCCTCGGAGTTCTCTCGGCCACCTCCTACGCCTCCACTTCCTGCGAGCCGAGGGTCCGGACGTATATCACGGCCACAACGAAGGCCACGATCCCGAGTAAGATGGCGAGGGCCGACCCGTATCCGAACCGAAGGAACTTGAAAGTCGTCAGGTAGGTGTAGTAAGTGAGCAGATTGGTCGCGTTCGCCGGGCCTCCTCGAGTCATGATGTAGACAAGGTCGAACTCCTTGATGGCCCAGACGGTCTTGATCGCGAGCGTGACGGCAATCACCGGCCTCAGCATGGGCAACGTGATGGCTGTAAACCGCCTCCACACAGTCGCTCCGTCTACCATCGCCGCTTCGTACAGCTGCGATGGGATGGTCTGTAGAGCCGCATGGAGAAGGATGACCGCGACGGGGGTCTCCTTCCATACGTTGGCCGCTACCACTGCCAGGAAGGCAGTGGTAGGCTGCCCCAACCAGATCTGATAGTCCTTTGCCAGACCGGTTTGAACGAGCAGAGCATTCAGAACCCCGTAGTTCGCATCGTATATCCACTTCCACATGGTGCCGTTGACGACGTACGGCAGGGCCCATGGCAGGAGAACGAGACCCCGAACCACGTTGCGAAGAGGAAACCGCTGGTTGAGGAGTAGAGCGATGAGTAACCCCAACACGGTTTCAACCGGTACCGTCGCCAAAGCGAAGTAAAGGGTCCGGGTAAGGGCCATGCGAAACTCCGGGTCGCGAAAGGCTCGGAGGTAATTGGCCAGGCCCACCCACGTGCCACTCGAGGGATCGGAAAGCACTAGCCCAGTCAGGCTCATGGCTACCGCTCTCACAATGGGGTATGCCAACACAGCCGCCACCAGTAGAGCGGCGGGCAAGACCAGTACCCCGGCGAGGCTGCCCTGGCGATCCAGCCAACTCCGCTTCATCAGCGTATGCCCCGTCCACGCTGCGCCATGAACTCCATCACGCGTTCCAACGACGGGAAGCCAGGTGTACCGCCCGGATAGGTCGTCGCGATCGCCCCGCACGCGTTGGCAAAGGCCAGGCGGCTCTCCACCGGTGCCCCGGCGAGCCACTGCACGATGAAGCCTGCATCGAAAGCGTCCCCGGCTCCCGTCGTATCCACCGGGTCGACACGAAATGGCGGGCTTTCGACGAGCCTTCCGTCACGGCTCACGGCAAAGGCCCCATCCTTCCCGCGCTTCACGACGACCATTTCGCGTACCGTCTCGCAGACTGCCCGCGCCGCGTCATGAGGGTTTTGGATGCCCACGTCGCCGGTGAGCGTACGAGCAATTCCCAGGAGCTCCACCTCGTTGAGCATCAGCACCGTCACCCAGGGAAGCACGTTCTCGAGGCCCGCCCATCTCTCTGCCGGATCGTGCCCGGGGTCGAGGGAAGTCGTCATCCCCGCTTCCACCGCCGTACGCAGGATGACGGGCAGGTCGTGCTGCAACGCGGTCTGGAGAAAGAAAGAGCCGGCATGGAGGTGACGCGAGCCCAACACCGCCTCGAGGTCGACATCCCTGCCCTTCATGGCGGCCATGGCCCCGGGGAAGGTGATGAGCATACGTTCGTCCGTTCCGGTGATGGCGACCGTGACGCCCGTCTTCACTGACGGGTCGACCTTCACGGAGGTCGCGATCCCTTCGTTTTTCAACGCCTCCACCATGAACCGGCCGAACCAGTCGGCCCCGACCATCCCCACGAACCGTACCCGGATCCCAAGACGGGCGAGGATGGTAGCGCAGATGGCCGACGAACTCCCAATCGTGATGATCGCGTCCTCCACCACCCGCTCCCGCCCGGGAGCCGGCTTGCCCTGCACCCGGCTGAGGACGATGTCCGGGTTGAGCTCGCCGAGCACCGTAACGTCCGATGCTTGCTTCATGCGCCCGGCCTCACCCAAGCTCTATCGAGCGCCGCAGGTGACGCGGGTGGTCGGGGTCGAGCCCCTTGCGCAGGCTGATCGCATACGCCAGCCGCTGCAAGCGGACGAGCTCCACCATGGGGTCGTGCTCCGCCTGCACGACCCGTGCCCCGAGCGCCCCGATGTCGCGGGCCAGGGCGGCCATCCGTTCGTCCGAGGGGTCGAGGATCACGACGAGCGTGGAGGGGCCGGCGCAGCTCATGGGCCCGTGGCGGTACTCCAGCGGTACGTAACGCTCGGTCCACAGCAGTGCCATCTCCTGCGCCTTGAGGGCCGCCTCGCACGCTACCCCGAAGCGCCAGCCCGAGCCCAGGACGACCAGGTGGTCCACGCCTTCAGCCGGAAGGGGGCTCGTCATGACCCGCTCGAGCAGATCCGGCAGCTCTCCCGGCAACGGCCGACCGGCCAGGCGATCCACGGCTGCCCGCAAGAGCAGCAGAGCGCTCGTCGCCGAGGAGGTCTGCACGACGCTTTGCTCTCGCACCCACTCGAGCAGGATGGAATGGTCCACGCGTGTGGCCAGGGGGTTGCCGGGGTCACACGTGACCGAGACCCGGGGCCGGATCGCCGCCCGATCGGCCGCCTGGGCCGCCTCCAGCACCTCGGTCGTGGTACCGCTGCGGCTGATGAAAAGCACGGCCTCTCCGGGATTGGGGCGGTACACGGAAGCGGCCACCGCCCGGGCTGCCACGCCAAGGGACTCTCGCGCATACTCCGCTGCCGCGGTGGCGACGTAGTAGGACGAGCCGGCTCCCACCAGAGCAACCCGCCCTGTGCCGAAAAGCTCCCGGAAGACGGGCTCCCAACGGCTGACCGACTCCAGCGTTTTCCGCCACGCCGACGGCTGGCTCGCAATCTCGGCCTCCGTGAAGGTCATGCCTGCAACCCCCCCGAGCCGGAGGGTAGCACGGCAACCGATACGAAGTCAACATGTCTATGCACGAACGTGATTGTATCTCAGCCGTGCAATGCGCCCGGTTGTCAGATCCCCACCAAACCGTGGGCCCACGCGGCACTCAATGCAGGAGAGCCCGGCACCGGCGCCAATCCTTGCGCTGTCCGCCTGAGTAGACGCCACCCGGAAGGACGGTGGGGGCCGTGTCGACGCGCATCGCTGCCCAGCTTTACACGTTGCGCGAGATGCTCCGGACGCCGGAGGAGATCGGGCAGATCCTCCGGCAGGTCAAAGCGGCGGGGTACGATGTCGTGGAGCTCTCCGGACTGGGCCCTGTGGACCCCCAACACTTGCGGGACATGCTGCAGGCGGCAGGCCTGGCCGTCTGCTCGACGCACAATTCCTGGGAACGCCTGCGTGCCGAGCCCGAGGCCGTCTTGCGGGAACTTCGCCTGTGGGGCGCCACGTACACGGCGGTCGCTTCCATGCCGCCCTCTTACCGGCACGAGGCCGGCTACCACCGGTTCGCCGCCGAACTCAACGAGCTCGCCGCCCAGTATGCCCGGGAGGGCGTCCGCCTGGCCTATCACAACCACAGCTTCGAGTTCGAGCGGTTCGGTGCGCGGAGCGGGATGCAGATCCTGCTCGACCAGGCCACCCATTACGCCCTCGAACTCGACACTTACTGGGTGCAGCACGGCGGCGCTGACCCGGCCGCCTGGATCCGGCGGGCGGCGGGCAAGCTGCCGGCCGTGCACCTCAAGGACATGACCATCCTCGACGGTGTGCAGGCCATGGCCGAGGTCGGTGAAGGCAATCTGGAGTGGCCGGCCATCTTGAGCGCATGCCAGGAGGCCGGGGTCGAGTGGTACGTGGTCGAGCAAGACGTCTGCCGCCGCCCGCCCCTGGAGAGCCTCGCCATCAGCCGGCGCAATCTGGAGCGCCTCCCGGGCACCAAGGAACGGGTGCGGTCCTTTTTCGGCCGGTACGCGGCCCATTACGGCACGAGCGCCGGCCACCGGCACGGCTCCGACCTGGAGCGCCTCATCGAGATGCTGCGCCCCCGGCCCGGCGAGCGGGCTTTGGACGTCGCCACCGGCGGGGGCCACACGGCCTTCCGCCTGGCGAATCACGTTGCCGAGGTGATCGGGCTCGACCTGACCGAGGCCATGCGTGACCCCTTCGAGCGAACGGCCCGGGAGCACGGGCTCCACAACGTGCGGTTCCACGTCGGGGATGCGGAGCACCTGCCCTTCGAGGACGGCGCGTTCGACGTGGTGGTCTCCCGCCGGGCACCGCACCACTTCGCCGACATCCGGCGGGCGCTGGCAGAAATGACCCGGGTGCTGCGTCCCGGTGGAAGGCTCGGCATCGCCGACATGAGCCCTCCGGAGGATCCGGGCGCGGCCGCCCTGTTGAACGCGCTCGAACTCGCACGCGACTCATCTCACGCAAGGGCCTATACGCCAGGTGAATGGCGGGAACTCGTGACTCGCGCAGGCCTCGAGGTGACGCACCTGGAGACGGTGTCGGCCGACGTGCCGTGGGAACAGTGGCTCGCCCCCATCTCGCCGGACAGCCCGGAAGGCAAGGCCGCCGCACGGCTCATCCAACAGGCCGATGCGGCTGTGGTCGGTCGCATCGTATCCCCCCGGCCGGCCGCGGCCGGCGGGCCCGTGGTGCACCGGCTTTGGACCGTGTTGCTAGCCGCCAAGCCGCTGGCTCGCCCGTAGCCGTTCGCCGTGGAAACGTCGCTCGGCTCCACTCCGGTGAGAAGCGGCCCCGCTCGATCGGCAGGGCCGCCCGACTCCGCCCTGAGTTGCTCGACACGGATCTAGCGAACGGTCACCGTACCGTGCATCCCGAGTTCGTAGTGGCCGGGCACCAGGCAGGCCATCTCCCAATCGCCCTGGTGGTCGGCAGGCACCGTGAAGTCGAGGCTGGCCTCCCCGCCGGGTTCGACCTCCAGCTCCCCCAGATCCTCGACCTCCGCGGCCGCCTCGCCCGCCTTCAACAAGACCTCCACGCCGCTGAAGAAGTTGGTGCGAAAGCTATGCGTGCCCCCCGAGGTGACCAATCCCCGGCCGATCATCAGCTCGTGCTCTGTCGTACCCCGGTTGCGGACCACCAGATGGTAGGTTTGCCCGGGTTTCAGTGTGATGCGGGACGGCGTGAAGTGGTAATCCCCCATCTCCAGGACCAACGTCGTGCCCCCGGCGCCCGCGGACGGCTCGTCTGAGTGGCCGCTCTCCGCGGCCAGCGCCCCTGCTGCGAGCCCCAGCACCACCGTGACCGCCGCCGCCACGATGCCCATCCCCCGGATGCCCGGCCTCGGCACTTCGACCTCCGTCATGCCTGTGGGACCCCCCTCTCGGATCACATTGTAACCGTAAGCAACGTCCATTACTTACCATCCGCGGAAACTTATGGACCGAATGCCAGGCCTGTTACTGGAGACCGGTTCCGAACGCCTCGGCGACTCACGCGAAGGATCTCCCTCCGTCCTGCCTGTGGCGAGCTGGTTTCCCCGTACCGAAGGATTGACAAACTGCACGCTGTACTAGTACTGTGCAACACGCGCGCGGCCGGCGTGGCCAGCGACTGCAAGTGGTGCACCCCGTCGAAAGGCAGGCAAGCTGGTATGCACATCCTGGAGCTGCACGGCGTCACAAAGGTCTACCTGCACGGCCGCGCCGAGGTTGCGGCCCTGAGGGGCATCGACCTGGCCATCGACCCGGGCGAGTTTGTCGCCATCGCCGGGCCGTCGGGCTCGGGCAAGACGACGTTGCTCAACCTCATCGGCTGCCTCGATACGCCGACGGCCGGCAGCATTCGCCTCGACGGGCGCGAGCTCGCCTCGCTCGACGCCAACCGGTTGGCCTACATCCGCCGCCGGGAGGTCGGCTTTGTCTTTCAGTCCTACAACCTCATCCCGGTGCTGACGGCGTACGAAAACGTGGAGCTCCCCCTGCGGCTCGCCGGGGGCCTCTCTGACGCCGAGATCCGCCGCCGCGTTCTTACCATGCTCGCCGAGGTAGGCCTCGCGGGACTCGAACGCCGCCGCCCTGCCGACCTCTCCGGCGGGCAGCAGCAGCGGGTCGCCATCGCCCGCGCCCTCGTCAAGGCGCCCAAGCTCGTTCTGGCCGACGAACCCACCGCCAACCTCGACTCCGAAAACGGCGAGGCCGTGCTCTCCCTCATGCGTACGCTCAACGCCCGCCGGGGCGTCACCTTCGTCTTCTCGACGCATGACCCCCGCGTGATGAAGCACGCCCGGCGGCTCATCGAGCTGCGCGACGGCCGCATTGAGAAGGACGAGAGGCGGTAAGGGCCATGGTACGTTACTTCCTGCGCCTCGCCGCCCGCAACCTCTGGCGCCGGCCCCGCCGCACGGTGCTGACCTTCCTGGCCGTCGCGGTCGGGCTCTGGTATTTCATCTTCCTGGACTCCTTCTTGCAGGGGCTTGGGCGCGACTCGGTGCGCAACCTCGTGGAACTGGAAACGTCCCACGTCCGCATCCACGCCGCCGGATACTGGGACAAGCGCGACGAACTTCCACTCGACCCCCTCATCGAGCGGCCTCGCGACATCGTGCGCCGGGTCGCTGCCGTGCCTGGCGTCGAGGGCGCTACCCCCCGCCTGGTCTTCGCCGCGCAGCTCAACAATGGCGTCGACGAGCTCCCGGTCACGGCGGTCGGTATCGACCCGCAGGCGGACGGCCGGGTCTTCTCCCTGGAAAAGTACGTGGTCCAAGGCCGCTGGCCCCAGCCCCATGACGAGGCCATGGGGCCGGGTGTCGCCCAGGCCATGCTCGGTAAAGCGGTGGCCGAGCTCATGGGTCTCGGAGTGGGCGACACCTTTACGCTCGTCACGCGCACAAGGAGCGGCGCGATGCAGGCCATCGACCTGCAAGTAGCAGGCCTCCTCGACAGCCCCCACCCTGGGGTCAACGCGAGCACGGTCTACCTGCCGCTCCAGGCCGCCCAGCTGGCGCTGGGAGTCGGAGACGCCGCCACGGAGGTCGACATCCGCGGGACCGGCGAAGGCCACGCTGCAGCGCTCCAGAGCGAGATCGAGCAAACGGTGGGCGCCAGGGCGCAGCCGGCTCTGAGCGTTCACGCGTGGCAGGCGATGGCCCAGGACGTCCTGGCCATGATTCAGGCCGAACGCGCCTATGACATGGTGTTCCTCGCCCTGGTCTTCGTCATCGCGCTCGTCGGAGTCGTCAACACGGTGCTCCTCGCCACCCTGGAGCGCACGCGCGAGATCGGCACCCTCAAGGCGATGGGGATGACGACCCGGGAGATCGCGGGGGTGTTCATGGCCGAGGCGGGGTTGGTGGGCGTGCTGGGCGGCGTAACGGGGGTGGCAGCGGCCATGGCTACGGAGTTCTGGTTCGTCAACTACGGGCTCGACCTGACCCCGCTTCTCCGGGACGTGGATGTCGGCTATCCCCTGTCGGGGGTCTTCACGGGCGCCTGGAACCCCGTCACGATGGCCGGCGCTTTCCTGTTCGGCGTCGCCGTCTGCCTGGTCGCCAGCGCCCTACCGGCTCGACGTGCCGCCCGGCTGGATGCCGCAGCCGCGCTCAGGAACCTTTGAGCCATGGGAGCTCTTTCTTGAGAGGACGACGAGCATGCCGTACGTCGTGCGGATGGCCTGGCGCAACCTGTCGCGCAACCGGGCTCGCACCCTGCTCAGCGTGGGGGCAGTGGCCGCCGGGGTGGCCGTGGTGATCCTGCTGAAGGGGTTCGTCGACGGCTCGGTCGACACCGTGCTCGGCAACACCATCCGGCTCACCTCGGGCCACGTACGCATCATCCGCCCCGAGTACCGCCAGAAGGAGCGGCTCCTGTCGCTCGCCTACCCGGTCGAGGGGTTCCACGGCGAGGGATTCGAGGCCGTGGTGGAGGCCACGCGGGGGCTGCCGGGCGTCACGGAAGCGTTCGGCCGGATTCGCTTTGGAGCCCTCTTCTCCAAAGGGGAAAGGACTCGAGGGATCATGGTGATCGGCACCGACCTGGCTGCCGAAGACCGCGTGGCACACCTTTCCCGGTTCGTCGATGAGGGGAGGCTTCCGAAGCCGGGGGAGAAAGAGGTGCTCCTCGGCAAGGATCTGATGGATAGTCTGGGACTGCAGGTGGGCGGGCGGGTCACTTTCCTTTTCCATGATGCCTTCGGCGCGCTGCGGGCGGCGACTTTCACCGTCTCCGGGCGCATGCGAAGCGGTCTGCGCCTCCTAGACGAGGGTAGCGCCTATCTCCCGCTGGATCGGGCGCAGGCCCTTCTGTCGATGCCGGGGGCGGTGACCGAGGTCGTGGTGTTCGGGGCGACGCAGGGAAGCGCCCAGAGCATCGCTTCGGAGGTGCGGGCTGTCCTCCGGGAGAAAGGGGCCACCGAGGCCTACCTGGCCATCCCGTGGCAACAGCACAACGCCATGGTCCGTTACCTGACCACCGTCCAGGTCGTCTTTTCCATCGTGTACGGGCTCGTCATCATGCTGGCCTGTTTCGTGGTGTTCAACACGTTTTGGATGATCGTCAACGAGCGGCGGCGGGAGTTGGGGATGCTGGGCGCGCTGGGGTTCACGCCGAGCGACATGCTGCGGCTCGTCCTGGCCGAGGCAGGGCTCATCGGCCTGGTGGGCAGCGCGGTGGGGGCAGCGGTGGGAAGCGGCGTCAACGAGTGGCTCGCCCACGCAGGGCTCGACGTCAGCTCGTACGTCCGGGCCGCCGGTAAAGATCTCCTGTACTTCCCCGTGCTCTACCCCGTGCAGAGCTGGGAGACGACCGCGGTGGCCTTCGGTCTAGGATGGGCCATCACGGTGCTGGCGACCTTGAGCCCGGCGTGGACGGCGACCCGCACCCGGCCCACGGAGGCCCTGCGCAGCGTGTGAGGGCGTTGCCACGGAATGCACCAGAGTGAGGGCGGAACGCCAGGAGGAGGCGAACGGTGTGAGGATTCGAGCGGCGGCAGCGGCAGCAGTAGGAGCGGTGATCCCGGCCGTAGCCGCAGCAGTGCTTGCGGGCAGCACGGCGTGGACAACCGGCAGCGCAGTCCGGGCGATCGCCAGCGGTGCGGCGGCCCGATCGGCAGGCTCGCCCGTGGACGCCGCCACCATCCTCGAGCGGGTGGACGCCAACGCCCGCATGCCCACTGCCTACATGGAGGCGTCGCTGGTCATCGAGTCGGGCGGGCGGCGCATGACCAAGACCATGCGGATCTGGGAGGAGGGCAACGGCAGCAAGGCGCTCGTCGAGTTCACCAACCCCGGAGACCGGGGGACACGCTACCTCAAGGTCGGAAGCGAAATGTGGATCTACTCCCCCGAGGCGGAGGAGGTGGTGAGGATCTCCGGGCACATGCTGCGCCAGGGCATGATGGGCAGTGACTTCTCCTACCAGGACGCGCTCGAGTCCGAGCAACTGCGAATGCTCTACGACGCCAGCCTCGCGGGCGAGGAGCTCGTCGACGGCAAGGCGTGCTACGTCCTCGAACTCACCGCGAAGCCCGGCCGTGAGGTCTCTTACTACCGGCGCAAAGTCTGGGTGAGCCAGGCGGAGTGGGTGGCCCTGAAAGAGGAACTGTACGCCCCCAGCGGCAAGATCCTCAAGCGCCTGAGCGCGCGCGACGTCCGGCGCGCCGGCGAACGCTACTACCCGGCCGAGGCCATCATGGAGAACTTGCTGCGCCGGGGCACCAGGACCACCATGACCATCACGCGGCTGGACATGGGCGTGGAGATCCCGGCCGGCACGTTTTCGCTCCAGCGGCTGACGGGACGGTGAAGGCCGTGCGGACGCATCGCCAACAGGAGCGCGGATGCCGGAAAGCGTGGACGGGGACATGGCTCCTCGCGGCCGCCTGGGCGGTCGTTGCGGCGCTGGCTGGCCCCGTGGCGCCAGCAGCCACGGGGAGCGGCCTGGAGGTAACGGGCGAGCTCATGACGGAGGTGGCCGCCTCCGGCACCGGCGGGACGTGGGATTGGGCTGTCCGGGAAAAGCTCCGCATCGGGCTGAGGGCAGCCCCTGACCCCGGAGCGGGCTCCAGCATGCAGGGAGAGCTGGCCTTCTCGTCGGCGAGTCAGACGGGGAGCCCATCCCCGCCGGGCGCACCGCCGATGCGGGTGGACCGGGTGGCGGTGCAGTGGAACGATGGTGCCACCCGCGTGACCCTTGGTCGCCAGCGCATCGCCTGGGGCGTCGGGTACGCCTTCAGCCCGATGGACCTGTTCAACCCGCCCAACCCGCTCGATCCGACCGGGCCGAGGGTCGGAGCCGACGCGTTGGTCGTGCGCCGAAGCACCGGGCCGCTTTCGTTCTGGTCGCTCGTCGCCGCCCTTCCACCCCCGGGTCCCGGCGCCTCTGAGGGATCCGGGCGTCCCCGGGTCGGGGCGATCTACGGCGAGCACGTGGGCGAGACGGACCTTCGCGCCGCCTACCTGTCCGACGGGGCAGACGGTTACCACAAGATAGGGGCAGCGGCCCGGGGCGACCTCGGCTCCGCCGGCTGGAGCCTGGGCTGGCACGGAGAGATTCTCCACGAGAGGCCCTGGGGCAGTAGGGTTCTTGCCGGAGCCGGTGCGAACGCGGCGACGGGCGGCGACCGGTGGCAGGCCGTGCTCGGCCTCGAGCGTAGCCTGCTCGACGGCCGGCTCTTCACTCTCACCGAATACCGGTACGTAGCCGGCGGCTCCCTCCCGTCACCCGCCCGCTACCTTGCCGCGCACGCCGCCTACTCACTGGATGAGTTCACGAGCCTCGACGCCGGCGTCGTGGTCGACCTGGACGGCCGCGCCGCGTGGGTTGAACCTTCCTTGAAGGTAGCCGTCGATGATCGGCTGCGGGTCGAGCTCGGCGCCGGCTTTCCCGCCGGCCCGAAGGAAAAGGTTCTCTCCTCGTTGACGGGCTGGGGCCTCTTGCCAGACGCTGTTGGGACGTTTGGCGGTCCCGTGCCCGACGTGGTGGCCATAGCGCGAGCGCGCTACACCTTTTGAGCGCGCCTGAGGGCGATGAACCGGGCAGAAACGAGCCGACGAAGGAGGACCACGTTCCGGAAACATGGCCATCTTCTGGCAATTCTTCAAAGCCGAACGGGGCACGGTCATCGTCTGGGCCGCCGTGATGGGCCTCATAGCCGCCTGGATCGCCTCGGTCTATCCGTCGACGGCCGCCAGCATCGACCTGCCCGCCTGGCTCAGCCACTATCCCTCATGGCTACGCGCGATGGCGGGCCCGATACCGGAGTGGCCCTCGATGAAAGCCTGGGTGCAGATCGAGCTCCTCAGTTACCTTCAGCTCCTGCTCGCCTACTTCGCCGTAGCGCTGGCGGCAGGTATCTACACCCGGGAGCTCGAGCAGGGAACCGCCGAGTTCCTCTTCACGCTCCCATTTCCCCGATGGCGCATCGTTCTGGCACGCCTCGGGGCCGTCGCGATGCAGTCGGCGGTGGTGCACGCGGTGGTCTACGGGGCCGTACAGGGCACCGTGGTAGTCCTGGGGCAGCCGCTCGAGGTGGCCGCCTACCTGCGGGCATTCTTGGTGGCGTACGCCGTCAATCTCTCGCTCGCCGCTTTCGCCCTATGGTGGGGCACCTTCTTTTCCGAGTACTCGAAGGCCGTGGTCACGGCGATGTTGATCATCGTCGCGGTTTGTCTCTTCAACCTCACAGCGCCGAGCTCGGGCCCGCTTCGCCAGCTGGCGCTCTGGAACCCGCTCAGCAACGTCAACGTGTTCCATGCCCTATGGGGGCGTGGATTTCCCTGGGCCGACCTGGCGGTGGTGGTGGTGTTCTTCGTGATCTTCACGGGGCTCGCCCTCATCCGCGTCGAGCGGCGGGAGGTCTACTCTTGAGCGGTTCTCCGGACCGGCGGCAGGATGCGGCGGGCCAACGCCTGTGGTTCCACCTTGACCCGGCGAGCGGGGTTCCGCTCCACGTGCAGCTGCGCAATCAGGTGCGGGCAGCCGTGGCTTCAGGCGTGCTGCGATCCGGAGACCGGCTTCCGTCCGTGCGGGAGCTAGCGCTGCAACTGACGGTCAATCCCAACACGGTCTTCAAGGTCTACCAGGAACTCGAGCACGAGGGGCTGCTCGAGACGGTGCACGGCAAAGGGGTCTTCGTACGGCCGACAGCGGGACGGCGCTTTTCGGACGAGGAACGCTGGCGGCTCCTGGCGCAAGCCATCGACCATCTGGTGGCGCAGGCGGTCGCGCTGGGGTATTCGACTGGCGAACTGAGGCGCCTGGTCGACCAGCGCCTGCAACAACGGTGGAGCCCGGGGCAGGAGGGCCAGGGCCACGCGGGCCGGCAGGACGACGCAGGGGGGCCCGACGAGGCGGGCAGTTCAAATGTGGGTCGAAAAGGGGTGCCCGAGTCGTGACGGCAGCGGTAGAGATCCGGGAGCTCGTCAAGCGATACCCGGGCGGGACGGTGGCACTCGACGGCCTATCGCTCACGGTGCCGGCGGGCAGCGTCTATGCGCTCGTCGGGCGAAACGGCGCAGGGAAGACCACGACGCTGCGCATTCTCATGGGCATGCTGCGCGCCGACGGGGGCGAGGCGGCCGTCCTCGGGCACGCCCTCACGCCGCGAGCCACGTCCCGCTTGCGGGCCCGGATCGGTTACGCCCCGGAACGGCCTGGCCTTTACCCCGCCATGCGGGTGAGCGAGGTGCTGGCTTTTGCCCGAAGCTCGTACCCTCGCTGGAACGAGCGCCGCACTCGAACGTACCTCGAGACCTTCGACCTCCCGCTCACGGCCAGGGTGCGCCAGCTCTCCCGGGGGCAGCTGGCCATGCTCAGCCTGTGCCTGGCGGTGGCCCACGACCCGCAGCTGTTGCTCCTCGACGACCCCTTCGTCGGGCTCGACCCGGTACACCGGCGCCTGTACATGCAGCTGCTGCTTGAGGAAAACGCCCGGTTCGGGCGGACGGTGATGCTGTCGACGCACGACCTGTACGCGGCGTCGCGGCTCGCCGACACCGTGGGCCTCGTCCATCGGGGGCAGGCGTTACGAGAAAGCCCCCTCGACGCGCTCTACGAGACGGAAAAGCGCGTGCGGGTCACGTGCGAACGAGAACTGCCCGAGGAGCAGCTGCGCCTACCCGGAGTGCGCCTCGTCGAACGGGAGGCCCACGGGTACCTCCTGACCGTGACGGCCAGTGGGGGTGCGGGCCCGGAAAGCGTTGCACAACTCACCGCGCGACTCGGGCAGATCCCCGGCGTGCGGGTGGCAGGCGTCTACGACCTCGACCTCGAGGCCATCTTCCTCAGCTACGTGGAAAGCCCTGGCGAGCGCACCCTGCCGCGACCGCCGGACCAAGCCGCTGAGGCGGCGCTCATGTGAAGGGGGTTCACATTTTCTCCGTGGAGTCTTCATCATCGGCGTCCAGTCGGTGGCTATGATGGGTGAGGGTGGTCTCCGGCAAGGCGGGCCACCTGGAGGGGGCAGCAGCACGTGGCAACCGACCCCAAGGGACACAGGGGCGTGAGGCGGGGTGCAGGGGGCCGTCGTCGCATGGTTGGACGAGTCCCGGCCTGGCACGTGGCTTTCGTGCCGGCGGTGGCTCTCCTGGTAGCGTGGACGGCCGCTCTGCTGGCGATCGCTCCTGACGTGGCCAGGGCAGCTTCCGGCACGCCGCCGTCCGGCGGTGCGGCTCCAGCCGGTGGCACGGCTCCGGCTGCCGGGGCCAAGCAGGCTTCCGCAACCTCCGCGGCCTCGTCGCCGGGCGCCTTCACGCTGGATGACGCCGTCGCGGTCGCGCTCCAGGGTGCCGACTTCGAGCAGGCCCGGCTGGCGCTCGAAAAGGCTCGCCTCGAGTACCAGCAGGCCATCGCCGCCAACGCCGCCTCGCCGTCGCCGTTCGCCGAACAGCTCGCGCGACACACCTTCGTCCAGGCGCAAAACCAGCTCGTCGACGCTTACCACCAGACGGTCTCCTCGACCGTCGGGGCGTACGTCGACGTGGTCGCAGCCCGCTACGGGCTGCAGGCCGCGACCCTCCAAGCACAGAACGCCCGCCAGGCCCGTGACACGGCCCGGCAAAAGGCCGCGGCGGGCTCCCTCGGTCCCCTCGAGTTGCAGGACGCCGAAAACCAGTTGCAGTCCACGGAGGCCGATCTCGCCCGGGCGCAACTGGCCCTGGACCAGGCGATGGATCGCCTCGCCCAGGCTCTCGGCTACCCGGAGCAGATGCCACAGGCCGACGCGCTGGCGCTTCCCGCCCAGCTGCCGCCGGTGCCGGGCATCACCGCTCAGCAAGCTCTGCAAAAGGCGCTCGCCGCCAGCCGAGACGTCAAGTGGCGGCGGGAAGCGGTCGACATCGCTCAAAAACAGCTCGATCAAGCCGAAGCCGAAAAGGCATCCCCTCTCGAGCTGCAGGTGCAACACGCCAACTTGCGCCAGGCCCAGCTGGCCGCCCGGCAGGCAGAACGCGGCGTGGAGGCAGCGGTGCGAGGGGCGCTCGGGCAGGTGCAGGTGGCGCGGCGGGGCGTTGACGTGGCCAGGGCTCAGATGGAGCTCGAGCAACGGCGGCTCGACGGCGTACAGCAGCAGCGCAAGCTCGGCCTCAAGACCGACCAGGACGTGACCGCTGCGCAGGCGGCGGTGGCCAAGGCGCAGCAGAGTTACGCGAACGCCGTCAAGACCTACCTCACCGCGCTGGTCGACCTGCACAAGCAGCTGGGCGAGGCACCCGGGTGGGGGCCGGCCGGCGCCCTGGACAAGCTGCTCGAGGAGCCGGCCTCATGAACGACCGCCGTAGTGGGCCGGGCACACGGCTTCCGGCCGTGCGGCTCGTGGCCGCGCTGCTCATGATGGCGGGGGCCCTGACAGCAGCAGGGGGAGCCGCACGGGCGGCGGCGCCTGTCGCCGCGCAGGGCCCCGCCTCCCCCGTCTCCCTCGAAGAGGCCGTCGCCGCCTACGTCGAGGGGGACGCGGCCGTGCGCAAGGCCCGCACCGATTACGAGACGGCCCGGATCAACTATCAGAAGGCGACCGGAGTGGCGGCTGCCCCCCGGTTCGACGTCTCCGGATCGGCCGAGTGGGGAGTGCCCCCGGGCGGCAATCTCGGCGGCTCGGAGGGCGCGACAGCCGGAGACCTCACACTGCAGTGGTCACCCGTCGACCCTCTGGCGCTGTCCGGCACCGTACACGTCGCCAACCGGCAGGAACCCCCGAAGGGCACCACGCCGGCGACATCATCCACGCAGGCGGAGAAGAGCATCGCGTCTTTCCAGGCGACCTGGACGCTCTGGCCGCCGCCCGGCGCTTCGGACCGCTCTCTCCAGGCTCTGAGCGCTTCGGTGACCCTGCAGGACGCGACGTCCGCGCTCCGGGAGGCAGAGAGTGCGGCAGCGGCCAGGGCACGCCTGCTCTACGTGCAGGTCCAGGCGGCCGCAGCCCGGGTCTCCGTCCGTCAAAGCGCTCTGAGGTCGGCCGAAGAGGCCCTGGATCGGGCCAGGGCCCGGCAGGCAGCCGGCCTGGCAGGGCCAGACGTGGTCGCGCAGGCTCGCCAGGCTGCCCAGCAGGCTGCGGCAGCGCTCCAGAAAGAGGTCGCATCCCTCGCCTCGCTGGAGCAGTCCCTGGGCTTCCCCGCCTCCCGGCTACCGGCGCTCTCCACCGGTGACGCTCTGGTCGCGGCCGCCCGGCAGGCAGCTGCCGCAGCGCTCTCGCCCGCCGGCTTCCCGGGCGGGCAGTTTCCGGTCGGCCCGCCCGACGGGCGCGGGCTTGCAACTTCCGTTCGGCCCCTGCCTGACGGGCTCGTCGTTGCCGCCCTGCGCCGGGCGCCGGAGGTTACGCTGGCGAAGGCCCGTCTCGATCTTGCGGTCCGCCAGCAGCGGGCCGTCGAGGCCAGGTGGGGCACCGTGAGCCTCTCCGGCGGCGTCCGGGCCCCCATCGAGACTTCGTCCGGCGGCTCGAGCCTGATTGGTGAGGGCACGTGGTTCGCCGGGGTCGCGGCCGGGCTTTCCCTGCTCGACGGCGGAGCGCGGCGCCTCGACGTCGAAAAGGCACGGCAAGCCGTCGACGACGCCCGGGCCGCCCTTGCCGATGCCGAGCGAACGGTGGCCAACGACGTGGCCAGCCGGTGGCAGTCCGTGGCGAGTGCAGCCCTCAACCTGCACGCTGCCCTTGCGTCCATGGATCAAGCAGAACTCGCGTGGCGGACGGCCCAGGCCCGGGCCCGGGGAGGCGCTGCCTCGCAAACGGAGGTGGACGAAGCCCGGCGCACGCTCGATCTGGCGGCCCTGGATGTCATCGAGGGGGCCGCTACGCTGCGGCACGAGACCGAGCAGTTCGTCGCCCGGCTCCAGGGGGTCGCGGGTGGGATCGCGGCCGGGAATGACGGCGCATCTGCCGCCGGCAACTAAGGTGCGTTGCGTCGCAGGAGTGGGACATGCGGGACGCGCGGTACCGGCGGCCGGTGCCCGGTACCGGGCGTAACCGGGCGTAGCGTGTTGAGTGGGCCATCTTCAAGGAAAAGGGGGCTCGCGTGACGCCGTGCGATGGAACAAGCGCCACGCCTTGATCGGCGGGCTTCTCGTCGTAGTGGTGGCAGGCGCCGGCCTCGTAGCGGCAGGGGTGTTCGGGGCAGCGCCCTGGCAGCGACCTGCCTCCGGGAGCAATGCGTTCCAGGAGCGGGCGCCGTCCCGCGATGGAGCCTCGCCTGGGCGGGGCGCGCCTGCCCTCAGTACCGCGCTCGAGGCCGAAGGGCGCACGCTGATGCGGCTTTCCCAACAGGCCGGCGTCAGGGCTGTGCCCGTGCGCCGCATGGACATCCAGCGCCACGTCGAGGCCACGGGGACCCTGGCGGCAGCCCGTGAACAAAGCCTCTCCTTCGGCATCGCCGGCCGGGTCGCCACGGTGCCCGTCGAAGAGGGGGCCACCGTCAAAGCCGGCACCGTGCTCGCCACCCTGCGGGACGACGACCAGCAGCTCGCCTACACCAAGGCGCGCAACGAGTACGAAACCGCCCGACTCGAACAGGGGCCGGCCCAGGTCGAGGAGAAGCGCCTCGCCCTCGAAAAGGCGCGCCGTGACCTCGAGGCGACGCGCCTGGTGGCGCCGTTCGACGGCGTCGTCGCCCGCCTCGGCGTTCGACCCGGGGATCAGGTCAACGCCGCGCAAGAGGTGGCCTGGCTGGTCGACATGGGTTCGCTCGAAGCCCACGTGGCCGTCGACGAGGTGGACCTGGCGTACGTCAAGCCGGGGCAGGCCGTCACCGTCACGGTGAAGACCTATCCCGACCTGGCCATCCCCGGGCACGTCGACCGCATCGCCGCCGCAGGGCGGGCGCAGGGCGACGTGGTGTTGTTCGACGTGGTGGTGAAGCTCGACCGGGGTGACCCCCGGCTGCGACCCGGCATGTCGGCCACGGCCCTGGTCGAGGTGCAAAACGCCCGCAACGTCCTGGCCGTCCCCGAAGAGGCGGTGGCCGAGGTCAACGGCGAGACGCTGGTCAGCCGGGTCGTCGGTGACTCCCTCCAGCCGGTGAGGGTAGAGCTCGGCGTGAGCGACGGCAGCTTCGTCGAGGTGCGCAGCGGGCTTCAGGAGGGTGACCTGGTGCTCGCCACCAACTACGCGGTCTACCGGCGGCTCACGGGCGGCCAGGAAGCGGGGGCGGCGGGTCGCCAGAGCAGCAACCCATTCTTCTTCCGGTTGTCGCCGGGCCAGACGCAGGGGCAACGGATCCGCACCGAAGCCCCGTCCCGAGGGGATAACCGGTCCCGATGAGCTCCTTCGTCTTTCAGCTGGTGGACGTGACCAAGACCTACGGCCGCGGGGAGAGCGCCGTGCAGGCCCTGCGCGGGGTGAGCCTGACCATCGGGCCGGGGGAGTTCGTCGCGGTGACGGGGCGCTCCGGCTCGGGCAAGTCGACGCTGTTGCACCTCATGGGGTGCCTCGACCGCCCGACGGCGGGCCATCTGTTCCTCGAAGGGCAGGACGTGGCCCGTCTGAGCGAACCCGAACTCGCCCGCATCCGTAACCGGCGCATCGGTTTCGTCTTCCAGCAGTTTCACCTGATGGCCCGCGACACGGTGCTGCGTAACGTCGAGTGGCCGCTCATCTACGCCGGGGTGGGCGCCCGGGAGCGGCGGGCGCGAGCCCTGGCCGTGCTGGAACGGCTCGGCATGCAGCATCGCCTCCGCCACCTTCCGTCGCAGCTCTCCGGCGGCGAACGGCAGCGAGTGGCCATCGCCCGGGCGCTGGTCTCCGATCCGGCCGTGATCCTGGCCGACGAACCGACCGGCAACCTCGATTCGGCCAATGGCGCCCAGATCCTGTCCATCCTCGAGGATCTCAACCGGGACGGGCGGACGGTGGTCATCATCACCCACGACCCGGGGGTCGCCCGGCGGACCCGGCGCATCCTGCACATGCAGGACGGCACGATCATTGCCGACGGGCCGTCGGTGCCGGAGGTGGCTGCGTCCGAGGTGGCTGCGCCAGGGGCGGCGACCCCGAGGAACGAGGGGGTGACTCGCCCGTGAGAACGGCGGAACTGTTGCGAGAGGCATGGCACAGCGTGAAGAGCGGCGGGATGCGGTCGTTCTTGTCGGCGCTGGGCATCGTGATCGGTGTCGCGGCGGTCATTACCCTCGTGTCCGTGGGAGAAGGGGCACGCCTGCGCATCACGGCGCAGCTCACGGAGCTGGGCTCCAATCTGGTGACGGTGTCCCCGGCATTTCGGGTTGGGTCGGGCGGCCGGGTGTCGGCGGAGGCGACGCAGGACTTGACCGTCGACGTGGCGGCGTCCTTGCGCGAAAACGTACCGGCGGTGGCCGACGTGACGCCGGTCGTGCAGACCCGGGCCACGGTGGTGGCCGGCGCCTCCAACTTGAACGTATCCGTCATGGGCGTGGACGCCTATTACGACTCCATCCTCAACTACCACCCTCTGGTCGGGAGGTTCATCCAGGAGCGGGACGGCCAGGCTCGAAGCATGGCGGTGGTGCTCGGGTACCAGGTGGCGACCCAGCTCTTCGGCTCCGAGGTGCCCGTGGGGTTGCCGGTGATGCTGGTGTTCGGGGGGCGCAGCGTGCCGGGCGTGGTGGTCGGGGTCATGGAGCCGAGAGGCAGCGCCTTCTTCTCCAACTTCGACAACCAGGTGTACGTGCCCATCGAGTCCATGGTGGCCCGGGGCATCGTGCGGGACCGCGTCGGGCAGTACCTTGCTCGCGTGCGGGACGGCGTTTCGGTGGAGGAAGGCATCGCGCAGATCGAGTTCTTCTTCGCCCGCAAGCTCGGAGGCGAGGGCCTGGTCAACGTGACGAGCCAGCAGGCCATCCTGTCGGCGGTCAACCAGGCAACGGGCACGATGACGCTGCTGCTGTCGGCCATCGCAGGGGTGGCGCTGGTCGTCGGCGGCATCGGCATCATGAACGTCATGCTCGTGGCGGTGGCCGAGCGCACGCGGGAGATCGGCGTGAGGCTCGCCATCGGGGCGAGGCGGCGGGACATCGCACGACAGTTTCTGGCAGAGTCCGGCGCGCTCAGCCTGATCGGCGGCGTCGTGGGGCTGTTGGTCGGGTGGTTCGGGGCGTGGGTGCTGTCCGGGGCGTTGAGCTTCCCCTTCGTGGTGTCGGTGCAATCGGTGATCGTGGCGATCGGCTTTTCGACGGCGGTCGGTATGATCTTCGGGCTGTATCCGGCACGACGGGCATCCCGGCTCGACCCGGTCGAGGCGCTGCGGTACGAGTGAGCCGGTGGACCGGCCGGCCTCCTCGGGGGGGGGGCCGGCTTGACAGGTGTTCTGAGACGGTGTATCACTGAGACGGTGTATCGAATGGCCCATGACGGAAAGGCTCACGAGCAGACCGTCTCCAGCATGCTGCAGGCGCTCAAGGCGGCCGGGTACCGGGTCACGGCGGCCCGGAGGGCCGTGGTCGAGGCGATGCAGTCGTCGGGGCACCGCAGCGCCAGGGAAGTGGTCGAGGAGGTGCGGCGCCGGCATCCCGGTGTCGGCAGGGCCTCGGTCTACCGGACGCTCGCCATCCTCAGCAAGGTATGCGCAGTGCAGCCGTCGCTCCTGGGCACCACCCGGGCCCACTACAGCGCGGCCGACCAGGGGAGCCACCACCACTTCATCTGCAACAGGTGCCACCGGGTCATCGAGTTCGACGAGTGTACGGCGGCGGGTATGGTCGGCGACATCGAGCAGCGCCTCGGCGTCCGCATCCAGGGGCACTTGCTGGAGTTTTACGGATTGTGCCGTTCGTGCCTGGCCGCCATGTGAAGGCCGGCAATCCCGGCGGTGACCGGGCCATCGGAGGGGTGACCGGATGAACGAGGGCAAGCGAATCGACGGGCACAGGGTAACGGCGAGTTTTGTGATACGGTGTCTCATCATCGCCTTCGCGGGCGTCATGCTCATGGCAGGTGCCATCCCGGGCACGTTCGCCGGACAGCAAACCGGGCCGGTGCCGGCCACCGCAGCCGCGCCCGGCGGCGCGAGCGCTCCCGCCGGGGAGGTCGCCCGCTCGCCGTCGGGCTCGCAGGGGCTCATCGTGGCCAGCACCAGCATCACCGCAGACCTGGCTCGGCAGGTCGCCGGCGACCGGTGGGAGGTCGTCTCCCTCATGCCCCTCGGGGCCGACCCTCACGCGTTCGAGCCCACTCCCCAGGACGCCCGCCTGCTGGCGCGGGCCCGGCTCGTCGTGTTGGTCGGCGCCGGCCTCGAGCCGCCGGCCGTCACCCGCCTCGTTCGCTCGGCGGCTGTGCAGGCCCAGGTGATCGAGCTGGCGCCTCAGCTCGCGGTACGCTCGGAGGGCGTCTCGGCGCACGAAGGCAGCTCCTCGCAGGATGAGAGCCCGTCGGAGCATGAGCCCGGCACGCACGCGCACGAGGCGTCGCACGGCGACCTCGACCCCCATGTGTGGACGAGCGTGCCCAACGCGATGCGTATGGTGCAGCAGATTACCTCGGCCCTCGAGCGCCTCGACCCGGCAGGGAAGGCCTCCATCGCGGCGCGCGCCGAGCGCTACCTCGCCCAGCTGCGGGAGCTCGACGCGTGGGTGCGCCGGCAGGTGGACCGCGTTCCGAGAGAGCGCCGTGTGCTCGTCACCAATCACGAGACGCTCAACTACTTCGCTCGAGAGTATGGATTCACCGTGGTGGGGGCCGTCATCCCGTCGGTGAGCACGCTCGCCGAGCCGACGGCGGCCGAGACGGCGAAGCTGCTGGACGCCATCCGGCGAGCCAACGTGCCCGCCATCTTCGTGGAGGCAACGGTCTCGCCGGTGCTCGCCCGGCGGCTTGCCCAGGAGACAGGAGTGAGGGTCGTGGCCCTTTACTCGGATTCCCTGGGCCCCGCCGGATCCGGTGCCGACAGCTACGTCGGCTATATGCGCACCAACGTGACCCGCATCGTGGAGGCGATGTCCGATGGTCGCTGAGCGGCAAGTAGCCGTGCTGCCGGACGGAGAGGTGGCCGGCCCTGCGCCCGCGCCGGGGGGGTCGGCCCGGCCACTCCTGGAGGTCGCGGGGCTTCGGGCCGGATACGGCACCCGGGTCGTGCTCCATGACGTGAGCTTCACGGTAGAGGCCGGCCAGCGGGTGGCCGTGGTGGGGCCCAACGGGGCCGGCAAGTCGACGCTCTTCAAGTGCGTCGCGGGCGTCCTGCGCCCGCTCGCCGGGGCCGTGCGGGTACAGGGCGGCCCGGTCGCGTACGCCCCGCAGCGGGAGGCCGTCAACTGGCATTTCCCCGCCACCGTTTGGGACGTGGTCATGATGGCCCGCTACCCGTACTACGGGCTGTGGCGCCGCCCCCGCCCCGAAGACCGCGAAGCCGTGGCCGAAGCGCTCGAGCAGGTCGGCATGGCCGGCCTCGCCCGCTCCCCCATCCAGGACCTTTCGGGCGGCCAGCAGCAGCGGGTCTTCCTGGCCCGGGCGCTGGCGCAGCGGGCGCGCCTGGTGGTGCTCGACGAGCCGTTCAACGCCGTCGAAGAAGGAGCGCAAGCCGCGGTCATCGAGGCGCTGTCGAGGCTGCGCGAGCGCGGCGTCGCGCTGCTGGTCTCGACCCACGACCTGGACTTCGTGGCAGGGAGCGACTGGTTCGACCGGGTGATGGTGCTCAACGGGCGCATCCTCGCCTTCGGCCCGCCGCAACAGGTCTGCGGCCGGCCTTCCGCCACGGGCAGCCCGTCCATGGTGCGGTGGGCCCAACCGGCTCGCTGGGCCGCGTGGGCCTCGTCGGCTCCGTCCGAAAGCCGCGACGGGGGTACGGCCTGATGTGGCACTGGCTGGCCGACCCGTTGCAGTACGGCTTCATGCAGACGGCCCTGATGGCTGCCTTGATCCTGGGCGTAACGAGCGGGCTCACGAGCACGTTCACGGTGGTACGGGGGATGGCCTTCTTCGCGGACGCGCTGGCGCACGCGGTGCTGCCGGGGGTGGCGCTGGCGTTCGTGTGGTGGGGGGCGAGCGGGGCATCGCTTTTCTGGGGAGCACTGGCGGCAGCCCTCCTGGCGTCGTGGGCAGTGTACGGCATCGCCCGGGAAAGCCGCGTCCGGGAAGAGACCGCCATCGGCATCGTCATGGCGGCGGCCCTCGCGCTGGGGGTGGCCATCATCTCCACGCAGAGGACGTATGCGGTGGACCTCTCCCACGTCCTTTTCGGCGACATCCTGGGGGTGGGGCCCGAAGACCTGGTGCGCACGGCCGTGCTCGGCGCGGCCACCCTTGCGGTCACGGTGGCGCTGTGGCGGCCGTTCTCCATCGTCTCCTTCGACCCGGTGCTGGGAGCGACCATCGGGCTCAGGGTCGGGGCTTTGCAGTGCGGGCTGCTCGCCCTCATCGCCGTCACCACCGTGCTGGCACTGCAGACGGTGGGCGTCACCATGAGCCTGGCCATCCTGGTCATCCCGGGCGCGACCGCGAGACTGCTGACAAGCCGGCTCACTCCCATGGCGCTGGCGTCCGTCGCGATCGGCATCGGGGCGTCCGTCGTGGGCCTGTACGCCTCCTACTACCTCTCGATCCCGTCGGGGCCGGCCATCGTCCTGGCCCACACGGCCATCTTCGCAGCCGCGCGGGCGGCAACTTCGTTGCGGCCCGGCGGAGTCCGGGCAGCCGCCGGGCCGTAGGTCAGGCGTCCCCGGGCAGCGGCGGGAACACCAGGCCGCAGCGCAGCCCGGCTCGTCCCTCACAACCCTTCCAGCGCGCCCAGGACGAGTTCCGCAAAGCCCGCGGCATCGACCCTCACGGCCACCTCGACGTTGCGCTTGCGGTCGTCCCGTTCCGGCGGAAGCACCCTGGTGTCGCACAGAGTCATGCCGTAGGCGCTGCCCCCGTCCGTCACGACCTGCACCGGCAACGCCTGCATCTCGAACAGCTCGGGGCGGGCCAGATAGGCCACGGGGCACGGATCGTGCAGCGGAGCCCCGAGCTCTCGCTCCCCGAAATGGCGGGCGCTGGTCTCCAGGTAGAAGGTCAGGAGGTCCGCCAGCGGCTCGCAGAGCCGCCCACCGGAGCGCCGCACGCGCTCCACGTGGGCCGGGGTGAGCCGGGCCTGGTGGGTCACGTTCAAGCCGAACATCGCAAGCGGCGCCCCCGACTCGAGCACGATGCGGGCCGCTTCGGCGTCCGCCCAGATGTTGAACTCCGCCGCCGGCGTCACGTTGCCGGCCCCCGTGGAGCCTCCCATGAACGCGATCCGACGCACCCGGCGGGCGAGCTCCGGCCGAAGGCGAAGGGCAAGGGCGAGGTTGGTCATCGGGCCCGTGGTCACGACGGTGATCTCCCCGGGCGACGCCTCCACGAGGCGGATGATGGCCTCGACCGCGTGGCCCGGCGCCGGCGCCTCGTCGCAGGGGGGCAGTTCGGCGCCCGCGGAGGCCAGCCCGTTTTCCCCATGGAAGCCCTGGGCGGTCTGCTGCGTTCGCATCAGAGGCCGGTCGGCGCCCTGGTAGACCGGCACGCGGCTGCCGATGGCGCGCAGGATGCGCAGCGCGTTACGGGTCGTGTCTCGCACGGGAGCGTTGCCGGCCACCGTCGTCACGGCCTCGAGCCGGAGCGACGGGTGACGGGCCGCCAGGATCAGGGCCACCATGTCGTCATGGCCCGGGTCGCAGTCGAGGATGAGCCGGGTGGGGCCCGGCGCCGGCGTCATGGCCTTCTCGACCTGCCCTCCGAGCACCCACCGGGCGGCCAGTCGCCGAGCGCTTCGAGCGCGGCGCCGACCCCCGCGCCGAGCTTGACGGGGAACCCCAGGTCGGCCAGGCTGCGCTCCAGGACGGCAAGCTGGGCCGCCAGGTAAGCCGGGTGCGCCGCCTTGCCCATGTGCCCGAGCCGGAACAGCTTGCCTGCCAGTTCCCCGTAGCCTCCCGAGATCATGACCCCGTAGCGGCTGCGCATGTGGCCGCGCAGTTGCTCGTCGGTGATACCGTCCGGCACGTGCACCGCCGTCACGGCGTTGCCGGCGATACTCTCCCGGGCCGGCCACAGCCGCAGCCCGAGAGCCTTCACGCCTTCCCGGCATGCCCGCGCGATGGCAGCGTGGCGCGCCGCGTACGGCTCGACGCCGACCTCGAGCACGTGGCGCAGCGCGGACTCGAGCGCGTAGATCAGGCTCACCGAGGGCGTGTACGGGAACCGCCTCTGCTCGAGCCACGTGTCCTTCCAGTCAAGCAGCGACAGGAAGCTCGACCGGAGCGGCGGCTTACGGCGTTGCATGGCCTCCCACGCGGCCGGGCTGACGGCCATGAGCGAAAGCCCGGGCGGCCCCCCCAGGCATTTCTGCGGGCCGGCGACGGCGACGTCGATGTTCCACTCCTCGGGGCTCAGCACTTCGCCACCCAGCCCCGAGACGGTATCGACGACGGTCAGCACCCCTCGCTCCCGGGCGATGCGGCCGATCTCGGCGACCGGGTTGATCGTGCCCGAGGGGGTCTCCGAGTGGACGACCGAGAGCACCTTCACGTCCGGATGCCGGTCGAGGGTACGTTCCACGTCGGCCGGATCGATGGCCTCGTTGTACGGCACGGCGAGCTCGATGACCTGCCCGCCGTGCCTTTCGACGTACAGCTCGAACCACTTGCCGAAAACGCCTGACACCAGGTTGAGCACCTTGTCGCCCGGGTCGAGCAGCGACGCTGCGGCCGCCTCGAGCCCCAGCACCGCCTCCCCCTGCAGGATCACGACGTCGTATTGCGTCCGGTAGACCTGCTTGAGCAGCGAGGACGTGTGGTCGAAGAAATCCACGAACGCCGGGTCGTAGTGGTAGAGCACCGGCCGCGACTGAGCGCGCAGCACCTCGTCCGTAACCTCCACCGGGCCGGACGCCGCCGTCATGAAAGGCCACTCCACACTCCGCACCCCCCTGTGCTCTGATGGACGGTCAGGGCCGTCCGCTCTTCTACCAGCCGAGAGAGCACCCCGCCCACGTCCGTCAGGTGCCGGAGCCCCTGGAACCGCTCGGCCCCCGCGCCCTTGACCCGCAGGGGCACTTCCCGGCTCGTGTGCCCACCCGGCCACCGGAAGTACCAGATGCGGGCGGCCGAACGCTCCAGACCTCCCGTCTCGTGATCCGCCGTGAGCACGACGAGAGTGCCGGGCCGCTTTGCCGCAAAGCGTAGCGCCACTCCCACGGCCTCGTCGAGGGCCTGCATCTCCTGCGGGAGGATGTCCACCCGGCCCTCGTGGCCGAGGTGGTCGATGCGGCCCGCCTCCACCACCAGCACGAACGGCTGCCCGCTCCCGCCGTCGAGCCACCGTAGCGCCGTTTCGGTCATCTCGGCCAGCGAAGGCTGGTGAGGAGGCCGCTCGGCCTCGTAGGCCATGGGGCCGTCGGCAAACAGGCCGAGCAGCTTCGCCTGCTCTCCTGCGGCCTGGCTCCGCTCTGCCGCCTTTTGAGCCACCGTACGCAGCTCGGAGCTCGCCTGCACGACCAGATAACCCAGCGACCGAGCCCGTTCCAGAAGTGCTTGGCCGCCGCCGTCCGGCGTGCGATGCGCCCACTGGTAGCGCCCCCCGCCGAGGATCACGTCGACGCCGAGATCCAGGTACTGGCGCGCGACCGATTGGTGCTCCTGGCGGCGCTCGACGTGAGCCGCGAACGCGGCCGGGGTCGCGTCGGTCACGGTGGTCGTGCTCACCAGGCCTACCCGCATGCCGGCCTGCTTGGCCCGCTCCAGCAGGGTGGGCCATCGCTCTCCGTGCGGGCCCATGGCCACCATCCCGTTGGCGGTCGGGTGGCCGGTCGACAGGGCTGTCGCCGCCGCGGCCGAATCGGTCACGCCGGAAAGCGAACGGGTCGCAAGCGAGGCGGCAGGCTCGAGCTCGTCCACGAACGGCTTGCTGTGCCGGTACGCCCGCAACAGCTCCAGGTGCTGGTGTCCCATTCCATCCCCGATGAACAGCACGATCTGAAGCGGATGCGTCGCCGGCTGTCCCCGGGCCACGTCGCCCGGCGGCGTCCACGCGCCCAGCGTCACCGCTGCCAGGAGGGCCATCGCGACGACCCGCGCGCCCCAGGCCGTTCGACCCGCCGCCCTACCGACCCCGACGGGATGCCTCATGCGGCCTCATCGTTCCTTTCCCTGCGAGCCTCGCCGGTACTCATCGGTACGGTTGCACGCGCAAGAGCTCCCCTCCTGCGTCGGAGCCATCATAGCACGGCGCCCGCCGTGCTCACGACGAAGGACCCTGCGGACGATGACCAGGAAGGGGGTTGCATCGAGGCCGGAGGGCAGGGGACGGCCGCGGGCGCCTGGAAAGGAGCACCGGGCCATGCCGGACGCGCCTTTCGCCAATCGCCGGCCCTGAGGAGGAGGCATTGCCCATGTTTGGGATGCTCGGCATCGTCGCAGGCATTGTCGCACCCATCCTGTACGCCGTCACCGTGGTCGCCGGGGCCGCAGCCACTCCGGGTTACAGCCACGCCCGCAATGCCATCAGCGAACTCATCCAGACGGGTGCTCCCGCAAAGGCCTCCCTCGACCCGTGGTTCCTGGTGTACAACGCCCTGGTCGTCACGTTCGGCGTGGCTCTGTCGCAGGCGTTCGAGGCGCGTACGGATCGGCACGCCCGGGGCGCGGGCCGTTTCGCAGGCGGAGTTCTCGCGATGGTCGGGGTACTCGGCGGCGTGATGACCCTGTGGTTTCCCATGGATCCCATCGGAAGCGAGGCTACCCCGGCCGGTACCGGCCACGTGGTGTTGGCCGGCCTCGTCTCGCTCGCCTCCATGGTCGCCATGGCGAGCGCCGGGCTCGCCTTCAGCCGGAGCGGGCGATGGGCGGGTTACGGGCTTTACTCGTTCGTCTCTGTCACGGTGGTTTTCGGTACCGGCGCCATGGCCGCGTGGAGTGCGGCGACCGGCTCGGGGTGGATGGGCCTGTGGGAGCGGCTCACCATCGGCGCCTTCCTGCAGTGGCTCCTGGTCGTCGCCCTGGCGGTGATGGCGAGGCGCAAGCGTCCGGCCTGGGTAGGGGTGGGGCGGAGGCCGGGCAGGATCTTCATGCGCTGAGACGATGGCCAGGGACTCGTCGAGCCGGCAAACGGGTAGGGACGGGCACGGCAAACCGCAAGGTGTACGCGATCTCGACGTTTTCAGAATGCCCGCGCAACGACGGATCCTGACGAACCGCTTCGCTAATTGCCAACCCCTGGCCGATCGTCACGCAAGCCCCGTACGATGGCTCACGTGCGGATAGCGATCGCGGTGCCGTCCCTCCTGAGGGCTACGACCGAGTACTCGGACCGGATGGCCCCTTGGGGCTGGTAGTCGGAATCGATTGCTCTTCCGCCGATTTTACCGATTTCCGATCCAGGCAGGAGGAGTGGCGCCGCCTATGTCGTATACGGGGAGCAGGGGATGCAATCGATTGTGATGGAAGAGAGACTCAGCTGCGTTGCCGCGGTGTGGGATGCACGGTGACGATCAAGGAGATCGCCGCGAAACTGGGGCTCTCGGCGTCCACGGTGAGCCGGGCCCTCAACCACCCTGAGATGGTGGCACCCGAAACCCGAGTCCGGGTGGAGGCGGCCGTCCGGCGCCACCGCTACCGGCCGAGCACCATCGCACGCAGCCTGCGCGTCCGCAATTCGCAAACGATTGGGCTCATACTGGCCGACATCACCAACCCCTTCCACGCCGAGCTGGCTCGCGCTGTGGAAGCGATTGCGAGAGCCCGCGGCTTTACGGTGATCTTGTCCAACAGCGACGAGGACTCGGAGCGCGAGCGAGCCTCTCTCGAGACGCTCTTGAGCTGGCGAGTGCGGGGCCTCATCATCGCCCCGTGCGGCCGTAATCAGGATCTGCTCCAGGAAAGCCTCCGCACGGGCATCCCCGTAGTGCAGGTCGACCGCGTGATCGAGGGGCTGGAGGCTGACGCGGTGTTGGTCGACAACCGCGCCGGTGCCCGCATGGCCGTCGAGCACCTGCTCGAGCTCGGGCATCGGCGGGTGGCTCACGTGGCCGGGTCGCTCCATCTCACCACGGGCGCCCGGCGTCTCGAGGGGTACCGGCAGGCCATGGCTGCCGGGGGAATGGCACCCGACGAAGCCATGGTGGCCGTCGGCGATTTCCGTGAAGAGGGGGGCTACCGTGCCACCCTCGAGCTGTTCGGGCACAGCGCGAACCGCAACCTTCCGACGGCGCTGTTCGTGGCCAACAACGAGATGGCTGCAGGAGCGATCCGAGCGCTCGGAGAGCTCGGCCTGAGCGTCCCGGAAGACGTATCGTTTGTCTGCTTCGATGATTCCCGATGGGCGCGTCTGATGCGGCCATCCTTGACCGTCGTGGCCCAGCCGGTCGGCGACATGGGGCGCACGGCAGCGGAGCTGCTCTTGCGCCGGATCGAATCCGGTCGGCAGCAGCCCACGACTTACACGTTGCAGCCGAGCCTCGTCAAACGGCAATCGACCGCCATGGCGCCCCCAGAGGCATCGCTTTCATGGGGCGGGCAAGACGCGGCGGAGCCGCCCGGTAAACGCCGCTCTACTCGGCGGAGCCTCGCGAGGCCTGCGGTGACATAGCCAGGAGCAGGACGGTGGTGTTGGTGGTGCAGAATAGACCCAAGCTTGGCATCCTCACCTTTTCCGATGGCCGGCGTTACGCCCACGAACGGCTGATCGAAGAGAACAAGGCCTTCGAGAGGCGTCTACGGGGCGCCCTCGAGGGCGCCGGCGTCGAGGTGGTCACCGGCGAACTGGTTTGGACCAACCAGCTGGCGGCGCAGGAGGCTCGGCGTCTGGCCCGAGAGGGTTGCGAGGCAACCATCTTCCACTACGCGATCTGGGCTTTCCCACAATTCACGGCCCTTGCCGCCCGGTTCGCACCCCGCCCCATCCTGCTCTTCGGCCCGATCAATCCGTCCAGGCCCGGGATGGTCTCGGTGCTGGCGGCCGCCGGAGCGCTCGACCAGATGGGCGTCCGCTACCGGCGGGTCTTCGGCGAGATTGAGGAGGCGGAGGTGCTCCGCAGGGTCGTGGCATGGGCCCGCGGCGCCCATGCGGCCTATCGGCTGCAGGGCGAGACTTTCGGGCTGTTCGGAGGGCGGCCCATCGGCATCAACACGGCGACGGCACCGGTGGATCAGTGGGTGAGCCAGTTTGGGATCGACGTCGAGCACGTCGATCAGTGGGAGGTCGTACGACGCTCGCAGGCGTTCATCGGGACGGATCGGGTGCGCCATGCCCGGCAGTGGCTGGAGGAGCACGTGCGCAAGGTCCATTACGACGGCCAGCAGCTCACTCCGGAGAAGCTGGAGCTGCAAATTGCCTCGTATCACGCCCTTCGTGACATCATCGATGAACGCGGTTTCGATTTCATCGGCATCAAGAGCCAGCCGGAGCTTACCGAGCACTTCGTGACAACGGACGTGCCCGAAGCGTTCCTCAACGACCCGTACGACTGGGAGGGCCCGCACGATCCCATCGTCTGTGCCACCGAAGCGGACATGGACGCAGCCTTGACGATGGAGGTCTTCAAGCACGTCGCCGGCACTCCGGTGCTCTTCGCCGACGTGCGGCACTACTTCGCCGACCTCGGCATCTTCGACCTGGTGAACTCCGGCCAGCATGCGACCTACTTCGCCGGCCGCAGTTTCGAGCCGGAGCACAACCTCCCGAGGGTCGAGCTCAAGCCTCAAGGCTTCTACTTCCCGGCCGGCGGCGCCTCGGTCTTCCACGTGGCCGCCCCGGGCGATGTTACCCTGGCCCGGCTCACCCGTGAAAAGGGCGAGTACCGGATGCACATCGTGCGGGGTGAATTCGTGAGGCTCGGACCAGAAGACGAGGCGCGCCGCATTGCCCTCGTCCAGGACAACTGGCCGCACGCGTTCGTGCGACTCCGCGTGCCTGCAGAGCGTTTTCTGGCCGAGTTCCCTTGCAACCACGTCCATGGGGTCTACGGCAACGTGGTCGCTGAGCTCCTCGAGTGGTGCGAGATCACCGGGACTCGCCCCATCTTGCTGGGAGATGGAGACGTGCCAGGATCGCCCATCACGGATACCAGGCAACAGAAGGGTGGACGTCCATGACCCTTAGCCGGCGCTCGTGGCAACCGCTGAAAGAGCTGCTTCAGGACGTGCTCGACCGGCCGTACGCCCTGGCGGCCTTCAACGTCTACGATTTTTGGGTCACCCGAGCTGTCATCCGCGCGGCCAGCGACCTGGGCGTGCCGGTCATCGTCGCATGCGGAGGGTCCGACCTGGACATCGTGGGCCCGGAGGCAGTGGCCTCGTGGGTCGCTTCGGAACGTTCAAAGGCGCCTGTCCCCGTGTATCTTCACCTCGATCACGGTCGGGACCTGGCGGAGGTCATCCGGTGCATCGCGGCCGGATTCGATTCCGTGATGTTCGACGGGTCGCAGCTTCCGTTTGAAAAGAACGTCCAGAAGACCCGTGAAGTGGTGTATGCCGCTCGCTCGACAGGCGCCGTCGTCGAGGGAGCCGTGGGACGGATCCCCTCGAAAGGGCAAGGTGAGCCCGGCGTTGCCATCACGTCCGAGGATCGGGTGTCCGTCGAGATGGTGTCCCTGTTCGTACAGGAGACCGGCGTCGACCTCGTGGCCGTTCCGGTGGGAAGCGCTCACGGCGCCTACGCGGCCGGGACACGGACCCACCTCGACCTGGATTTGGTTCGCGCCCTGAGCCAGCAGGTGCGGGTGCCGCTCGCGCTGCATGGGGGATCGGGAGTAGACGAAAACGACATACGCGCCGCGATCGGCATGGCTTTGGGAAAAGTCAACTTTGGAAGCGTGCTACGCGCCGCGCACACCGGTGCGATTCGCGAGTTTTGTCATGCTTCTCCCGCGCGGGATCCAGCCGAGCTCGGCCAGATGACTGTTGAGAGCGTGTACGAGTCCGCCCGGGCAAAGCTGTCGCTCCTCTTCGAGGCGGTGCGACAGGGGAGGTGAGGCAAGGCGGTCAAGGAGGCTGACGACAGGCATCGCAACGAAAAGCGAGACGGAAAGGGGTTGTAAGATCATGCAGTCTCACAAGCGGTTGACGCTCCTCGTGTGGGTCGTCCTCGCGACGTTGGCCATGGCCGTGTCCGTGCACGCCGCATCCGACCTCGTTCCCATCAAGAACCTGTCGGGAGATACCGTCTACGTACCCAAGAGCGACCTGGGCACCATCATCACGGACGGGAAGAAGCCTTTCGCGGGAAAGACCATCACCATCACCGTCAACGTCGCCGGGCCGAAGGGGCCCATCGAGGGGCCGCTGCACGAGTGGCGTAAGCCATGGGAGGAACTCACCGGTGGTAAGGTGAACATCGTTGGCATTCCTTACGCCGAGCATTACTCGAAGGCTATGACCGACCTCCTCACGGGCACTGGCCAGTACGATATCTTCATGGCAGGCGCCGATTGGTACGGTGACCTGATAGCGGGAAACTACATCATCCCCATCGACAAGTATTTGAACGATCCCCGCTTCCCGAAGTGGGATCGCTCCGCCATGCCCCTGTCGCAGGTCGCACTGCACACGTGGCAAGGCCACTGGTATGGGGTGCTCAATGATTCAGATGGCCAGGTGCTCTACTACCGGCGTGACATCCTGACCAACGCCTCGTACCGCCAGAGGTTCAAGGCAAAGTACGGTTACGACCTGCCCGTACCGCCCAAGACGTGGGAGCAGGTTCGCGATATCGCCGAGTTCTTCAACGGCTGGGACTGGAACGGAGACGGCGAGCCCGATTCCGGTATGGTGATGCACCTCAAGGTTGGCGGGCAGGGAATGTTCCACTACGCCTCCCTGTCCGCTCCGTTCGTGCTCTTTCCCGGACCGACGGTGGACAGGTACCACAACGTGTACTGGTTCGATCCCGAAAACATGAATCCTCTCATCAACTCTCCCGGACACGTTCGCGCGCTGGAGCTCCTGTTGCAGCTCGCCAAGTTCGGTCCTTCTGCACAGCTCAGCTGGGACCTGGGTGAGGCCTGGGATTACTTCATGCGCGGCAAAGCCGTGCTCACCTTCTCCTGGGGTGACGTGGGCGGGCTCGTCCAGGAGCCAGGTCGCTCGGTCATCAAGGGTAAGCTGGGCACTGCCATGCTTCCCGGTACCCTCGAAGTGTGGGACCGTGAGCATAATCGCTGGGTCAAGTTCGACTCGCCGAACGTGGTGGGCAACACGACCGGCGGATCGTGGCACGGCGTGATTTCGGCACTTTCCAAGAATCCGGAGGTTGCCTATCACTTCCTCGCATTCCTGGCCATGACTCCCATCAGCCAGTGGCACGCTTACCGGGGCTGGGACGGCGTAGATCCGGGTACCCGGCACCACTTCCTGGCGCCACAGGGCGATGCAAAGCTGGAGGATTACGTGGCGCAGGGCTGGAATGCGGAGGACGTGCGCGAGTACACACAGGCGTACTACGAGACCTTCTTCGCGGAGAGGCAGCTACCCTACCTGCGTATCCCGGGAGGCCACGAGTACTGGGTGTCGCTCGATCAGCACATCTCAGAGGCGTTGACCGGCGCCGTCAGCGCAAAGGAGGCCCTGGACAGGACGGCTCGGGACTGGGACGAGATCACCAACCGTCTCGGAAGGCGCGAGCAGCTAGAGCTCTACAGGCAATCGATCGGATACGGCAAGCCCTATCAAGAGGCCATGGGCGGAAAGTGACGATGCCGCAAGCAGGCCGCCGGACCGGAGGTCCGGCGGCCTGCCGACAGTACTGGGGGTGTAAGTGTGAGCAGGCAGCCAAGGACTGCCACAATGGGGCTTGCAGGGGCGGAGATGATAGGTTGGCCACGCCTTTCCTACAAGACGATGACCAAGCGTATCCTTCTGCTTCCGGCGGCAGTGTGGACGCTCCTCTTTACGGTCTTTCCCTTCGTATATACGCTCTGGATTTCCACCCAGCGCATTCGTCTGGGACGTCCGGGGTACTTCGTAGGGATGGAGAATTTCGCGAAGGCGTTTGCTGACTACAAGCTGTCCGAAAGTGCCCTCGGAACCATCCTCTTCATCGCCGTCGCCGTGCCTCTCGAGCTCATCCTGGGATTTGCATTCGCCCTCCTGTTCAATCGCGATTTCCGAGGGCAAGGCGTGCTACGAGCCATCATGACGATGCCGCTGTTTGCGACGCCGGTCGGTGTGGCATACCTTTTCACGACGATCCTCTATGAGGAGGGCGGGCTCGTCAACTCCCTCCTTGCCCCGCTCGGGTGGCATCCTCCGTGGCTTTCCAATCCCTTCTGGGCACGACTCTCCGTGTTGCTAGTGGACGTATGGCAGTGGACACCTTTTTGCTTCCTCGTGTTCCTGGCGGGGCTGCAAGGCCTGCCTCAGGAAGTCCTGGAAGCGGCAAGCCTGGACGTGGTGAAAAACAGACAGATCGTCACGCAGGTCGTACTACCCATGATGGCGCCGCTGATCCGGCTCGTGTTGCTCCTCAGGTTCATCGAGGCAGCGAAGGTCTTCGACACTCCCTTCGTGCTGACTTCCGGCGGGCCAGGACGGAGCACGGAAGTGTACTCCCTATACACGTTTCGCGTGGGACTGCGCTTCTTCGACCTCGGGTATGCGGCAGCCCTCAGCCTGTTGTTGCTGGTAGCCGTGATGATCGTCGCGAACCTGCTGTTCCGCGGCACGAGGGAGATGTATGACTGATGCACAGGACAGACGAGCGCCGGTTTCGAGATGCTGTGTCGAAGACACTGACCCGCTTTGGCCTCGTCCTCGTCACCGCCATCGTCGTGGTCTGGGTCATCCTGCCCTTTTACTGGGGGATATCGATGTCGTTCAGACCGGCAGCCCAGGCGCTGCAGATCTCCGGGCTTGCCGTGCCGGGGTTGTCATTTCGTCCTACGGCCGAAAACTGGATGACCGAGCTACATGTGCCGGAAATGCGCAGGTCCATGGTTAACAGTATGCTGGCAGGTCTGGGCGGCACGGCCATTGCGCTGCTTCTCGGAGCGCCTGCTGCCTACTCGCTTGCCCGCTTCAGGTTTACTCGTCCAAAGAACCGTGACATCACCATCTGGTTCATCTCGCAGCGTGTCATGCCGCCGGTCGTCGTGGCCATTCCCTTCTTCCTGACCATGAGGGCCCTGCATCTGCTGGATACGTTGATCGCACTTGTTCTGGTCAACGCGACTTTCACAATGCCCTTCGTGATAGCCATCCTCGTCCAGTCGTTCCGTGACCTGCCCCCTGATCTGGAGGAAGCGGCCCTCCTGGACGGAGCGACACACATCGGGGCAATGCTCAGGGTTGCCATTCCGCTGGTTGCGCCGTCGCTGGTAGCGGCGGGTCTCATCGGGTTCGCATTCAGCTGGAACGAGTTCCTCATGGCGCTGACCCTTACGTCCAGAGACGCGATCACGATGCCGGTCCGCATTGCAAGCGGATACGACACGCGGGGTGCGCAGTTCTGGTACATCGCCGTACGATCTCTTCTGGCCATGAGCCCTCCGGCGATCGTGGCCATCATCGCGCAGAGGTTCGTGGTGCGAGGCTTGACGCTCGGCGCCGTTCGAGGGTAGGGGCGGCGCAGCAGGTGGAGAGGGCCTGACCGGCAGTGTACCTGATCGGGATCGATATAGGTACTACCAACTGGAAAGTGATAGCCTTCAACCAAAGCGGGGAGATTGTCGCATCGTTCAAACAGGCCACCAAACGGTACCATCAAGGAGCCGGCCGGAGCGTATGGCGCGCAGACGACGTCTGGGAGGCGGTCATCCGGGGGCTTGCCTCCGTGACAGAGCAACTGGGATCCGACCGAGCTCGTGAAGTAACCGCAATATCCGTAACGAGCGTGGGCGAGGCCGGGCTCTTGGTGGATCGTCGAGGCGATCCCGTCAGCGAGATCATTGAATGGTTCGACTCCAGAACGGAGCCGCAGCGTCTTTGGTGGGAGACCCATCGGAGTCCCAGGAGTATCTACGCGATAACCGGCTTCCCGATGTCTCACATTCCGAGCATCAACAAGGTGATGTGGTTCAAGCAGCACGATCCGGTGCTATTCGGCAGAGCATCCAAGTGGTTGTGTGTTGCTGACTACGTGCTGTTCAAGCTGAGCGGGGAGATGGTCATGGACTTCTCCCTGGCAAGCCGTACGATGGCGTTCGATATCCGCGGACGTCGATGGTCATCCGAATTGCTAGAAGAAGCGGGCATCCCCGTGTCGCTGTGGCCCAGTCTGGTGCCATCCGGCACGCCGCTGGGACCCCTCACGGAGGAGGTACGGAGACGGACGGGGCTGGGGTCTGGGACCACGATCGTTGCGGGCGGCCACGATCACGTTTGTGGCGCGTTGGCCGCCGGCATCTATCGCCCGGGTGAGGTGCTTCATTCCATGGGCACGGCGGAGGCCGTGCTGATGACGTTACCATCGCCGCTGATCACGGAATCCCTCGCCGAGGCGGGATTCAGTATCGGGTGCCACGCCGCAAGGGACCGATACTATATCATGGGCGGGCTGCTGGCATCCGGGGCTACCATCGAATGGCTACGGGAGCTCTTTCCAGACCTTGGATACGGAGAGGCCTTCTACCTCAGCATGACCCGGGAAGCGGGCAACTCGCCGCCCGGGGCAAACGGGTGCCTGTTTGTCCCGCACCTAAGGGGTACCATTCAGCCGCCTGACGCGCGGGCTCGGGGGGCATGGTTGGGCCTGGGAGCCTATCACAAACGCGCGGACCTCCTGAGGGCTGTGCTGGAGGGACTGGCCCTGGAGACCATGTTCCTCACTGCACTCATGCATCAGTTGACCGGCCAGGGCATCGATTCCATCACCGTCACCGGCGGGGGCACGCGTAACAAGCTCTGGGTGGATATCAAAGCCGCTGCCTCCCCTGCCCCTTTGTACCTCGCGGACGTGCCTGAAGCTACCGCGCTGGGCGCGGCCTTGCTCGGCGGGCTGGGAGCAGGCGTCTGGACCGACGAAGCGGAAGCGGTGGCGAGCATGGTACCGTCCAAACAGGTGGTGCAGGGCAATCCTCAGTGGAACACCATCTACCAGCGCAGTCTCCGCCGGTGGGCCGATCTTTACACTGCGCTGCAGAGCGTGGGGACGCTGGCCCCCGTACCCGATCTGCCGGGTTGACCGCGCATTGCGTACCGGAGTGCTTGGAGGCCCTACGCGCCCTTGAGCGCGCGGCAGACGCTGACCGGGTGCCCTCCTACCGCCCAAGCCAGGACGGTCTGGGGCACTGGCCTCTCGACGGAGACGGGCATCTTCTGCGTCAGTTTCCTCTCGAAGGCCTCGATCCGCTGCCGGAGCGGCAACAGCGTGCTCACCTCGAGTTCGTCCAGCAGCTCGGAGTAGCGCATGCACATGTACTTCAAGAGCCACCGGCAGAGCGTATCGTCCCTCTCGACCGCGCGATCGAGCGCGAGCCGGCTCACCTGGATGACCTCGGTCTCGCCGATGCTGTAGAACGGCACCTCCCGCACGTTTCCGCCGAGACTGCTCATCCCCAGGAGGTCGCCCGGTCCGAACAGGCCCGTCCCCTTCAGCCGCCCTTCGGCGTTGCCCCGCATGCCTAGCAGCCAGCCGGAAACGACGAGCCACACGTAACCGTCGTCACCGATGTGCAATACGTGGAAGGCCCTCCCTTCGAGCTTGACGTAACGGGCACCCGGGAGGGCCAGGAACCGATCGATCGCTCCGGCAAGCTGCAGGGCTGGCCACGAGACCGTCATGCCCGTCCCCCTCCCCCGTCATCTCTGCCCGAACCCGGCCTGGAGACGCCCTCGCACCCTCCGTCCCCCGTTGGCTCCTTTCCACCCGTCCCCGCATCTGGCGACCTTCGTCCAGGGGGCCGGGCGCCCGCCCTTCCCTCGGGCGGGCGCCCGGCCGGACGCTTACCGGATCCACCCCATGTGCAGCCACCACGGTAACAGCACCACGCCCATCACCAGGGGCGTGACGACGAACATGGCGGCGCCGAACTTGAGTATGTCTTTCGGCTTCCACAGGCCAAAGCCCTGCCCCGCCACCAGCGCCGCGTTCTGGTAGACGAAGAAGAACTGCCCGACGATGGACATGTAGGCCACGATGCTCAGCAGTTCGCTGGACATGCCCACCGTCGGCCCGTACGCCGCCAGCGACGGGACGGCCAACGCCTGCGTCGTCCCCAGGCTGCCCAGGGGAATGTGCAGCAGCTCCACCAGGAAGGAGATGAGCACCAGCGCCACCATGGGGTTGCCCGGCAGTTGACTGGGCAGGATGTGGCCCCACAGCCACTTGGCGAACCCGGTGGCGCCCAGGGCCCCGATGGAGAGCACCCCCATCAGCATGAAGACCGTGTTCCAGTCCGTCGCCTGCACGAACTCCTTGAAGTTCACCACGCCGATTCCAGGAAGCATCAGCATGGCGGCTACCAGGACGGCCGCGAAGCCCGCGGGGATTCCCGTCATCCCCCCGGTCGCCCAGAGGACCACGGCGACGACGAGCCAGACGATGGCCTTCTGTTCCTTCCGGCTCAAGGGACCCAGCTCGCGGCGCTTCTCCTCTATGACCTTCACGTCGAACCCGTTCGCGCCACGCGCCGGGCGGAAGAGGAGGTAGAGTACGACGAAGGATATCAACGTGTACACCAGGGCCGGAGGGAAGAACCACTGCAGCCACTTCGTGTAGTCCAGCTGGAAACCACCCAGGGGCCCCAGAGCCGGGTTGAGCACGAAGCCGGAGTAGACGAGCAGCCCCGTCTGGTTGGCCAGCACGTTGATCATGAGGGCTACGTGCCGGACGTACGGATCCTCCTTCGGCATGCCGGAAAGGGCGGCCATCGAGACGACCAGAGGCATGAGCAACACGAGTTTCGGGAAGGAGGCCGCCATGCCTACGACGGAGAAGAGCGCGTTGAGGACGAGCAGGGCAATGTCGATCACCAGCAGGTTGCGGAGAGAAAACACGTAGATGGCGAGCCGGTTGCCGAGCCCGCTCTTCTGTATGACCACGCTGAAAATGAAAGAAACGAGGACGAACCACATCGTATCCTGAGTCCAGAAGGAGAGAAACTTGGTCGCGGGAACCTCGTTCGGCATCAGACAAAGCACGATGCCGATCATCATCAGGGAGCCCACACTGGTCGGAACCGCGCCGGAGACCCACAAGAAGACCGTGAAAATCACGACCGCCAGGGCGTGCTGCCCGGCGACGGTCAAACCTGCCGGCGTGGGCATGAACCACAAGATGAGGCCCAGGAGAACCCCGGTGCCGAGCCACAGCAGCTTTCGGTCAGCCTTGACGGCTTGCGTCGTGAGCAATGGTGGATCCCCCTCGTGTCAGTGACGTCTGACTGGATGCGCTGCTTCGCTCCGGTCGTGTGCGTTCGGGATGGGGGCGGCGCCACGCCTTTCGGGTGACTTTGCGGCCGGGTGGCCCCGCGGCCCCTGCAAAGGCGCCCCGAGGCCACCCCCTGACTCATTCGAACAACCAGGCCCACTTCTCACGCGTCGCCTTGAGCATGGCCGGCGACGACTCCGCCACGGGCGGGAAGGTCTTGAGCCGGTCGAACGGCTTGCAGGCGTTGATGAGCGCCCGGCTATTCCACAGTTGCCCCCTGGCCTTCGCCTCGTCGGAAATCATCGGGTCCAGGGGGTTGCTCCAGCTCTGCCGCAGAATGTCGATGTCGCTGGCCGGGTCGGAGCGAGTGCTCAGAGCCCAGATGACGTCGTCGGGGTTGGACGGGTCGATGTCGTCGTCCACGACGATGGAATAGCGGGCCATCAGGCCTCCCGCCTGGCAGGTGGCGGCGATGGCGGCCGCCTGGCTCGCGTGGCCGGCGTATTGTTGGGATATGCTGGTCACCAGGAACATGCGGCCGCCGCCGGCCTCGTACACCCAGACGCCCCGGACGCCGGGAATGCCAGCCTTCCGCAGGCTCTCGTGGACGGCCGCCGCGCGCATGACCGAGAAGTAGTACGAGAAGTCGTTGGGAGGACGGTTGGGCGGTGCCCCGAGCAGGATGGGCTGGTTGCGGAAGTAGAGCGCCTTCACTTCGACGTAGGGCTCCTGCTTCTGCCCGGAGGCGTAGTAGCCCGTGAACTCGCCGAAGGGGCCCTCGGCCATTCGCTTGTCCGGGTAGGCCCACCCTTCCACCGCGATCTCGGCGCAGGCGGGGATAGGGAGTCCTGTTACCGGTCCCCGGATCACCGGAACCGGCTGCCCGTAGATCGCTCCGATCCAGGAGAGCTCGTCAACCCCAGCGGGAACGTCCGACGAACCCATGAGCAGGAAGATCGGGTGGTGCCCGAAGCTGACCACTACCGGAGCCGGCTTGCCCGCTTTCCAGTACTTCTGGCGGATGATGTGTCCGTGGTGGCCCGGCGAGATGTAATTGCCCAGCAGGTTCCTCCCCAGCAGCTGCATCCGGTAGGTGCCGACGTTGACCCAGCCGGTCTCAGGATCCTGGTGGATCTGCACGCACCCGGTGCCGATGAACGGCCCCCCGTCCAGCTCGTGCCAGATCGGGGTGGGGAAGATCGTCAGGTCCACGTCGTCGTCCCGCAAGACGTTTTCCATCACGGGCCCGCCGTCGACCCACTTCATGGGATACTCCGAGGCATGGCTCTCGCACTTGCGCAGCATGCTCGCGATCCGGTTGACGATGCCGATGTTGTCCAGCTCTTCGTCGATGCCCAGGGTGAGCCCCAGCGTCCTGGCGTTGAGCATGGCACTGGTAAGGACGCCGAAATCCTCGCGGTAACCCGGCACCTTGGTAAACAGGAGGGCCGGTCCCCGCCGCTTGCTGTTCAGCTCCGAGATGGCGCCGATCTCGAGCCTGGCTTCCGCGTTCTCCACTCGCCTGAGCTGGCCTATCTGCTCCGCCTTCTCCAGCCATCCGCGGAGGTCGAAGGCCTCGCACGTCGAACGAGGGACAGCCAACCGACGACACCCCTTTCAAATCAGTTGCTTCCGGCGGAACACTACCATCGCGGGTGGAACACCATCATTAGCGCAGGCTAATGTGGGGGTGCCGGGAGCCGAGGGCTTAACATATAACTATTCAACTTGATTACTCTTTGAGGAATGATGCCGTGAGGAAGCCCTGGCCTCAGTCCGCTCGCCGGCCGAGAGAGAATCCCGCCGGGGTCTTGGTCAACTGGCGGGCGATCACGGAGCAAAGCGCGAAGTTGATGCCGCCCTTCAGAAGGTTGAAGGGAACGACCACGGGCAGGAGCAACGCGACGGCGTCGTCCAGGCTCCCTCCCATGAAGAGCGGCACCAGGAGGAGGGTCAGCAGGACCTCCGCCGCCGTGTAGGCTGCGACGGCCACCATCCCGGCGAATCCGATCCGGCGCCCGCCGCGGTGGAACGCGACCGCCGCCGCCACTCCCAGGGCGGCGCTCCCCACCAGCCGGCTGACCACGCCCACCGCGCCGCCGCCCGCCGTCGCCCCGAGAGCCAGCGCCACCACGGCGCTGATGGGCAGCACCCAGCCCGGACCCAGCCATAAGCCGGCCAGGATCACGGGGATGTCGCTCGGGTCGTAGAGGAGGTAGGGCGCGACGGGCAGCAGGGGGAAATGGACATACAGCGCAAGTACCAAGGAGATGGCCGCCAGTAGCCCCGACGAAGCGAGGCTCCGTACCCAGCCGCCTTCCCGGCTTCCTCCCTGCCTTCCTGCCGGAACCCCCTCCGGTTCCTGGATGTCCCTCGGGCACGCTCCCATCCGGCGGCACCTCCCGTGGATCAAATCAGGGTTTGTCCGCGAGCGTCCATCGGCCCCGCGGCTCCGGGACGTCGAAACGGAGCAGGACCTCCTGGCCGTCGGCCAGGCCCAACGTCGTCCGCAGGTGGACGGGAGCCACGATCTCCACCTTGTAGGGGTCGTACCCCTCGACCAGCGGCCGGACCACCAAGCCGTCTTGCCGGCTGCTGACGCACCCCAGCCGCACACGGCGCAGGATGGAGCAACAGATGGCTCGGGAGGGCGGGACCAGCACCGTCCCCTTTCCCAGGAGCTCTTCCAAAAGCACCAAGCGACTCTGGATTTCCTCCGCCACCTGGACGTTCAGCGTGCCGAGCTCCGGGACGAAGCCGTAGCGCTCCTCCACCGCTTTGCGAAACCAGCCGTGGGCCGTGGCTTGCGTCCCATGCCCGTTGCCGGCCCGCACCGTGCCTCTGACGATCCGCTCCAACCGGGACGTACCTCCTCGGGCCCTGGTTCCTCCCGCCGTTTCACCTCCTCATCGCGTACCGCTCGCGCCTCGCGCCGTGCATTAGCGTGGGCTAAGGCAGTTGCTGGGGCTTCTTTCCTTGCACGGGGGTGCTTCCCGGGGCCCGCGCAGGCACACTGCAGGCGGCCTCTTCGCTTCGACGTGACGTCACGGGGACGTCGCCGGCACGGGTCGGAGGTGATCATTTGATATCGAGGCGGCCATCCCCAGAGGCGCACCATGTTACCGGATGCATGCAACGCGGGCCGGGAGCCGGCGGCGCCGCCGTCCGCGGCACCGGGACCGCTCGCTGCCCGCAGCGAACGAGGGGTCCATATCAGAAGGGAGAGCCGTTTGCATGGGCAACCTTCAGCTGACCATGGCCTGCTGGAACTACGATCGTACCCGTGCATTGCAGGAGGGACGCATCAGACCCGACGGAATCGACCTGACGTACCTTCCGCTGCCGGTCGAGGAGACCTTCTTCCGGATGCTGCGGCACCGGGAATTCGATGCCGCGGAGATGTCCCTGTCGTCGTACGTGGTATCGCTGTTCAGCGACAACCCGCCGTTCATCGCCATCCCGGTTTTTCCGTCGCGCTTTTTCCGCCACTCCTGCATCTACGTCAACAGCCATAGCGGCATCCGCGAGCCCAACGACTTGATCGGAAAGCGCGTCGGAACGCCCGAGTACCAGATGACGGCCGGCGTCTGGATTCGCGGGATCCTGTCCGACGAATACGGCGTACCCGTGGACAGCGTGGAGTACTTCACCGGCGGCGAAGAGGAGCCCGGCCGCCCGGAGAAGCTCCGCCTGGATCTGCCGAGCAACATCCACGTCCACCCCATCGGGCCCGAGAAGACGCTCTCGGCCATGCTCGACAGCGGCGAGATCGACGCCCTTTACACAGCGCGCATGCCCTCGTGCTTCGCGCGGGGCTCGCAGAACGTCCGGCGGCTATTCCCCAACTACAAGGAAGTCGAGCAGGCGTACTTCCAGAAGACGCGCATCTTCCCCATCATGCACACCGTGGTCATCCGCCGCGACGTCTACGAGAAGCACCCGTGGGTGGCGCAGTCGCTGATGAAGGCGCTGGCCCAGGCCCAGCAGGAGGCCTACGCGGACCTCTACCAAACCGCTGCCCTCAAGCTCATGCTTCCCTGGCTCACTTCGCACGTGGAAGAGACGCGTGCCGTCATGGGCCGGGATTTCTGGCCCTACGGGTTCGAGGCCAACGAGGCAACGTTGGCGGTCTTCCTGCGCTACTCGTACGAGCAGGGGCTGTCCAAGCGCCTGCTCCAGCCCCGGGACCTCTTCGCCCCGGAGACGCTGGAGTCGTTCAAGATCTGAGCCGTTCGAAAGGCGCGGGGGCGCCGGCCGCACCCCCCGGGCGGGCCGCACACCCCTCGCGCCTTTTCCAGACGACGGCGAGTCCTTCAGGGGACCGCCTACCACCTGGAAGGTGGGGGAACCGTGAGCATGCAGTCCGCTCAACCACTCACGCGGTGGTGGGCCCTTACCCGCGGCGACGTCGACGCCACGGTGGCGCAAGTGGGGCTCAACCTGGCACAGATGATCATTCCCGTCTTTCTCTTGCTGCCTGCCGGTATCTCGGCGGCCTTCAGCACGACGCACCTCTTGCCGGGGTACGCCCTGGGCTTCCTGGTCGGCTCCCTGGGCCTGGCTTTCCTCGGGATCCAGCTCGGTCGCCGGCAGGCGCGGTCCGACGTCACCTCGCACGTCTACGGGAACAACGTGCCTGCCATCCTGGCCTACACCCTCTCCATCATGCTGCCGGTCTACCTGGATCAGCACGATCCGGTGCTGGCCTGGGAGATCGCCGCGGCTGCCGTGATCTGGACCGGCCTCATCAAGCTCGCCATGGCACCCTTTGCCAGGAGGTTGCGAGCCATCATCCCGGTACCGGCCTCCATGACGGTGTTCGGCACCGCGATGTACAGCTACCTCGCCCTGATCCTGCTCCAGCGCCTGTTCGACAACCCCATCGTCGGACTGGTGGCCCTGGCCATCGTCTCCGCGGCAGTCCTGGCGCGGCTGCGCGTCACCCGCTGGGGCATTCCGCCGTTTCTGGTAGTGTGGCTCATCCCGCTGGCCATCGGGCTGGCCATCGGCTACGTGCGTCCGACCTGGCAGGGGATCGCGCCGACGGTGCCATGGGCGGTCTCCCTGGGGCTGCTCCAGGCGCTTCCCAAGGTGGCCCCCTTCTTCTCCGTGGTGATCCCCATGGCGGTCTACCAGGTGCTGCAGGACATCGCGGCAGTCGAAGGCGGAGCGTCCGCAGGCGACGAGTACGACGCCCGGTGGGTCGTCTTCTGGGACGGCCTGGGTACGCTGGTCTGCGGCCTGGCAGGCAGCATCATCACGCCGGTGGTCTACGCCCTGCACCCGCCGTACAAGGCGATGGGGGCACGCATCGGCTTCCAGGTCTGGACGCCGGTGGTCTTCCTGCCCATCGTTTCGCTGGGGCTGGCGATGTTCACGAGCCAGCTCTTCCCCTGGCCGATCCTCGCGGCCATGATCGCCTACGTAGCCATCGGGGTCGGCATGGCGACCCTGGGACGGGTGCCCAGAAACTACCACAATGCCGTCCTGCTGGGGTTCGTGATCCCGGCCGGCGTGGTGGTGATGAGCGCCCTCAACTCCGTGCTGCCGGCACTCGGGCTGTCGGCGGCCGACCCTGCCGTGACCCAGGCGCTCAACCGCTCCGTTTATTGGGCCTCCATCCAGGGGCTGGGCAACGGCTTCCTCTTCCTGGTCCTGATCGTCAGCGCTTCTGTCACCGAGCTGATCGACCGTCACTTCGAGAAGGCGGCCGCCTGGTGCCTGGTGGCGGCGGGCCTTTCCTGGCTGGGCCTGTTGCACTCGGCCCGCTTCGGCTGGGCCGCGGCGCCGCAGTACGCGCTGGGCTGGCTGGGAGCGGCCGTCGTCATGTACACCGCGCGCTGGTGGGCAAGCCGGTCCCAGTCACAGGCATGAAGGTGTGGGGGCGGCGTCGAGGCGCCACGACGCCTCCGGCCGCCCCGCTCCTCCGGGACCCCGCAGGCCTCCCGATGGTAGAATGGGCTTTGGAAAGCGCAGCCACCAGGAGGCGGATGCCGTGCAGCAAGCTTTCCTCGAAGAAGAGCGCCTTCCGGACGCCAACCGGGAGCTCCTGCAGCTGGCCCTCGCCCGCTGCAAGAGCCCGCGGGTGCTGGAGTGCCGGCACAACCGGGACTATCCGCTGCAGATCGGCCCGGGGGAATCCATCGGCATCGTCGAGGACGGCATCGGGGCAGTGGCGCTGGTCACACAACACGGCCAGGCGCGCGGTACCGAGCTGGTCAAGCCGGGCAGCGTCATCGGTATCGCTCGTATCGCGCAAAGCTTCCCGAGCACCACGGTGCTTTTCAGCGCCATCACCGATGCGCGGCTCTTGCTCTTTGACTACGAGGACTTCTGCGCAGCGCTGGATTCGGATCCGGCCATGATGCGGCTGCTCTTCTCCCAGCTCCAGCAAAGGTTCCTGGTGGCGGTGGAGCAGTGTCTCATTTTCTCGAGCGAGGCTGACCAGGCGGTGGCCTTCACCCTGCATTCGCTGGCGGAGGCTCTGGGCAACGGCCGCAGTTCCGAGGTCGCCGTCAAGCTGCCGGTGGTGCGCGAGCAGATCGCCATGTTGAGCGGCAAGAGCGTCCCTTCGGCCAACCGCGCGCTGCAGCGGCTTCGCCGGCAGGGAAAGGTCCGGTTGGACCGTGCGACCATCACCGTGCCCGGGGAATTCCGTATCGCCTCCTCGGAACGAAGATGGCTCTGGCAAGGCTGAGGCGATAGGAGCCGCACGCCCGGCTGCTGTGCCGAAGGTGCTCGCGGTAACATGAAATGGGTTGCAAACGTGCGGACCGTGCGTCATAATCACCGTAACGAGGCAGCGAGCCGAGGCTCGGTCTTCCCGTGCCCTGGCCTCCCCCATCGATGACCGGTTTCTGGCGTCTGTCGCATCACCGCCCGGGAAGCTGGGCGGGAAAGAAAGGGGGCAACCAGCATGTGGGTGAAGCCGGCGTTCGAGGAGATCTCCGTCTGCGCTGAGGTCACCGCCTACGTGTACGTCCGCTGAGTATTGGACCGGCGGTCGAGCCGGGCACCGGGCCGGAGAGCGCTTCACCGTAACGGCAGCCCTACGTCCACTTACCTGACCCGGCGGGTTCTCCTACCTCCCGGCCCGGGCCCTCCGACCGGTGGCGGTAGAAAGGCGAAGCCGCCATGGACGCCACCAACGCATGGGCCAGGCCCAGGTTGGCCCGTAGAGTTCGCTTGCGCTGGGACAGCGTGCGCCGTCGTCACGTGCTCTTGATGCCCGAGAAGGTCATCGTCCTCAACGAAACGGCCGCCGCCGTCCTTGCCTGCTGCGACGGCAACCGTACCACCCGCGCCCTCATCGCCGAGTTGAAGCAGCGCTACCCGAGCGCCGAAGTGGGCGACGACGTCATGGCTTTCCTCCAGGAGGCGACAAAGAGAGGGTGGGTGGAATGGGTGCTGCCGGGGTGATGGCGGGCGCTCGGACGCCCCGCCCTGTGGCCCCGCCGATGGCCATGCTGGCCGAACTCACCCACCGATGCCCGCTGCAGTGCGTTTACTGCTCCAACCCCGTCCAACTCGTCGCTCGCTCCGCGGAGCTGGACACCCGTGCGTGGGCCCGCATCTTTCGCCAGGCGGCGCGGCTCGGCGTGCTCCAGCTGCACCTATCCGGCGGTGAGCCGCTCTTGCGCCGTGACCTGGCCGAGCTCGTGCGGGTGGCTTCGGAAGAGGGACTGTACACCAATCTCATCACCAGCGGAGTGGGCCTGTCCCAACGCAGGGTGGGGGAACTCAAGGATGCCGGGTTGGGCGCGGTTCAGCTGAGCTTTCAGGCGGCCGACCCGTCCCTCGCCCGGGAGATTGCGGGTGGCGAGTTTTGGGAGGAGAAGGTAGCTGCCGCCACGCTCGTTCGAGAGGCGGGCCTCCCCTTGTCCCTCAACGTGGTGCTCCATCGCCACAACCTCGGCCAGGTCCGGGAGCTCATGGAGATGGCGGACGCGCTCGGAGCCGAGCGCCTGGAGCTCGCCAACACGCAGTTTTACGGGTGGGCGCTTGCCAACCGCGCCTTCCTGATGCCGGACCGGGCTACCCTGGAGAGAGCCGAGAGAGAGGTCGACGCCTTTCGAGCCCGGGGCAGCTCCCTCGAGATCCTTTGGGTCATCCCCGACTACCACGAGGGCCGCCCCAAGCCGTGCATGGGCGGCTGGGGGCGCCTTCAGCTGACGGTGGCCCCCGACGGGCGGGCGCTACCGTGCCCGGTGGCCTACGTCCTGCCCGGCCTGGACCCACCGCTTGCCACCGAGGCGACGCTGGACTGGATCTGGTACGATTCCCCGGCGTTCCAGAGATTTCGTGGGTTTGACTGGATGCAGGAGCCGTGCCGGAGCTGTGCACGCCGGTTCGAGGATTTCGGCGGCTGCCGCTGCCAGGCGTTTCTGCTCACGGGCGATCCTGAGGCGACGGATCCGGCCTGCGCCTTCTCGCCGCACCACGAGCGAGTCGTCGCGGCAACCAGCCCGCACAGGGGTCTCGACGCTGCATCCCCGCGACCCTCGCCGGCCAGCAGCCCCCGGCCGGCGAAGCCTCTTTACCGCACGTATCCGGGCCCCGGAAAGGCGGGCGCTTTCTCATGAGGATCCGGGTGCTCGGGACGACCGCGGGCGGTGGTCTCCCCCAGTGGAACTGCAACTGCGCCAACTGCCGCCGTGCTCGGGCCGCCGGCCCGTCCGGCCGCCGTCTCCAATCCTCGCTGGCCGTCTCTCCCGATGGCGCAGCGTGGTACCTGATCAACGCAACGCCGGACGTCCGCGAGCAGATGGCGCATTTCCGGGCGCTGGCGCCGGGGCCTGGCATCCGGGACACCCCGCTTCGCGGCGTCCTGCTGACCGATGCCGAACTCGACCATACCCTCGGGCTGCTGAACCTGCGAGAAAACGCTCGTTGGACGCTGTGGGCCACTCCTGCCGTCCTCCACGTGCTCGAGAGCGTCTATCCGGTGCTTCCCATCCTGCGCGCTTACTCCTCAGAGCTGCAGGTGAGGGCCATGCCGGTGGACAGGGCGTTCATGCTCCCGCCTGAGCGTGCACCGGGCGCAAGCGTCCAGGTGCTCGCCACGGAGGTCTCTCGGCGACTGCCCGTCTACGCGCAAGCCTTGTCCGGCGCGCCTGCGCCGGGAGCGGTCGTCGCCTTCACGTTGACCAACCCGGCTACCGGCCGACGGCTGGTCTACGCTCCAGGGCTGCGCCGGCTCGAGGCCTCCCTCCGAGCACAGCTCGAACAGGCCGACGTCGTGCTGCTGGACGGCACGCTCTGGGACGAGGACGAACTCATCCGCCTCGGAGTCGCCCACCGCACCGCGGCCGACATGGATCATGCCCCGATGAACGGCAGCCACGGTACGGCCCGGTGGTTCGGCGAATTGCCTGCGCGGTGGAAGCTTTACGTTCACGTCAACAACACCAACCCGGCCCTGGATCCCTCGTCGCCGGAGCGGCGAAGGCTTCGGGAGGCCGGGCTGGACATCGCCGAAGACGGTTGGGAGGTCGAACTATGAGCCAGCCATGGCCGGCCGCGGAGTTCGAGGCGAGGCTGCGGGCCGTCGGGGAACGGCGCTATCACCACCTGCATCCGTTCAACCAGAGGATGCACGCCGGGCAGCTGTCCCCCAACGACATGCGCTTGTGGATAGCCAACCGGTTCTACTACCAGAAGAACGTGCCCGTCAAAGACGGGATCCTGCTGTCCAAGCTCCCGACCCGGGAAGACCGCAGGCTCTGGCTGCAGCGCATCATCGACCAGGATGGACGGGAGGGCAACGAGGGCGGCTTGGAGCTGTGGGTCATGATGGGCGAGGCGGCAGGGCTGGAGCGGGACGACCTCTGGTCGGACCGTTTCCTGCTGCCGGGGGTACGGTTCGCGGTGGACGCTTACGTCACCTTCGTGCGGGAGCGACCGTGGCTCGAGGGCGTGGCGGCCTCCCTCACCGAGCTCTTTGCGCCCGGCATCCACGAGGCCCGGCTCGAGGCCTTCCGGCGCCACTACCCGTGGATCCGGCCCGAGGGGTACCGGTACTCCGAGAGCCGGCTCAGCCAGGCGCGGCGGGATGTGCAGCACGGGCTGTCGCTGGTACTGCAGCACGCCCGCACCCGCGAGGACCAGGAACGGTGCGTGGCGGCCCTGGAGTTCAAGTGCGACGTGCTGTGGTCGCTGCTCGACGCCGTCCAACTGGCCTGCGAGCAGCGCCGGGCTGCGTGACGAGGGCGAACGGCGACAGCCGGCCTCCCCGCTCCCCCCACCCCTGCCTGAGGAGGGCCTTCCGCCCATGGGGGTGCCTCGTTAGGCGTTTTGCTCGAGACGCCCCCCGCTCACAGCTTCTCCGCAAGCCAGTCGACGACCTCGGCCCAGAGACGGGGCCGTGCCTCCAGCAGAGTCGTGCCGTGCCCGGTCTCAGGCAGGACACGCAGCTCCCATGCCCCCTGCGGCGCCTCGTCGAACATCTCCCGGTTACGCAGGGTGAACGGCCCGTCGTCGACGCTCGTGACGAGCAGCGTCGGATCACTACGCTGCCGGGCTGCATCTACGGTGCCTGCAGGGGAGAGCAGCACCAGAGCACGGACAGGCGGCTGTCCGGCCACTGCGGTGAGGAGCGCCACCGCTCCTCCGAAGCTGGCCCCTACGGCGCCAAGGCGTCCGGCAGCAGCGCCCCGCGCAGCCAGCATCTCCAGCGCGGCCTTCCCGTCTTCGGCCAGCGCCTTGCGATCGAGGCCCGGGCCCACGCTCATCCCCTGCCCCGGAGGGTCGAGGGCCAGCACGTGCCATCCCCGGGCGGTCATCTCTCCTACGTAGGGAGACCAGGCGTGCCTGGAACTCCCGGCCATCGCGAGGAGCAACACACCCGGTGCTCCCTCGAAGCCCTTCCAGTAAGAAGCGTACAGCGTCCGGCCGGCCGAAGGTGCCACCTCGACGGCCTCTGCCCCCGCCAGCGCGGTGAACTCCAGGTCCGCCTTCCGGCGCTGCCGAATAAGGGTTTTCACGTCGGCCCCGGACGCGGTACACCGCTCTTCCATCCGGGCGTATTCGACCGGTGCCAGCGGGTCCGCCAGCATCGCGGCGTAGACCCGCAATGCCGCCTCCCGGTCGCCCTCGTCCCACTGCACGTCGGCCCGGAAGAGCTGCAGGAACTTGCTCATCCATCCCGCGAAATGCGAACCCGCCCTGGCGAGCTCGTCTTCGCGCAGGATGGCCTGGTCCAGGCAGGCCTTGCCCGCCGCCCTGTCGCCTCGGCGGATCAGCGCTTCGGCGAGGTTGGCGAGGTCTCGAGGCCCTTCACGGCCGCTCCTACGCCGTGCCCGTGAGCCAAGCCCCGCTGCCCACGCCACCGAGCGGCAGGTGTTGCCGGCCGGCCACCGAACTGCCGGTACGAGGGAAGGAGACCGAGATGCCGGCAGGATGGGACCTGACGCAGGGATCCGGCGCGGCAACCTCCGGCGAGCGCATCCGGGTCGTCATCGTAGAGGACGAAGGGCTGTATCGAGACTTGCTGGCCACGGCGCTGTCTCGTCACCCGCGCATCGAGGTGGCGCGGGCGTTCGGGGATGCCGGGTCAGCGCTCGAGGTGGTGCCGTCGCTGGACCCTCACGTGGCCATCCTGGATATCCAGCTGGGCGGGCCCTTCAACGGCATCCACCTCGGCCTGCGGCTCCGGCGCGACCTACCGGGATTGGGCGTGGTCTTGCTCTCCAACCACGCCGATCCGGATTTCCTGATGGCCGTGCCACAAGAGGAGCTGTCCGGGTGGTCTTACCTCCTCAAGCGCTCCGTCGGGGACCTGGCCACGCTCGAGCGGGCCGTGGAAGGGTCGGCCGCCGGGCTCGTCGTCCTCGATCCGCAGTTGACTCGAGGAGCGCTGGCCCAGCGGCGCGGCGGGCCCGCGAGCCTCACCCCGCGCCAGCGGGAGATTTGGGCCCTGATCGCCCAGGGCTACACCAATACGGCCATCGCGGAAAAGCTGCATCTGTCCCCCAAGTCGGTCGAGAATCACATCAATCTACTCTATCAGGAGCTCGACATCGACAGCGCGGACCGCACGGTGCACCCGCGGGTGAAGGCCGTGCTGCGGTACTTGAAGGAACCGCGCGCTTGAGCGCCCTTGAAACGTGCCGCCGTAGCCAGGGCACGGTTTCCCCTCTCAGCGCGGGATCCCCAGAAGCTGGCGAAGTCTCGAGACCTCCAGATGCTTCTTGCTCAAGAAGCCGGCGGCTCCCACCGACCGGGAGAGGGCCTCGTACTCAGGATCGTCCAGCGCACTGACCAACACGACGCGTAAGCGCGGCCACCGGTCCAGGGCGTGCCGCGCCGTCTCGAACCCATTGAGGCCCGGCAGGTGCACGTCGATCAGGAGCACGTCCGGCTGAAGCTCGACGAGTCGCCGTAGCGCTTCTTCGCCTGTGCCCGCCGTTCCCACGACTCGGAAGGCGGGATCGGTGGCGAGGATGAGACGGGCCATCCGGAGAAAATCGGGCTGGTCGTCGACCAGCAACACGGCGTATCCCATCCGCTCTTCCGGATACCCGTCCCATCCCACCCCCGAAAACCCCCGGACGGGCTTACCGTACCATCGGGCAGCGGTCGAGCAACAGGGGGGTACCCCCTGGTTCGACCCAGGGGTCGTCCCCTGGCTGCCCCCGGGCACTCCCCCTCGCGCCGGTGGGGCTACCCTCCCCTGCAACGAGGGATGCCACCCTGGCTGCCCCGTGCGCACGGTTGTTATGCTGAGTACCGCATCGGGCCGGCGGAAGGCCCGCCCTCTGGTCGCGACGGCGGCACCTCGCACCGGGCGGGACGCCTGCGAACAGGCGTGCGTTGATCTCATGGCCATCGTCCTTGGGATCAGCCGGGTGGTCCTCCGTCCAATTGCTCGCATGCTGGCACCGTTCGTACACTCTCCACGGTAAGCAAGCCGCATGATAGCGCGGCGGGCGGGAGGCTGTGGAAACTTGCGGCGTTACGGTCCGGCGCGGCGCCACTTGATGGCCGTCGTTCTCGGGGTAGGGCTCGCCTCGGCATCGGTCGCCGCGGCACACGCCACCGGCCCCGTCACGGTGGAATACCAGCTCGGCTCGCCGACACCCGGAGCGAGCCGCAACGACGATGGCGTCTGGGTCGTACCGGCCGGCCAGCGCATCGAGTGGACCGTCACGTGGACCCTCTACAACCGGTCGGGGCAGTCGTTGAACGACGTCAGCGCGGTCAACCACTACTCGGCCGAGATCGACGTCGACCCCCGCTCGGTGGTCGCATCCCGGGGCGAAGTGCTCGTGGAGCCCGTCGGCGGGCGCACGAGCGCAACCGCCGTCGTTTGGGACGTGGGCACGATGCGTCCCGGGGAGACGGCGACGATGGTGCTGAAGATTGCGACCGGAACGAACCCGCGCGGCAAGCAGATGTACGGCGAACCAGGCAACTACGCCCTGGATTCGGGCCTGACCGTTCGATGGCGAAAGGGCAGCCTCTCCCTCCCGTGCGTCGGGGTCAAGGCGGTGGCAAGAGGATGGCTCCGGGTCGAGCTGTCCGGGACCCGGATCGACTGGCGCATCCGAAAGCCGGGAGAGTACGCCGCCCTGGCTTTCCGGGCAATCGTCTCGAGCAACGAGGACGTGACGTTCTACTTCCGCGAGTTCGGGGAGCTCTTGCCGGCAGGTTCGTCCCGCGGGGACGCCCCTGGCATCCCGGTGTTCTATGCGATAGGCGATAGCCTCGACCAGGCCGCGAGCGCGGGATGGCTGGCCGCCGACCAGCTCAACGGCCTGCAGGTCCGGTTGGGCCGCTCCGGGGCCCTCGAGGAAGGGATCGCGTGGTCCTTGTGGCAGCGGCTGCGCATCGGCCCCGACGTCCGGCCTGCGGCTTACGTGAACGAGGCGTCCGTGGTCTTCGTGCCGGCCAACGTTCGCGAGTTCGTGGCCGACGGTTCATGAAACACGGGCACCGCCCTGAGAGGGGGTGAGAGATGGCTCGATCCGGGTGACGTCGTGTGGAGTGGTCGTGTGCGTCGGATAGTTTCCATCGTCGTGTCCGTCTGTATGATCGCCCGTCTGCCAGGAAAACGGAAGGAGAACGGCATGAAGAGGTTCAAGGCACTCTTTTTCGTGATGGTGACCGGCCTCGTGCTCGCGGCCGGCGCGGCCGCCTCGGCCCAGTACAATCCGAACGGCGAGGCGCTCCCGTCGGGCGCGACGGAACAGGAAGTGTACTACTTCAACCCGGACAATCAGGCCTGGGAGTCCATCGGCTCGGGCAACGCAGACCAACGTGCCCGGAGCTGGAACTCGGGCCCGCTCCAGGGCAACTGCAACAAGGCGTACTGGGACATCACGTTCACGAGCCATGCGTCGGTCGCCCAGTGGATCGACTGGTCGCTGGCGACCAGCCGCAAGGACTGGCGGATCCGTAAGCCCGGGCAGTACGCCTCCGACTCCATCGACTTCACCATCGCGAGCAACAACGACGTGGTCGTGAGCTTCGACGGCTTCGGCGACCTGGAGTACCTCGGGGACCGGGTCGAGGACCCGCAGCTCCAGTACACGATCCCCACGTACTTCGGCGTGGGCGCCAGCTTCGCCGAGGCCAACGCGAACGGCTGGGTACGGGCGGCTGACCTCAACGAGACGACCTATACCTTCCCCAACAGCGAAGACCTCCACCAGGGCTTCCAGCTCAAGTTCTGGCAGCGCCTGGACGTCCAGAAGTCCAACTCGTCGTCTGAGTACGAAAACGTGGGGACGGTGCGGCTGGCCGTCACCAACCTGAAGTTCTGGATCGATGGGCAGACCGGCCGCTACGCCCAGGATCAGTTCGGCACCCCGCCGACTGAGGAGTACGTCCCGTCGACCATCTGAGGCGCTGCGGCGGGGGGAGGGGGAGGGCAGGGTCCCTTCCCTTCCTCCTTCCAGGACAACCTCGAGCGTTCAAGGAGGCATCCGGGTTTGAACCGTCGGCATCGCGTCCCTCTCCAGATGGCCGCCGGCCTCCTCGCCCTCCTGGCCTTTGGCCGGGTGGCCGGGGCGCAGCAGATCGGGTTCACGGTGAGCCCGCTGTTGCTCGAGCTGGAGGGGGCACCAGGGAGCACGGCCCGGTTCGAGATCACGGTGGCCAACGAGAGTGGAAGCCGGCCGGGCAACTTCACCGTGTCGGTGGCTCCCGTTCTCCAGGACCTCTCGGGCAACTACCGGGTCGACCCGACCGGCAAGAGCGACCGGTCGGCGGCGGAGTGGATCCGGGTGAGCCCGGACCGGTTCTCCCTGGAGCCCGGCAAGGGGCAAATCATCGCGGGGGAGCTCACGTTTCCCCGCCGGTTCCGAGGTGGCGCCTACGCGGCCGTGCTCGTCACGCTCCAGCCCGACGAGGGAGGCCCCCAAGACGCAGCACGCCAGGTGCTGCGAAACGAAGTGGCCGTCATCGTCGAGGCCGTGGCCATGACGCCCGGTGTGCGCCCCGATATCCACCTCGAACGCTTCAGCGTGCTGTCCGCCGCGCAGAAGGGCTTGGAGCAGTACGCCCGGCAGTTCGGTTCGCAGGCGCTCATCTTCATCGGGGACCTGGTCAACGAGGGTACCGTGCACGGGTTTGCGGCGGGGTCGATCAGCCTCTGGGACGAGGCAGGCAGGAAGATCAAGCAGATCCCCCTGGGTGCGGGGCGGGGGGCCATCCTTCCCGGCGCTACCGTACGAATGGCGTCCATCCTGCCCAACGGGCTCCCGCCGGGCCATTACTCGCTGCAAGCGGTGGTGAACTACGGGGGGCCCCGGCCGGCCATCTTGCGCCAGAAGTTTACGGTGGGCTCCGAACTGCTCCAGGCCTCCCAGAGCGGGCGAGGCGTCCGTTTGGCCGTGGAGCCCGACGACGTGACGTTCGATCTCCTACCTGGGGCCTCTCGCTACGCGTCGGTGCGTATTCGTAACCTCGACAAGGTGCCGCTGGCGGTTAGCGCCCGGGTCCTGCCGCTGGTCTACGACGCCGGCGGCAATCCCAACACGGAGCCGGTCGCGACCCAGGACCCGGCGGCGCAGTGGGTGGAGCTCCGCCCCGACACGGTCACCATCGAACCCGGGCAGGTACGCAGCATCCAGGTGGGGGTGCGGACGCCGAAGGACGCCTCGCAAGGGGGCCACTACGCCCAGGTGCTGGTGACGGCCCGGCCGGCCCGGGAGCCGGGCCAGGACGCCGGAGAAACTCAGATCAACGTACCGCTCCACGCCATGCTGGGTAAAGACCTCAAGGCCGCCGGCGAGCTGGCTCCTTTGAAGGTGGAGCCTTCTCCGGACGGGAGGTTCTGGCTGGTTTCGTCCGTCTTTCGTAATACCGGCCAGATCCACCTGACCCCCAGCGCCCAGGTCATCGTCGAACTCAAGACCCTCCCGGAGACGGCGCCGGGCACCGAGTACGTGGGCGACCCGATCTGGGTCGAGTCGACCCGGCTGACGTTGCCTCCCGTCACGACGCCGGTATTGCCGGGGGGTGAGCGTAACCTGGGGGCGCTGCTCGAGATCCCTTCGCAGCCCGGCGAATATCGCATCCGGGCGGTGGTGCGCTACCCGGGCGGGCAAGCCCTGGCCCAGGAGGCCATGATGCGTGTCCGCCAGACCACCGCGTCCAAACAGCCAGCGGCGCAGGGCCGGTGAGACACGAACGAGAGATGCAGGAAACGGTGGGGTAACCGATGCAGTGCAGGCGCCTCGTGATCCTGGCCGTTGCGCTGGTGGTGGGGACCTCCGCAAGCGTGCAGGCCCAGCTCGACAAGCCCGGCCCGGCTACGCCAAAACCGCCGGTGCAAACACAGGCCGCGCCCCCGAAGCAGGCCCCGGCGCAACAGCCGCCGGCGGCACAGAAGCAGGCTCCCGCCCCGAATCAAGACGCGGATGCATCCCCGGCGGAGCCGCTCGTCTCCAACGTCTTCGTCGAGACGTACCTGACGCAGGCGTTGCAGGACATCGCCATGCAGGCGGGTGTCAACATCCTGGTGGACCCGGGCGCGCAGGGGTTCGTCACCCTGGAGCTGAAGGATGTACCTCTGGAGAAAGCACTGGCCATGGTGCTGGCACCCAACGGGCTCACGTTCGTCAAGCTGGACGACCGCACGTACCTGATCGGCAAACCCGACCCGAAAAGCCCCATCTTCCACCAGCTCAGCCAGACCGAACGGGTCCGGCTCGGCTACGTCACGGCCGATGAGGCGAAGCGCCTGCTCTCCGACTACTACACGCCTTACGTGCGCTTCGACGCCGAGACCAACACCGCCGTGATCACCGCGGCGCCCGATCTGTTGAAGCGGATCCGGGAGGACCTCCAACACATCGACCAGCCGGCCCCGCAGGTGCTGATCGATGCCGTCGTGTCGGAGGTGTCGGACGAGGCGCGCAAGCAACTGGGCCTCGACTGGGGTGTTACCTTCACACCCGATGATGCCGGGCGGAATCGAAAGTACGAAGCGGGATTCAACCTGTCGCAGCAAGGGGTGTTCAACGTCGCGCTGCAATTGCCTTACGAGTTGCTCATCGCCAACCTGCGCAAGATGGAGGACGCCGGCAAGGCCTCGATCCGTGCCAACCCCCGGCTCACCGTCCTCGACGGCCAGAGCGCGGAGATCTTCGTGGGCGAGGACCGCTACTTCAAGATCGTCACGGGATCGGACGCCACCCCCTTCACCCGCCTGGAGGCCATCAACGTGGGCGTCACCCTCGACATCACCCCGAGGGTTGCGCCGGGCAGCTACGTGACGCTCGTCGTCAAGCCAACCGTCAGCGACGTCACCGGCCAGGTCGGTGACGATCTACCGGTGGTGAGCCGGCGCCAAATCTCCACCACCGTGCGGGTCAAGGACGGAGAGACGCTGGCGCTCGGGGGCCTCGTGCAGGACAGCGAGCAGACGGTCACCTCCAAGGTGCCGCTGTTGGGTGACCTTCCCTTGCTCCGCTTCCTGTTCTCGTCGACGCGCACCCAGCGTGCCAAGTCGGAGGTCGTGGTGTTCATCACTCCTCACCTCCTCGAATCGCCCGGACCGTAGCCCGCTCGACAGAAGTCAACAGGAACCATCCCGTACGAAAGGAAGCGTCTGACGTGCGAGGCTCTACCAGGACCCTGGCGAGGCAGATATGCCGGGTAGTGGCTGCCGTTCTCCTGATGGCCGCGGGCGCCGGCCTGCGTTCCGTCGCCGTCCGGGCCGGCTCGACGGGAGGCGGCCTGCCGGATGACCCGACCGCCCATGTTGCCCTGTTCGACGTCGCCGGGGCGTCGTCATCGGCTTCGGCCGTCTTGCTCAACCCTGCGGCGGCTGCGCAACTGGGGCGGCCACTGGTGGCCGGGTGGGCGGTCGTGCCCTCCGCCGGCTCAGCGCCGGGACACGCCCGGCCTCTTTATGCCGCAGCCCTGCTCGATCCGGGGACCGGGGGCCCGGGAGCCAGTCTGTCCGGCGGGCTCACGGGCGTTTTCCGCCGGTCAGGCGCGGATACGCCGGGCGACGGCGAGTTGCTCCGGCTCGCCTACACGCTGGCGGCCCGCATGGGCTCCGTCGCCCTCGGAGCCAGGGCCAACTGGGAAAGGCAGCTTGCAGGCGCTGACCCCGGGCAGCAATGGAGCGCCGACGTGGGCTTTCGCACCCGGCTCGGCGCCTGGCTGGCCGTGGGAGGTGCGATCGCCGGGATCCCGGTGGGAGCGAGCGACCTCGCCGCCAGGGCCCGGCGAGGAAGCGCCGGCCTCACCATCTCCTTCCCCGGACTCGCCGGAGGCCCCCTGGAGGGGAGCCTCCTGGCCTTCGGGTGGGACGATGCCGATCTCGAGTCGGCCGCCGGCACCACCCTGGTGGCCAGCGGGCGGCTGGCGGCCAACCGGATGGTGGCCCTGGACGCGGCGGCCGGATATGACCCGAGCACGAGACAGTTGGGTTACTGGGCAGTCGCACTGGCCGTGTTGCCGTCTCCTTTCGGTCTGGAGATCGGGTACTCCTCGAGCCGCTCCTATCGCCTGGGTATCGACTTTCAGCCGTGAACCGAAAAGGGTCCAGCGGCTCGGCCGGGGGTTTGGGGGGGTCCTTCAGTGACCGTTTTCGTAACGGAGACCTGGGCACAGCAGGGCAACGACGTAGGCCCGCTACCGGGCCATGAGGCCGAGCTCCACGAGCTGTGGTGGGCCCACGAGGTCAAGACGATGCTGGCGGTGGTCCAGATGAGCCTGGCAGCCCTTCAGCGCAAGGCGCCGCCGGTGCGGGAGCTCGCGGCCCGAGAGATCGACACGGCGCTGGCCTCCATCCGCCGGGCCACGGCTCTCGTGGAAGGGGCCCTCGGCCGTCCCACTTTCCGCTTGCTCGAAGGGGAACCGCTGCTCGTACCGGGCATGCTGCGCTCCGTGGCTTCCATGATACGCTCGGCAGCGGACGGGCGGGGCGAGTCGTCCGGGCCCGTCGAGGTCGTTGAACGCTATGACCCCTCGGTACCCCTGATCTGGGGCGACCGCCGGCTGCTCGAGGCGGCCTTCGTCAACCTCGCCATCAACAGCCTGCAGGCGATCGGAGCGGAGGGCGGGCGCATCGAGTTTTGCGTGGCCTCCACGCCGGCCGGCCTGGAGGTTTGCGTCCGCGACACCGGGCCGGGCTTTGCGCGACGCGGCCTGCCGGGGCTCGCCGATCCCGCGCTCCGGCAACTCGCCGGGTGCAGTGGGACGGGCCTGGGGCTGTCCATTGTCCGGGCGGCCGTGTACATCCACGGCGGCCGGCTTCACATCGGCGATATCGAGCCCCGCGGCGCAGAGGTCGGAATCGTGCTGCCGGTGTTCGGGTGACGGGCACGCTCCACAGGGATGCCGGACAGAAGGGGAAGTCGGATGAACAGCGGGGACGCAGGCAAGGGCCAACCGGGCACGGCCGCCGAGCCGGCGCGGAGGGTGCTCGTCGTGGACGACGACCCCCTCTCCCGCAGCGCGTTGCGTTCTTTGCTCGACACGATTCCCAATGTGATCGTGGTCGGCGAGAGCTCGCAGGCGTCGGAGGCAGCGCAGCGGGTCGACAGCCTCCAGCCGGACGTGGTGCTGATCGACATCCAGATGGCCGGCCCCAACGGCCTCGAGCTGACCCGGAGCCTGGTGCAACGGCACCCTGACCTCAAGGTGCTCATGGTGAGCGTGCTGCCCGAAGATCCGTTCGCGGTCGAGGCCCTCAAGGCAGGAGCGCTCGGCTACCTCCACAAACGAGACGCCGGCACGCACCTGGAGCAAGCCCTCGCCCGGGTGGCCCTCGGAGAGGTCTACCTGGCCCCGTCGGTGGCTCCGAAACTGGTGCGCCGCCTGGTCCACGAGCGTGTTCAGGGTCCGTCGGGTCAAGGACTCACCCCGAGGGAACGGGAGGTGCTGAAGCTCCTGGCCGCCGGCCGCAGCAACAAGGAGATCGCCACGGCGCTCAACGTGACGCCCAGGACCGTGAAGGCTCACGTGTCTCGGATTCTCCACAAGCTCCACCTGGACGACCGCTTCCAGGCGGCCCTGTACGCGCTGCGTTCGGGCATTGCGCCCGATCCGGACGCGGCGGCCCCTCCCACCGAGGGAGTAGCAAGCAGAGGGGGACGTTCCACGGAACCGTGAAAGGCCCCCTCTCGCTCACCCTCACCCGGGCCGCTCACGCGGCGTGCCCGCCCGCCGGCCGCCCGAACTGCTCCGCCTCCGTCGACCCCGCCAGGGCGACCGTGGCGGCCTCACCGCCCGACACGGCCAGCGCGACCAGGTCGAAATAGCCCGCGCCGGCTTCCCGCTGGTGACGTGTCGCGGTGTACCCGTCGGCCTCCCTGGCGAATTCCTCGTCCTGAAGCCGGACGTACGCGGCCATGCCCTCCTCCCGGTACGCCCTGGCGAGTTGGAACGTGTGGAAGTTGACCAGGTGCCAGCCGGCCAGCGTCACGAACTGGAACCGATATCCCATGGCGGCCAGTTCCCGTTGCAGCCGTGCAATGGTGCCCGCGTCGAGATGGCGGCGCCAGTTGAACGACGGCGAGCAGTTGTAGGCGAGCCACTTGCCCGGGTACTGCCGGTGCAGCGCTTCGGCGAAGGCCCGGGCTTCCCCCAGGTCGGGCTTCGCCGTCTCGAACCAGACCATGTCGGCGTAGGGCGCATAGGCGAGCCCCCGGGCAATGGCCGCCTCGAGGCCGCCCCGCACCACGTAGAACCCCTCCGAGGTCCGCTGCCCCGTCAGGAAGGGGCGATCGGCCGGGTCGACGTCGCTCGTCAGGAGGGTGGCGCTCAAGGCGTCGGTCCGCGCCACCAGTACCGTAGGAACGTCCAGCACATCGGCGGCCAGGCGCGCGGCCCGCAGCGTGCGGATGAACGTGGATGCCGGCACCAGCACCTTCCCGCCCATGTGGCCGCACTTCTTCTCGGAGGCGAGCTGGTCTTCGAAGTGCACGCCGGCGGCGCCCGCCTCGATGAGTGCCTTGGTCAGCTCGAAGGCGTGGATCGGGCCGCCGAAGCCCGCCTCGGCGTCGGCCACGATGGGGGCCATCCAGTCTCGCCGGAGCGCCGCGCCCGCCGCTTCGGGCCAGCGCTCCGACCACTCGATCTGGTCGGCCCGAAGCAGCGCCTGGTTGATGCGGCGCACCAGGGCCGGCACGCTGTTGGACGGATAGAGACTCTGGTCGGGGTAGGTCTGCCCGGCGAGATTGGCGTCGGCCGCCACCTGCCACCCGCTCACGTAGATGGCCTGAAGGCCCGCTCGCACCATCTGCACCGCCTGCGCCCCCGTCATGGCGCCGAAGGTGGCCACGTACGGTTCACTCTGGAGCAAGCGCCAGAGCCGCTCGGCCCCCCGCCGCGCCAGCGTGTATTCCTGCCGCACGGAGCCGCGCAACCTGAGGACGTCCGCCGCCGTGTGGTCTCGCCGGATACCGCTCCAGCGGGGATCGGTGACCCACCGTTGTTCGAGGCGGCGCTGCTCGGCCAGGGCATCGGCCGGCGGCCCACCCGCCTGCGGCACGTGGCCGTTGCCCGCCCCTTCACGACGCTCCTCCATCGCCACGTTCAACCCCTTCCTCTCTCCTGAGCGATGCCGGCGTGAGTTCCCCGCAGGTAGGCCAGGCCGGGGATCGTGAGGAACTCGACGAACTCCGGATCGAGCACCAGCCGGTCGAGCAGCTGGGCCGCCTCGTCGAGCCGCAACGGGCCACCGTCGCCACCGTCCGCACCCGAGGCGGCAGGCGAGGAGCCGGCCTCGGCCCGCAGGCGCTGCAGCTGCTCCGCTCGCGCGGACCGGTAGAGGGCCCCGAAGTCCCGGTGGCGTACCCACTGCCACAGCTGAGACCGGGCGATCTCGGCCGTGGCAGTGTCTTCCATCAGGTGATGGATCGCCACCGCCCCCCGGCCGCTCAGCCATGCGGCCAGATAGCGCAGCGCCACGTCGATGTCGCCGGCGAGGCCCGCCTCGGTGACGGGCCCGTCAGGAATCGCGAGCAGCTCCTCCGGGCGCTCCGGAGCCGGGGACATCCGCTCGAGCTGGTTGGGCCCCGGGAAGGCCCGCTCGAAGACCTCCCGCACCACCCCGACCAGCCCCGGGTGCGCGACCCACGCGCCGTCGTACCCCTCACCCGCCTCCCGCTCTTTGTCCGCCCGCACCTGGGCGAGCGCCCGCTCGTTGGCGTCGGGGTCGTCCTTGCGCGGGATGTACGCCGACATCCCGCCGATGGCGTGGGCGCCGCGCCGGTGGCAGACGTGGACGAGCAGCTGCGACGCCGTGCGCAAGAACGGCGTGGACGGCACCGTCAGGAGCGCCCTGTCCGGCAGCACTCGGTCGGGCCGGTGGGCAAAGGTCTTGATGAAGCTGAAGATGTAGTCCCACCGCCCGAGGTTGAGCCCGGTGATCCGGTCCCGGAGCTCGTACAGGATCCCCTCCATCTCGAGCGCCGCCAGGACGTGCTCGATGAGCACGGTGGCCCGGATGGAGCGGCTCGGCAGGCCCAGGCGCTGCTCGCTCCACTCGAACACCTCGTTCCACAGCCGGGCCTCCGCTGCGCCCTCGAGCTTGGGAAGGTAGAAGTACGGGCCGCTGCCCCGTTGCAGGAGTTCCCGGGCGTTGTGGAAGGCGAACAGCCCGAAGTCGAACAGCGAGGCGGAAACGGGCCGGCCGTCCACCCACACTCCGGGCTCGTCGAGATGCCAACCTCTGGGCCGAACGCTCAAGACCGCCGGTTGGGAGCCGAGCCGGTACACCCGCCCGTCGGGCGCGACGTAGCTCAAGGTGCGGCGGACGGCCTGCCGGAGGTGGGCCTGCCCCTGCACCATGTTGGCCCACGTGGGGGCGTTGGCGTCCTCGAAATCGGCCATGAAGACCTGGGCTCCCGAGTTGAGGGCGTTGATGATCATCTTCGGGTCGGTCGGACCCGTGATCTCGACGCGCCGGTCCACGAGGTCGGATGGGGGCGACGCTACCTTCCACTCGCCCGCCGGGCCCGCCCGAAGGTCGAGCCCTTTACCTTCGCGCACCTCTCGGAGCCGGTCGGCGCGGCGACGGAGCAACTCCTGCCGGGCCTGCCCGAACGTCCTGGCCAGTGCCGCCACGAAAGCGAGGGCAGCCGGGGTGAGCACGCTCTCGGACCCCGGTACGGGTGGTTCTCTGAGCTCCACGCCGTCCGGCACCTGGTAAGACAAACCACAGCGCCTCCTTTCTCGGGTACGGGAGCGTGAGGCCGGATCCAGCCGCAGACGGAGGCCGATGGTTTGCACGGAAGGCAGTGTGTATACAGGGTGTGGGATCCACACTAGCGATTCGATCTCCGGGGCGCAAGCGAGATTTCGCTCCGGGAGAGACGAAGCTGGCCAGGAAGGCTCGCCAAAGCGCCGCCTTGCTCGCCCGGCCACACAGAGAGGCTTTTCGCAACCCAGGCCCGCCGACAAAACCTTTGATACCCCTTGCAGGCACCCGGGGAAGTCTCATAGGATAGACGTCAAAGGTTCGAAGCTTACCTTTGTGACAACGGTTGCTACCATGCCCCGGCCGTTGAAAGGGGGGAAATGGGTGTTGCGGGTGCTCGTGGCGGTCGACGGTTCCGAGGGCGCGCGCAAGGCGGTCGACGTCACGGCCCGGTTGCTCGAGGAGGTGGCCCGGCCGGACGTCATCCTGCTCCACGTACTCCCCGGACAGCGGGGCCTGGAGTACCTCAGCTCGTCCCCCGAGCTCTGGGAACGCATCCAGAACCTGTCGGCCGAGGAAGAGGAGGAGGGCCGGCAGCTTCTCCAGCGTTACAAAGAGCGCCTCGCCGGATTGCCTTCCGCTCCCGAACTGCTTCTCCGGCGAGGGGACCCTGCTGAGACCATCCTCGCCACCGCCCAGGAACGCAAGGTCGACCTCATCGTCATGGGTGCCCGGGGCCTGGGCCCGGTCGCTCAACTCATCCTCGGCAGCGTCAGCCACAAGGTACTCCACCTGGCAAGCTGTCCCGTACTCATCGCGCGGTGACGGCGGGAAAGCATGGTGGAGCGGTCCCTTCTCAATCGACGCACGGGGGGTTGAAACCATGGAGGCTCGGGCTGGAGCGCACGCAGCCGTGGTGCAGGCGCGAGCGCACGAGACCACCGCCAGGCTCTGGCACGTGATCGCCGCGTCGACGGGCGGCACGCTCATCGAATGGTACGACTTCTACATCTACGGCAGCCTGGCCACCGTCATCGCGGGAGCATTCTTCCCGCCCGGCCATCCCACGGCCGCGTTCTTGGCCACGCTGGCGACGTTCGCCACCGGGTTCGCCGTGAGGCCTTTCGGCGCGCTCGTGTTCGGGCGTATCGGCGACCTGGTGGGCCGTAAGTACGCCTTCTTGGTGACGCTCACCATCATGGGCGGTTCGACGATGGCCATCGGGCTCGTGCCGTCGTACGCATCCATCGGCCTGTTTGCGCCGCTCATCGTGTTGCTGCTCCGGTTGCTCCAGGGCCTGGCGCTGGGCGGCGAGTACGGCGGAGCGGCGGTCTACGTCGCCGAACATGCGCCCGACGGGCGGCGCGGCTTCTATACCAGCTTCATCCAGACGACGGCGACGCTGGGGCTCTTCGTCTCGCTGGGGGTCATCCTGGCGGTCCGGCTCTCCCTGCCGGAGGCGGACTTCAACGCCTGGGGCTGGCGCGTCCCCTTCCTGCTCTCGAGCGTGCTGCTCGCTCTCTCCCTGTACATGCGGGTGCGGCTCAAGGAGTCGCCGCTCTTCAGCAGGCTCAAGCAGGCCGGGCGCACCTCGCGCTCGCCCTTGCGGGAGACCGGGCGCAATTGGAAGCTGATGGCTCTCGCGCTGTTCGGCGCCACCGCGGGGCAAGGGGTGGTGTGGTATACCGGCCAGTTCTACGCCCTGTACTTCCTGCAAAACACGCTCAAGGTGCCGTTCGTGACCTCCAACGTGATCATTGCCGTGGCGCTGGCCCTCGGCACCCCGTTCTTCATCTTCTTCGGGTGGCTGTCCGACAAGGTGGGCCGCAAGCCGGTGATGATGGCCGGTAACCTGTTGGCGGTCCTCACGTACTATCCCATCTACCAGGCCATGAAGGCGTTCTCGGACCCCTTCAACCCGGTGGGCCTGACCCTCATGGTCTTCCTGCAGGTGCTCTACGTGACCATGGTCTACGGGCCCATCGCAGCGTTCCTGGTGGAGCTGTTCCCTGCGAAGATCCGCTACACGTCGCTCTCCTTGCCGTATCACCTCGGCAACGGGTGGTTCGGAGGGTTCACTCCGCTCATCGCTTCGTCGGCGGTGGCGGCCACGGGCAACATTTACGCCGGGCTCGTCTACCCGGTGGCCGTGGCGGCCATGACCTTCGTGGTGGGGACCTTGCTGGTCAAGGAGACCCACAAGGTCTCCATCTGGGAAGAGGTCGAGGGGTTGGAGGCGGCCGGCGCCGAGTAGCGGGGGCGCCGGCGCGAGAGACGGTACAGGCGGTCTGCACGGCCCGGGATACGGTGTGCGTGCGGGCGTACCGTGCGGACCCATTCGGGGGCTTTTCACCGGCGCGTGAAAAGCCCCTTCTGCGTTACCCCTCTGCACGGTGGTATAATCCCGCTAGACTGACTGGTCGGTTCGATGGCGGCGCCGGTGGGGATGGGGTCGTTGGCACGGGCAATCCATCTCGCGGTCGAGGCGGCAAGAAAACAGGCACGAGCGCTCGGACACCCGGTACTGGCCAGCGCGGTTTTGCCGGTGGGCCGTCTCGACCCGTCGGCCGCGTTCGTGGGCGCCCTCTCGTGGCCGGTACATGCCCCCGGGCCATCTCGTAGCGCTCCTGGATGGCAGCGCTTCGCCCTGGCCGCTGGCGACGAGGGGCCGACGATCATAGGCGTTGGCGCCGAGTGGACGCTCACGGCAGCAGGGGACGCCCGTTTCGAGGAGATCCAGGCCCGCTTCCGCCGCCTCGTGGAAGTGTCGACCATCCTTCGCGACGGCAACGGGGACCTTCGCGACGGCCACGGGGACGGCCATCCTGCTGCCACCGGCATCGTGGCGCTGGGCGGCTTCCGCTACGATCCGCACCGGTCACCCGATGCCGCCTGGCAGCAGATCGCCGACGCGGACTTCATGATCCCCCGGTTCTTGCTGACGATACCGGCGGGGCCGGAGCCGGCCTTGCTCACGATCAACCTGGCCGTTTCTGCTTCTGCCGATGCCGGCTTGACGGCCTCCCAGGCGGCCTCGCAGGCTCGTGCCTTGATCGAGGCCATCTCGCAAGGCCTGGCGCCCCAGCCGCCGGAGGTGTCGCAAGCTCCACCGCCAGCGCCCGATGACGGCGCACGACGGTGGCTGCGCGATGACGGCGCGGATCGCTGGCTGCACGAGGTGCGCCTTGCAGTCGAGGCCATCCGCGAAGGCCGCCTCTCGAAGGTGGTGCTGGCCCGGGCGCTCGACGTGGAGGCTCCCGGCCCCCTCGACCCGGGGCGCCTTTTCGAGGCGCTCTGGGGCCAGTGCCCCGGCTGCGCCCGCTTCGCGCTGTCGTACGGCGGGATGTGGTTCATCGGCGCGTCGCCGGAGCGGCTCGCGGCCGTCGACGCCGGCGGGCAGGTTCGTAGCATGGCGCTGGCCGGTTCCACGGGGCGGGCCACGCGCTGTCACGAAGACGAGGCGCTGGCCCGGGCGCTTTTCGACAGCCCGAAGGAGCGCCATGAGCACCGGCTCGTCGTCGACGCCCTGCGCGAGGCGCTCGCCCCCCTGACGGAGTCGCTGCAGGTGCCAGGCACCCCACGCCTGCTGCGGCTGGCCTCCGTCCAGCATCTGCACACCCCTCTCGCCGGGCGCCTGCGCGCCGGCATCTCCGTCGTGGACGTGGTGAAAGCCCTGCATCCCACGCCGGCGGTCGGTGGTCACCCGAAAGCGGCCGCCCTGGAATGGTTGCGGGGGCACGAGGAGTTCGACCGGGGCTGGTACTCGGCTCCCATCGGCTGGTGGGACGCTCAGGGCAACGGCGACTTCTGGGTCGCCATTCGCTCGGCGCGGCTGGAAGAGGCCCGGGCCACCCTCTTCGCCGGATGCGGCATCGTCGCCGACTCCCGCCCCGAGAGCGAGTGGGAGGAGTCGTGGCTCAAGCTCCAGCCCATGCTGCGCGTTCTCGAGGAAGGCTGGAGGCGAGGGAGGATCGAGCGCACCCGTGAACCCGGCCGAGGTCACCTACCTCTACGTGCGTGAGTTGGTCGACGCCCTCGCCGCGTCGGGACTGCGCCACGTCTGCCTGGCGCCAGGATCGCGATCGACGCCGCTCGCGATGGTGCTGGCGGATCATCCGGGGGTGCGCCTCTGGACCCATGTCGACGAGCGCTCGTGCGCCTTCTTTGCGCTCGGCATGGCCAGGGGGTTGGGGGAGCCCGTCGCCGTCGTCTGCACGTCCGGCACCGCGGCCGCCAACTTCTACCCCGCCGTGATCGAGGCCCGGTATGCCCGGGTGCCGCTCGTGGTGCTGACGGCCGACCGCCCTCCGGAGCTGCGTGACGTGGGTGCCTCCCAGGCGATCGACCAGCTGGGCCTGTACGGGCCGCACGTCAAGTGGTTCGCGGACGCGGCCCTGCCGGAGGCCTCCGGCCGGATGCTGCGGTACGCCCGCGTGCTGGCGACCCGAGCCGTCCGGACCGCCGCGGCGGAGCCGGCAGGCCCCGTGCACCTCAACTTCCCTTTCCGGGAACCCCTGGTGCCGCAGGCGCCCCAGGCCGCCGGCCGCGACGGGCCGGCCGCCCGGAGCACGGGCTCCCTCAGGCCCGTCGAGGGCCGGCGAGCCGCGGACCCTGCCGTGCTCGACGACATCGCGCGGTGGATCGCGGGTTCGCCCCGGCCCCTTTTCGTGCTGGGCCCGCAGGAGGACCCCCGCCTGGCGGCGCTCACGAGCGGGTTCGCGGCCCGGGTGGGAGCGCCACTGCTGGCCGACCCTCTTTCCCAGGCCCGGTGGGGACGTCACGAGCTGCGAGCGGTGGTCGACAGCTACGACCTCTTCTTGCGGGACGAGGCGCTGGCGGACCGGCTACGCCCCACCGCCATCCTGCGCCTGGGAGCGGCACCGGTCTCCAAGGCGTTGCTCGGCTACCTGGAGCGCCTCCTCGACGTCCCCCAGGTGGTCGTGGATCCCGGGGGCGGGTGGCGGGATCCGGCGCTGTCGGCCACGCAGGTTTGGCCGGTGGATCCGGTGGCGCTGCTCGAGGGGCTATCCCGCTACGTGGAGACGCCGGAAGGGCCCGGCAACCAGCCACGCGCCGGCGTCCTGCAGCTGCAGGGGCGCCGCCAGGAGGAGCGCCGGGCCTGGCTGGAGCGCTGGCTCGCCCTGCACCGCGCAGCTCGCCAGGCGGCCCGGCGGCTGCTCTCAGAAAGCGAGGGGCTCTCCGAGGCCCGGGCGATCGCAGAGCTGGTCCGGTTGCTGCCCGATGGTTCGACTCTTTACGCCGGCAACAGCATGCCGGTACGTGACCTGGACGGCTTCGCAGAGGCCGGCCCCCGGGAGATCCGGGCGCTGGGCAACCGGGGCGCGAGTGGCATTGACGGGGTGGTCTCGAGTGCCCTGGGGGTCGCGGCGGTGAGCAAGGGGCCGGTGGCGCTCGCCATCGGGGATCTCTCCTTCTACCACGACCTCAACGGCCTGCTGGCCGCACGCCTGCACTCCCTCTCGCTCACGGTACTGCTCCTGCACAACGACGGCGGCGGCATCTTCTCCTTGCTGCCGCAGGCCGACCACCCGCAACACTTCGAGCAGCTGTTCGGCACGCCCACCGGGCTGGATTTCCGGCCTGCCGTGGAGATGTACGGAGGGCGTTTCACGAGGGTGGCGAGCTGGGGCGAGTTCCAACGCGCCGTGCGGCAGGGACTGGAGGCGGGCGGCCTGTCGGTGGTCGAGGTTCGCACCGAGCGCAGCGCCAACGCGGCCCACCACCGGCGGTTGTGGGACCAGGTCGTGCAGGAAGTGCGGGGGGCGGTGGGGCTCTCATGACCTTCCGGCCCCAGGGCGCTCCCGGTGTTCGCATCGCGGTCAACGGGCTGCACCTCTACGTGGAAGCCTCAGGGCCGGGCCCGGGCACGGAGCCGCACGACCGGACGCGGCCGCCGCTCCTGCTGATCCATGGCTTCACGGGAAGCACCCGGACGTGGCAGGCCCACCTGGGGCCATTGGGCCAGGCGAGGGGCCTGGCGTACGCCGTGGACCTGGTCGGGCACGGGCGCTCCGACGCGCCCGGGGAGCCTTCCCGCTATGGCTTCGCCCGCGTGGTCGAGGACCTGCTCGGGCTGATGGACCGGCTCGAGGCGCGGGTGGTCGACCTGCTCGGCTACTCGATGGGAGGGCGGGTCGCCATGCACCTGGCGCTGGCCGCGCCCGGCCGGGTGCGCTCGCTGGTCGTGGAAAGCGCCTCGCCGGGGATCGAGGACCCCGAGGAACGAGCCCGCAGGCGGGCACAGGACGAGGAGCTGGCCCTGCTGCTCGAACGGGAGGGCATCCGCGCTTTCGTCGAACGCTGGGAGAGCCAGCCGCTCTTCGCGACCCAGGCCGCGCTCGATCCGGCCGTGCGGGACGCGGTGCGAGCCGACCGCCTCAGCCAGCGCCCTCACGGGCTCGCCTTCGCGCTCCGCGGCCTGGGCGCCGGAGTCCAGCAGCCTCTGTGGAACGCGCTGGGCGGGCTGCGCCTGCCGGTGCTGGTGCTCGCCGGCGAGAAAGACGCCAGGTACCGCCACCTGGCAAGGCGCATGGGTGCCCTCGTGCCCGGCGCGCGCGTGGCCGTGGTGGAGGGCGCCGGGCATGCCGTACATCTCGAGCGGCCCGAGGCGTTCCGGTCGCTCGTGCTGGAGTTTCTGGCCGGGGTGGACGCCCGCTAACGGGTACGCCCCGCCGGAAGGGACTTCTGCTGGGAGGTGAGCGAGGTGCCGGTTGCGTGGAAGCAAACCCGCACCTACCAGGACATCCTGTACGAAACCGCGGAGGGCATGGCGAAGATCACCATCAACCGGCCCGAAGTGCGCAACGCCTTTCGGCCCGAGACGGTGATGGAGCTCATGGACGCTTTCGCGGCCGCCCGGGACGACGGGTCGGTGGGGGTGGTCATCCTCACCGGCGCGGGTAAGGAGGCGTTTTGTTCCGGAGGCGACCAGCGGGTGCGGGGCGAAGGGGGTTACGTGGGAGCCGACAGGATTCCGAGGCTCAACGTGCTCGACCTGCAGCGCCAGATCCGCACGCTCCCCAAGCCGGTCATCGCGATGGTGGCCGGCTGGTGCATCGGAGGCGGCAACGTGCTCCAGCTGGTCTGCGATCTCACCATCGCCGCGGACAACGCCATCTTCGGGCAGACGGGGCCCCAGGTCGGCAGTTTCGACGGTGGCTACGGGGCAGGCCTCCTGGCCCGCACGGTCGGCCAGAAGAAGGCCCGGGAGATCTGGTACCTCTGCCGGCGCTACACGGCCCCGGAGGCCCTGCAGATGGGCCTCGTCAACGCCGTGGTGCCCCTCGATCAGCTGGAAGAGGAGACGGTGCGGTGGGCCAAGGAGATCCTGGCCAAGAGCCCGACGGCGATCCGGGTGCTCAAGGCAGCGTTCAACGCCGATACGGACGGGCTCGCCGGCATCCAGGAACTGGCCGGCAACGCCACGCTCCTTTACTACCTCACCGAGGAAGCGAAGGAGGGGCGCAATGCGTTCCTGGAAAAGCGGAAGCCCGACTTCTCCAGGTTCCCCAGGCTCCCGTGACCGGGGCTTTGCGGCGACGGGCACGGGTACGGCCGTTGGCATGGGCGTGACGGGCCCCGCCGAGGCGGCGGCCGGGCTCCGGCAGCCCGGAGTGAGCCGGGCGAAGGCGTGGGTCATGGCCGCCCGCATCCCCACGCTCCCTGCGGCGACAGCTCCGGTGCTGGCGGGCACGGGGGCAGCGGCCGCGCACGGGCCGTTGAGCCTTCCCGTCTTTCTGGCCACGCTGGCGGCCGCGCTGCTCATCCAGGTCGGGACCAACTTCGCCAACGACCTCTACGATTTCCGGAAAGGGGCGGACCGGCCCGGGCGCCTGGGCCCGACCCGGGTCACGCAGACGGGACTGCTCTCCGAGCGGGACGTGGAGCGGGGCACGATCGTCGCCTTCGGGGCAGCCGTGCTCATCGGGGCGTACCTGGCCTCGGTGGGCGGGTGGCCCATCGTGGCCGTGGGGCTCGCCTCCATCGTCGCCGGCGTGCTCTACACGGGAGGGCCCTGGCCCATCGGCTACCACGGCCTCGGGGATCTCTTCGTCTTCGTCTTCTTCGGGGTCGTCGCCGTGACGGGCACGTTCTACCTGCAGGCCGGGGCCGTCACGCCGGGGGCGCTTCTCGCCTCCGTACCGGTCGGGCTGCTCGTGACCGACATTCTGGTGGTCAACAACCTGCGCGACATCGACCAGGACCGGCAGGCGGGCAAGCGGACCCTCGCGGTGCGCATCGGAGAACAGGCCACCCGCATCCAGTACGCGCTCTTCGTCGTCGTGGCCTTGGCCATGCCCGCCGTCTTGCGGGCCGTGGGAGCAGCGGGACCGCTCTTTTGGCTGCCCTGGCTCAGCGCGCCCATCGCCTGGCCGCTGGTGCGCCGCGTCCTGGGCGGCGAGCGCGGGGCGACGCTCAACCAGGTGCTCAAGGGCACCGGGCGGCTGCTCCTTGCCTACAGCGCGCTGCTCGCCATCGGCATGGCGAGGTCGCCATGAGGCTCCCGGACTGGCTGGCGCACCGGGCGGCGACGGCCGGGGAGCGCCTGGCGATCATCGCCGGCGACGTGCGGTGGACCTTTCAGGAGCTCGACCGGCGGGCGGCCTCGCTGGCCCGCCGGATGGTCGGGCTCGGGGTTCGCCCCGGGGACCGGGTCGCTTTGCTGCTGCCCAACGGGCCCGAGTTCGTCGAGCTGGCGCACGGGGTCGGCCGCGCGGGCGGCATCCTGGTGCCGCTCAACACGCGCCTCGCCCCGCCGGAACTCGCCTGGCAGCTCGGGCATGCAGCTCCCCGGGCGTTCGTCTACGCCCCGCAGACCGAGCCGGCGGCCCGAGCCGCTCTGGCCCGGTGGGCGCAGGAAGGGCAGACGGGGGGCGAGGCCGCCTCCTCCGAGGTCGCTGTCCTTTCCACGGAGGAACTGGCGTCGGCACCCGAAGCGGCCGATGCGTCTCTCCGTCCGTTCGTGGAACTCGAGGCGGTGCACAGCATCCTCTACACCTCCGGCACCACCGGGCGGCCCAAAGGGGCCTTGCTCACGTACGGCAACTACTGGTGGAGCGCGGTGGGCTCGGCCCTCAACCTGGGCCTCTGCGCCGGGGATCGCTGGCTTGCCAACCTGCCCCTCTTCCACGTGGGAGGCCTCTCCATCCTGGTGCGTGGCGTCATCTACGGCATGACGGCGGTGGTGCACCCGCGCTTCGACCCGCAGGCCGCCAACCGCGCCATTGACGAGGAAGGGGTGACCCTCCTCTCGGTGGTGGCCACCACGCTGGCCCGCATGCTGGATGCCCGGGGCGAGCGCCCTTATCCCCCGTCGCTCCGGGCCGTGCTCGTGGGCGGCGGGCCCGTGCCCGTGGCACTCTTGGAGCGCGCCGCCCGGCTCGGTATGCCGGTCGTCCAGACGTACGGCCTGACGGAGGCCGCCTCGCAGGTGACCACGCTCCCGCCCGGCCAGGCGCTGCGCAAGCTGGGTTCGGCCGGCAGGCCGCTGCTCCCGACGGAGGTGCGGATCGAGCGAGATGGCCGGCCTGCCGGGCCTGGAGAGGTGGGCGAGATCCTGGTGCGCGGCCCTACCGTGAGCCCGGGGTATTTCCGCGAGGCGCCGGTGGCAGCCGCCGGGAGAGACGGAGCCGGACAGGATGCGGCGTCGCTTTCCGCCCGGCGAGACGGGGGCTGGTTGCGCACGGGGGACCTGGGGTACCTGGACGAAGAGGGTTACCTGTACGTGGTCGACCGCCGGGACGACCTCATCGTGAGCGGCGGCGAAAACGTCTACCCGGCCGAAGTGGAAGCAGCCCTCCTGGCCCATCCGGCCATCCAGGAGGCAGGCGTGGTGGGGATCCCGCACCCCGAGTGGGGCCAGGTGCCGGTGGCGGCCGTGCGGTTGCGCGCGGGCTGGGGGCTAACGGCGGAGGAGCTCCTCGCCCACTGCGCCGGGCGGCTGGCGCGCTACAAGGTGCCCAAGGAAGTGCGCATCGTGCAAGCGCCTCTGCCCCGCAACGCGGCGGGCAAGCTGCTGCGCAGCAGGCTTCGTGAGCAGTGGCTCGAAGCGGGCGCAGGGGGCGGCGGCCGGGGACAGGAGGTCTCGCCCGGCGAGCCTTGAGCTGCTCAGGCAGCCTCCCAGAAGGAGCCGGCCTCTTCCGCCCGCCTCGCACGGCTCAGGTGGCTGCTTGCCCACGGCCGGAGGCGAGCCCATGCACCTCCCAGACGGCGCGCCGCCAGCCGTCCCGAGCCGGCCGCCACGAGGCCGAGTGCCAGGAGCGTGCCGAGGGCTGCGCTCTGGCTCGCGTAGCCGCCCTGTTCGAGCCCGAAAATGAGCCATCCGACGGTTTCGGTCCCGGACCCGGCCAGGATGGCCGATAGGGTCAGTTCGGCGAACGACTGGGTCAGGACCAGCACGGCCCCTGCGGCCAGCGCCGGCCGCAGGATGGGGGCGAGGACGTGTCGCACCGCCTGGAGGAACGAGGCGCCGTCCACCTGCGCCGCCTCCTCCAGGCTCGGGTCCAAGTCGCGCCAGCCCGCCGCCACCGGCTCGAAGGCGAATGCCAGGAACCGCCCGAAGTAGGCGACGTTGAGCAGGCCCAGCGTGCCGTAGAGCTCGAGGCCGGGAAGGGGCGGCCGCAACCAGGCGAGCAGCACGCCCAGGCTGAAGACCATCCCGGGCACGGCGCCCGGCAGCGCGATCGCCAGCCGTACCGGTCGCCACCACCACCGGCGCCACGTCGACCCCTGCCGCTCCGCCCGGACGACACCGTACCCCAGGATCCCTGCCAGCCCTGCCGTGACCAGGGCGGCAGATCCTGCCAGCCACAGGCTGTGGAGCAGGGCCCGGCGCAACGGCTCCAGCCGCCCGAGGACGAAGGCGAAGTGTTCCAGGGTGAGATGGGCCCATCGCAGGGGTAGCCCGTACGCCCGGATCATGGCCATGGCGGCCATAGCCATGAACGGCACCAGCACCAGCGCCGCAAGCCCGCCGACCAGCAGGACGGCACCGGCCCAGCGACCCCGGCCCCAGGAGAACGGCGCCTTCCCGGATTGTTCCCCCGTGCCCCAGCCCCCGGCGCCCTGCGCCCACTTGGTTTGGAGGCCCACGAGGAGCCCCGCCGGCAGCGCGAGCGCCAGCGCCAGCCCCACGGGCCGGTCGAACCCCCTCCCCAGGGCAGAGGCGACCTCCCGGTAGATGAGCGTCGGAAGTGTGATGTACCCCGACGGGATGCCGAGCAGCGCCGGTACTCCGAAGTCGCTGAGAGCGGACAGCGCGGCCAGCAGTGCGGCAGCCGCCAGGTAAGGGCGTACCATCGGCAGCGTCACGTGGAGCAACAGCCGCCAGCCCGACGCGCCCTCACAGCGGGCCGCCTCTTCCACCTCCCTGGGCACGGCCAGCAGGCCCGCCCGGATCGGGAAGAAGGCCAGAGGAAGGGTGACGAGCACCAGCAGGGCGACGATGCCGCCGGGCCCGTAAAGCGACCAGAGCGGCCCCTGCGCACCCGAGATCCACCGTAGCGCCTGCTGCAGCGCGCCGGCCGGGCCGGCCCAGTGGATGTAGGCGATGGTGAGCAGGTGGGGCGGCACGACCAGCGGCACGAGCAGGGCGGGTGCGACCCACCGCCGGCCCGGGAGGTCCGTCTTCGTGGCAGCGACGGCAAGCACCAGTGCCAGCGCGGTCGTCACGACCGCCGACGCGCTCGTAGTGAAGAGGCTATGGAGGAAAGCCGCCTGCACCTGGCGGCTGGTAGCCAGCCACGTCGCTACGGCCCCCGCCCGGGCGAGCCCGCCCGCGCCGCCGGCGAAGAGATGGGTGCCCAACCTCACGAGCGGTATCACGCTGAGGACGACCACGCCGGCCGTCCCCGTCGCGAACCAAACCCCGGCCGGGACGGCTCCCCGGCGAAGCGGGCGGCGCATCGCGTTCACTGCCCGAAGACGTCGGAGAAGCGCTGCTTGTCCGCTTCCCGCCCGGCCGCCAGCTCGGCCGGCGGCACGGCCATCACCCGGATCCGCTCGAGCGCCGGAAACCCTTCCGGAGGCGTCACGTCGCTCCGAAGCGGCATGTACCCGAGCCGCGCGGCGAGCTCTTGCCCCTGCTTCGAAAGCACGAAGTCGACGAACCGCCGGGCCGCCTCGAGGTTGGGCGTACCCTTGACGATGCCGATGGGCTCCGTGATGACGGGCACCCCATCCTCGGGATACACCACCTCGATGGGGGACCCCTGCAGGCGCGCCCGCACGGCCATGAAGTCGACGATCGTCCCGTATGGCCGCTCTCCGCTCGCCACGCTACGCAGCACGGCGCCGTTGCCCTGCACCATCAGCACGTCTTGGCGGGCGAGGGCTTCGAGCCATGGCCACCCCAGCCCCTCCGTGCGGCTCCATACCCCCACGTTGTAGGCCGCCGCCCCGGAGTAAAAGGGGCTCGGCATCACGAGCTTGCCGCGCACCGACGGTTGCAGGAGGTCGGCCCACCGGCGCAGCGGCTTGCCAAGGGTGCGGTGGTACACGATGACCGTCGCCATCACCTTGGTGCCGTAGTACATCCCCTCGGGGTCGTAGTAGGCAGCAGGGATGCGGGCCGCTTCAGGCGAGCGGTAAGCCTCCAGCAGGCCCCGCTGCTTGAGCGCTTCGAAGGTCGGGGCGTCGGCAACCAGCAAGACGTCGGCCCGCCGGTGGCCGCTCTCGGCCTCGAGCAAGAAGCGGCTGATGACCTCCTCCGTGCCGGAGCGGAAAATCGAGACCGCCACGTCCGGATAGGCCTCCTCGAAGGCCTTCACGAGCGCTGCGGCGTCCTGGTCGGGCTGCGACGTGTAAAGCTGGAGCGTCTTCTGGGGAGCAGCCGCGGCGAACGAAGCAAGAGCCGCTACGGCCACCCCCGCGGCGACCGCCATCACCATCCGGCGAACGAACCGGCCTGCCAACACGGCACGCGCTCCTTCCGCTGGTCGCATCCTGGTTGTCGAGGTCGTCCTGACCAGCGGTGGAGGGGTTCAGGAGCCGGGCCGGCGCCCCTGTTACGAACAGGTGACACGCTTGTGAAATCCGTGCATGCCCATCAACGTGGCGCCGGCAGGAACCGGTTGGTGAACGCCGACGCCGCGTCGAGCCGCCCCTTCACGAGGCCGTGCTCGAGCAGCCAATCGGCGAGGCGCTGCCACACCTCCAGCTTCTGCTCGCCCCACCGTGGCGCCTCCGCCCGGTACCGGGGGCTCAGCCACCGCTGGCTCTCTCGCACGAGGCGAGGGTCGAGCTCGGGCACCCGGCGCACGAGGATGCCCGCCGCCTCGTCCGGGTGTTCGATGCTCCAGGCGTACCCCCGGGCGGTCGCCTCGACGAACCGTCGCACCAGCTCGGGTCGTTGCCGGATCAGCGACTCCGACGTGATGATGACCGGCGTGTAGTAGTCGGGCACGCAGCCGGCGTACCGGTCCATCATGACGACGTCGATGTCGAGCCCGCGCAGCTTCGCCTCGATCCCCTGCCACCCGTAGAAGATCCAGGCGAGGTCGACGTTGCCCCGCTCGAGATGGGAGAGGAGATCGCCCACCCCGATGCTGACGAGCTGCAGCTTCTCCGGGTCGCCCCCGTCGCATCGCATCAGGCTCGACAGTACCGCCCGCTCGATGGGAAGCCCGAATCCCCCGTAGCGCTTCCCTTCGAAGTCCTTCGGCCGCCGGATCCGGGCGCCGGCCATCGAAGCGAACCCCGACGTGTTGTGCTGGAGCACGGCGGCCACCGACACGACAGGTACGCCCTGCAGCCGCGCGTAGGTCATGAACTCCTGCGCGCTGAAGCCGAAGTCTGCCCGGCCCGCTCCCACCACCGACTCGACGGAGACCCCTTCACCCGGCTCCACGATCTGGACGTCCAGGCCCTGGTCCCGGTACCAGCCCTTGTCGAGCGCCACATACAGCCCTGTGTGATTGGTGTTGGGCGACCACTCCAGCATGACGGTCACGCGCTCGGCAGGCCGGGCCGCGGCCGTCACCCTAGAGGCGAGGCCCGCCACCCCCAGTACCGTCGCGATCGCCACCACGGCCATCGTTGCCATCCTGCGCTCCATCCGCCGACGCTCCTCTCCCCAAACGGCGCGCGCTCCACGGCCGTGCCTCGCCCGCTGCCCTTCAACGGCCACTGCTCGACGGACACCGCTCAATGGCCACGAGCTCGGTACGGCGCCACTTTCTCCTCCAGATCCGCCAGATCTTCGTCGTCGGCGGTCAGCACCTTGACGACGACGGCGAGCCTGGCGGCGCCCGCCTTGCGGCATGCGTCGATGGCCCGTTTCACGACGTCGAGCAACGTGTCGAGCTCCCCGGCCATGCTGGTTTCCGCGGGGCCGACCATGTACGTCACCCCGGAGCCCTCGACCTCTGCAATCGCCGCGTCCACCACGCGGTAGACCTCGGCCTTGGGCGCCCCCACCAGGGGCAGGCATTCGAAGCTCACCATCGCCTTGGGCATCCTGCTCCCCCACCTTTGCCGAACGCGAAAAGCCGCCACCCGACCCGGGTGGCGGCTTTTCGACCGCTCGTTCGACGCTTCCGCTCCCTACGCTGGTATGACCCAGGTCAGGTTCGAAGGGTCGGCAGCATTGCGGGCTGCCCTCTCAGCCGGGCTCTCCCGGCTCCCCCGGTCGGCCTGTTTACTTGTCACCGATCTTATAGGCCGTGACGGCCTGGAAGTCAACGGCAGTGCGCGGTCCCCGATCTCGTAAGGCCGCCCCGCTCCCCTCAGAGCCACCAGGTGCTCGCGAGAAGGCCCAGGTACGCCGCCGCGAGGGTGGGAGGCATCACCAAGAGCCCCGTCTTGAGATACTCCCAACCACCCACGTTGATGCCCCTCTGCTGAAAGAGCGCGAGGGTCAGCACCGTGGCCAGCGACCCCACGACCGTGAGCAGCGGGCCGACGTTGACGCCGAGCAAGAGCGCGTAAGGGGCGAGGCGATCCGGCGGCCCGTAGCCGCCCGGAGGCACCGCCAGCGCGCCGGTACCGAGAAGCGTCATCGGGATGTTGTTGATCAAATTGGAACCGACGGCGGTCACAGCGGCCAGCCGCCCCAGTGACACGGCGTCACCCGCAGCGCTGCTCAACCCCCCGGCCATGCCCATACCTGCCTCCTGGGACCAGGCGCCGCCCGCCGCGGGCCGGGCGCTCGCCGCCGCTCCAGGCAGAAATGCAGCAGCGGTCAGCGCCCTGCCGGCCTCGGTGGCGCGAAAGCCGTCCATCACGACGAACAGGCCGACCACGAACGGGATCACTCCCCACGAGATGCTGCGCACGAAAAAGCCGGGCAGCACCTCGCGGCGCGCCAGGGCAAGCAACGCCGAAGCGGCGCCGCCGGCCACCGCGACGGGCCACAAGGGCGCCCCCAACCAGCCGGCGACGCCGAAGCCCGCAATCGTAGCCACCACGATCCCGAGGCTCCAGCGTAGGAAGGGCGACCGTCCGAGCGCTCTGGCCTGAAGCTGCAGGTCCTGGGTATCGACCGCTCCTTCGAGGCGACCGCGGAACAGGACGTACAGCATCCCGAAATCGGCCGCGCCCGCGAGTAGCGCCGGCAGCGCCATGACCCGGGCGAACTCCCAGAACGGCAGGCGAAAGCGAGCCTGGACGAGCAGGTTGGTGAGGTTGCTCACCGGGAGCAAGAGCGACGTCACATTGGCCACGTGGACCGACAGGTAGACGAAGGGCAAGGGGTCGACGCGGCTTCGTCGCAGCAAGCGGACGACGAGCGGAGCCAGGACGACCGCCGTGGTGTCCAGGCTGAAGAAGACGGTGGTGACCGCCCCCAGCACGTAGAGCGCCACGAACAGGCGCCTCACGCTGCTGCCCGCCATGCGAGCGGTCCAGTTGGCTGCCCAGGCGAAAACGCCCGCCCGGTCCGCGACGGAGGCCAGTACCAGGACCCCGGCCAGGAAGACCAGCACAGGGGCAGTCTCGTGAACGATGGAGGCCACGCGCAACCAGTCCACGGAGCCCGCCACAGCCATCGCTACGGCGCCTGCCACGGCAACCCACGCCTCGTGCACCCCCAGCGGTCGCCACAGCACCCCGACCACGGTCGCCGCGAAGACCAGAAGGGCCGCTGCCGACGCACCCGCCCAGTCCATGGGGCTCCTCCTTCTCGGGCGTACGGCCTCCGATCATAAGAGCGGCGGGCTCCCCTGGCAAGAGCCGGCGTACGGGTCGCCTCCGCCTGGGAGACCCTACCATCGCCGTGGTGAGGCTGACCGGCCGCCCCCCACCTCGGACCTGTACACGGGGTGCGACTCCCCGTACAGCCACGGCTGCTCGGGCGACGCGCCGAGCAGCTCCCTCAGGCGGGCGAGTGCGCGATGGCTCCACGAAGTGATGACCACGGGTGGCACGCTCAGGCTGCCGGGCGAGAGGCGGCGCATCCTCACCACGTACTCCAGGCACATCCGGGGCGTGATGTGCTCGTCCACGAAGGTCCCCCGTTCACGCACCGACGGGCACGTCCAGTCTGACGGGCTCCGCTCCAAGGCCCGGCGCAACCGAAGGTACTGGCGGCATCGGGCCTCGTCCACTTCGCCGGAGGCCGCAGCACGGCACCGGCTGCATCCCGCCTGTGCCGGCCACCTGCAGGAACAGGTCAATGGCCGTTCGCCCCACGGCCGGTGCCGGCATGACGATCACGGCGACGTCGACGTTGGCGGCAAGGAGCTGGATGTCCGGCGCCTCGCCATGCGAGCGGCGGCCTCCGAGAGAGGCTTGACGCACGCCGCCATCCGGACCCAGGGGCCAGGGGAGATTTCGTGTTGCCCGGGAGTTGCGGCAGCCAACCGTCATGAGGAAGCCGCACCATCCGGCGGCCGCCATCCTCGGTGCGGACAATGCAAGCGCCACGGCCATCGCAAGGATCGACCCACGTACCATCGCTTCGCCAGTTCTCGCTCCACCATGACCACTGCCCCGGCCTGCTGCAGCAGCCCTACCGGGGCAGTGAACATCACAAATAGTCATTTAACGATACTGCAGGAAAAGAAAGATAACGCTCGAATACCCCCTCGACGACGGGCCGCTGGCAGGGGATTTCTCTGCCCGCAGCTTGCCGGCAGCAGGTCATTTCCTGGCACGCCACAAGAAAAGGGGAAGGAGTGAACAGTCTTGTCCGCTCGGAGGCACGTGTCGAAACGGGTAGTTGGTTTCCTTACCGTAGCGTTTACTATCGTTGCGTTCGCGATCGCAGGCGCCTCAGCGGCTACGCAGGTCCTCACCGTGCAAACCTGGAGCGACCCCAACAACCCGTCTAACCAAGAAGCGATCCTTGTATGGGCGATGAAGGAGTGGGCCAAGACGCGCCCGGACGTGCAACTGGAGTTGGTACCGGTGCCGTCCAGGGGTTTCATGGCCACGCTCAACTGGTACCAGCGGCAGCTGACCGCAGGCCAGGCCGCGGATGTCATCGTCTGGTACGCCCACGTCTACGCCGACCGGGCAGACCAGTGGTTCTACCATTTCGACCTTTCCAAACCCAACAAGTACGGGAAGGCTGCTTCATGGTTCCAGGAGTGGCCGGACCCCGCCGCTCAGCTCGGCACGTGGAAGTCCGCCAAGGGGTACTACGCGCTCCCGATGACGTTCCCCTCCATCGGCAACTGGGCCATCGTCTACAACAAGACGGTCTTCGACAAGGTGGGCGTGAACGTACCCAAGACCTGGACCGAGTTCATCACCGTGCAGAGAAAGCTCAAGGAAGCAGGATACACGCCTTTCTACCACCCGGCCGGCGGAGAAAGCGGCATCAACTTCCTGGGCATCCCGGTCACCGAGTACCTTCCCAACGAGATCGCCCCCGTACGTGCTGACCTGGAGCGGATCCAGGCCTACCGGGCCCCGTCCGACCAGATCACCGCCGAGGATTGGGCGTATGCCATCAAGAAGGGCTATCGCTTTAGCGGGCACGAGGGGTGGAAAGAGGTCTTCCGCCTGCTGAAGGAGTGGAGCGCGTACTGGCAGGAGGGTTTCCTGGAGCCGCCCATCTCGGAAGACCCGGTCATCACGCATCGCGCGGTCATGGAGTACATCTATCGCGACGACGTCGAGGTCTTTGCCAAGAACCCGGCCGTGGACTTCGAGTGGGGCACTTTCTTCATGCCGGCCATCGATCGCCAGGCGAGCCGCCTCGGGCGTAACACCACCCCGTACCGAGGTGGCGGGTTCTCGCCCGTGAGTACTACGATTCCCTTCGCAGTGCCGCTCACGACGGTCAAGAAGGGCAAGCTCGAACTGGCGCTCGACATGCTGCAATTCGTCACCACCGCATCCATGCAGGCCAACGCCATGAAGCATCAGCTGGTGCCCGTACCTCCATACGCCGGAGCGCCGATTGAGAAGGTCACTTCGGACCCGGTGAAGCAGACTCAGTGGCGTGGCTTCTTCGAGCCGTCCGGGGTCGGCAACCAGCCCATCTATGTGCTTCCGTACGGCCTCTCGGCTCAGAAAGCTACCCAGGAATACCTCGCGGGCCGCATCAGCGTGGAGGACGTCTTGCGCGCCATGGACGAATTCGCCATCCAGTGGGCGGAGGACCAGATCCGGCGCAACCCGCAGTGGAACGCGTCCCAGTGGTGAAGTTCCAGTGTTTCAGGTCAGTCGCGGCGGGCTCCTCCCGCCACGACTGACCTCGCTGATTCGGGAGTGGCTGACGCTCAGATGGTTGCAAACCAACATCGCCGAGACATCCTGCGGGAGGTCTACCGGGCGCGCTACATCTACCTGCTTCTTCTGCCGACCGTCGTCCTGGTGGGGCTGTTTCAGTACTTCCCGGCGCTTTCCGCCGTCTACTATTCGCTCTTTCACTGGGACGGCACCAGCACCTGGTGGGCCGGCTGGGACAACTACCTACGCATGTTCCGTGAACGGCAGTTCATCACCTCCGTGGTCAACATGCTGAAGCTGACGGGGTTCTCCGTGCTGGTCGGCACGATCATGCCCCTGTTCGTCGCGGTCCTCATCCACCGCCTCCGGAGCGCTCGCCTTGAGTTTCTCTACAGGGTCGCGTTCGTTCTGCCCACCGTGGTGCCAGGCGTCGTTACCATCCTGCTCTGGAAGTACATTTATCGCAGCGACGGCCTACTCAACGCGGTTCTTCAGCACCTTGGGCTTGCAGAGCTTGCCAGGCCGTGGCTCGGGGACTTCGACATGGCACTGTACGCCCTGATGTTTATGGGGTTCCCCTGGGTGAGCGGGATCAACGTGCTGATCTATAGCGCCGGCCTTCAGTCAATTCCTGACGACGTCGTCGACGCAGCCGTCATAGACGGCGTCAATCCCCTGCAGATGTTCTCCCGGATCGAGCTTCCCTATGTGCTGGGACAGCTGAAGCTAGTGCTCATCCTCGGCATCATCGGGGGTTTTCAGGGGTACGTCACCCCCCTGCTGATGACCAACGGGGGCCCGGGGTGGGCTACCCAGGTGCCGGCCCTGCGGATGTATCAGGCGGCTGCCGAAGAACAGCTGTACGGCTACGCATCCGCCATTGGCGTGGTCCTCTTCACCGTGGTGCTGGGGATGACGCTGCTCAGCTATAAGCTGATGAGGTCGAGCGTCGAATACGAGGGAACCCGAGTCTGACACAAGGCCTGACAGGGTAGGAGAAGTGCGGTGACACAGCAACGAACGGTCGGCCTTACGGTCATCCACGCCGTGCTCATTGTGCTGGCGGCGCTGACGCTGTACCCGTTCCTCCAGATGCTCAACCTCTCCCTCAAGAGCATCTACCAGTACCAGGTCAACGCCCTGGGCCTCACACTGCCGCTGCATTTCGACAATTACTGGCACGCCTGGTCCGTGGTGCGGTCGTACCTCTGGAACTCGACGTTGCTGACTCTGGTCTCGACCGCCGGAGTCGTGCTGTTTTCATCTATCAGCGCCTATACGCTGGCCCGTTACAGGTTTCCGGGGAGAGATGCCATCTTCGTCGCCCTGATGGCTCTGCTCATGATCCCGGGCGTGCTCACCCTCATCCCGTCCTTTCTGCTGGTGGTCCGCCTGGGGCTGTCCAACACGCACTGGGCCATCATCTTGCCGTCATGGGCCGCACAGGCATTCAACGTATTCCTCCTCAAGACTTTCTTCGCCAGCCTCCCGGAGGAGCTGTTCGAAGCCGCACGGATCGACGGGGCTTCGCACCTGGCCCTGTGGATGCACATAGCCGTTCCGCTGTCCAAGCCCATGATGGGGACGGTCGCCATCCTCAACGTGCTAGGGGTGTGGGGCGACTACGTGTGGCCCTCCCTCGTGCTTCGCGACCAGCGGCTGTGGACCGTTCCGCTCGGGCTTGTCTTTCTCAGCGCGCAACGGAACCCTAACCCGGGTGCTGAGATGGCGGCTAACGTCATCGCGGCCCTCCCGATCCTCTTACTGTTCTCGCTCACTGTGCGCACCTTCATCCGAGGATTGACGAGTGGAGCGCTGAAAGTGTAAGGGCGGGGAGGGCTGATCCTCAATGCTCTCGGAGCAACGCCGGCTCGAAATCTCGTCGCTCGTTCGCCGACGTGGGGCTGTGGGAGTGGCGGAACTGGTCCAGCTCTTCAAAGTCACGCCGGCAACGGTCAGGAAGGACCTGACGGCCCTCCACAAGGCCGGGATGCTGGTCCGTACGCGGGGAGGGGCGCTGGCACCCAACTACGGCCATGGGAGAGACCTTCCGGTCTCGGTACGGCAGACGATGTTGAGTACCGAGAAGCTCCGGATTGCCGAAAAGGCGCGGGCGTACGTCAAGCCTGGCGATACCATCTACCTTGACGGGAGCAGCACGGTTGGCTTCCTGGCTCGCCTGCTAGATGAAATCGAGGAGCTGACGGTGGTCACCAACTCGTTGCTGGTGATGCAACAGGTCGCGCTCTTTCCGAAGGCGCGCTTGCTTGGCGTCGCCGGCACGCTTCACCGGGACTCGCTATCGTTCCTGGGGGGAGACGTGGAGGACGCGTTACGGAGCTACCACGTGGACAAGGCGTTCATCTCCACCAAGGGGGTATCCATCGGCAGTGGCCTGACCGACGCACAACCGGAGTGGGCAAGGATCCACCGCATCGTCCTGCAATCGGCGGACCACATCATGTTGCTGGCTGACCAGTCCAAGTTCGGCACCGTGAGCCTGGTGACGGTGGCTCCGCTGAGCAAGGTAAACGTCGTGGTGACCGACGCCGAGCCACAGGATCCATACAGGTCGTTCCTGGAGGAGCACGGCGTCGAGTTGGCCGTGGCGGAAGCCAAGAAGGAGAGCGGTTTGAGTGAGTCTCAGCAGACTGACGCCCTCAACGCCCGCGCGTCGGTACGTTGAGGCCATCTTCGAGATTCTGAAGCAGGTCGTCGAAAGCCAGCACCAACAAATCGCCTCGGTTGCCCAGCGTACCGCGGACGTAATCGCCCATGGGGGTTGCGTGCACCTCCTGGACAACGGCCACCTGCTCGGCTCCGAACTCATCAACCGGGCTGGGGGGTTGGCGGCCATGCACGCCGTCACCGCAGAGGCAGCCAAGGATCCCGCTTGCGTCCGCAGGGGCGACGTGCTTTTCATCGCATCCGTCTCCGGCCGCAGCTCGCCCGTCGTGGAAGCGGCCATCCTGGCAAGAGCGCGCGGGGTTTTCACGGTGGCGCTCCAGTCCAACGCTCAGGCCGAGGTGTCGCCGCCACAGCACCCCGACGGACGCCACTTGCGCGATGTCGTGGACGTAGCCCTGGATATCGGGGGCGTTGCCGGCGACGCCGTTTTGGAGTTTCCCGGCCTGAGCCAGCGGGCCTGTCCCACTTCGGGCGTCGTTTCAGCCGTCCTCATGTGGGCCATCGTGGCCGAGACGATCGCCGCGCTGCTTCGCTCCGGCGTTGTCCCCACGGTCTTCACGAGCGTCAACGTGTCCGGAGGCGAACAGCGCTACGCCGAGGAACTGGAACGCTACCGCCGTACGGGCTACTGAGACGCGGCGCCAGATGGGGAGGCGTCATGCCGATGCCGGAAGGATACGTCCTGGCTGTCGACGGGGGCGGCACCAAGGTGATGGCGTTGGTGGCGTCGACGCATGGCGAAGTCCTGAGCGTAGCACGGTCCGGGGGCGTGAACCCTAACTTCGCGCCGGCCTCGGAGACGTACGCCCACCTCGACGACGCCGTTCGGCTAGCATTGGGGGAGGCCGGGATCGCGGCTGACCAGGTCGTCGCGGCCGGTTGCTCCGGCCCGCTGGATCTCGGCCAACTCAAAACCGTGCTTGCGCGCGCCGGTTTTCGCGGCCCTTCGCACCACTTCAGCGAGCCTGATGTGGCCATGGGACTCTGGCCGGATGAACCCGAGATGGCCGCTGTGCTGGTGGTGGGAACCGGCTCCCTGGCGTGGGCCCGTGGTCCGGAAGGCAAGCAGGTCACTGTGGATGGGTACGGCTTCCCCATAGGAGATGACGGGAGTGGTGCCGATATCGGGGTGCGGGCCATTCGAGCCGTGCTCCGGGCCCACGATGGCCGGGGGGACCCCACGGAGCTGGTGGAGCTCTTTGCCGCCCGGCTCGGCCTGCACGATATCCCGGCCATAGTGGATGCAGTGCACCGGGGACCGCTTGCCCGGCGGCAGAGCCGCTCGGCGCTGGTGCCCCTGGTTGCAGAAGCAGCCGACCACGGGGATCGGGTGGCGCGTCTCATTCTGGACGAAGCAGCGGCCGCCTTGGCCGACACCGTCGCAGCTGCCCTGAGGCGCGCGGGCCTTTTCGAAAGGCTCGTACCCGTCACGTGCATCGGGGGCGTATTCAAGGCCGGCCCGTCGTTCGGGGGCGCGCTCACCCGGGCCTGCGAACACCGCTCCCTCAAGGTGGTGTTAACGCTGCCGACCGTTCTTCCCATCGCCGGGGTCGTCCGCCGGGTGCTTGATGCTGTGGCGTCCGGTGCAGGAGTTGACGCCTTGAGGGCACTCGCACGGGACTCCCGTCTGGATGCAGGCCTGCCCAAGCGGATGCTGGAGAGGCTTCGCGCGGCTGGCGGGTGGAGCTGGCTGGTTCAAGGGCTTCAAGCTTGAAGGGAGTAGACTCGATGGCCTCCTACGACTGGCCTCGTCGCGCCGTGTGGCTCGACATCGCCGCCGACTTCAAGCGGCCCCAGGACGTCCGTGAGTTTGTCAACTGGTCGCGAAGGGCCGGAATGGGAATTGTGTTCCCCTGCATTGCCCATGCCACGGGTACACTCTGCTACGAAAGCGAATATGCGCCCACGGCGCTCGGCTACAGAGAGTGGAATCCGCTGCGCATCCTCCTTGACGAGTGCCACGCGGCCGGGATCGAGGTTCACCCCTGGTTCGTGGTCTTTTGTTGGGGGAGCAACCTCCTTCCCTACCTCGAGGGCAAGGCGTACGAGATCGGAAGCACGCCTCCGCTTCAGAGATCCCATCCTGACTGGTTCACAACGGACCTTTACGGAAGGCATACGCTTGAAGCGCCAAGCCTGGGGCCGGGCCCGGGCGGGCTGACGATGCTGGACCCCGGTAAGGTAGAGGTGCGGCAGTTCCTCAGGCACGTGGTCACCGAGTTGCTGTCCAAGTACCCGGACGTCGATGGCATCCATCTCGACTATATCCGCTACGAGGACTACCGGTGCACGCTGCGGCTCGACGTAACGGATGCTCCGGACATCGGCCGGCGCATCAAGGTGGGGGACATCCTCTACATCACCCGGCCCCATTCTGACCTGCCGGGCGAACAGGACCTGGACCTGTTTTACGAGCTTACCGCGCTCAGTACCTCCGAAGCGGTCCTAGAACGCCAGTACCGGTACTGTTACTGTGACTCGTGCCTTGCCCGGTTCAGCCAGGAAACCGGCATTCGGATCCCCGACCTGCCAGACACCCACTCCGTCGCCCGGTGGCTGTGGGAAGAGGCACCAGAAGCCTGGGTCCGGTGGCGAGCGCAACAGGTGACCGATGCTGTCCGGTCGATTGCCGGCCCGGTCCACGCTGCGCACAAGAGGCTTTCGGCAGCAGTCTTCTGGAACTACCCCGCGATCGTGCGGACCATCGCCCAGGACTGGGTGGAGTGGGCACGCGAGGGACTCCTGGACTTTGCCGTTCCCATGACGTACGGCTTTGCCGCGGAGCGGGTGGGAGAGCTGACCCGCGGGTACGTCCAGCTGGTCGGTACCGATTGCCCCGTTTATGCGGGCGTGCTGCGCAACGACGGTTACCCGCTCGGCGGGGAAGAGCTCCAGCGCTATGAGGCCCTGGTATCGGAAAACGGCGGCGCCGGCGTGGCACTCTTCTGTTACGGTACGTGGCGCGGCGTGATTTGAAGGGAGATGAGCCGGCCTGAATGGAACTGATTGTGGCAGCTGACGGCCGAAGCGCCTATCGCGTCGTCCTGCCGTCTCAGGCGACCGTCGCCGAAGAGCGCGCGGCCTCCGTCCTCCAACACTACATCCACCAGGTAACGGGTGCCAGGCTCCCCGTGGTAAGGCAAGACTTCAGCTCCCCGCCGGACCCCGGTGAACCGCTGATCTTCGTCGGGCTGCCCGGGTTCTGGCTCTCCCATTGGGGCAGCCGGGAGCTGGGGGCGGAGGAGGTGTTGATCCAAACTTTTGACCGCCATCTGCTGTTGGCCGGCGGACGACCCCGGGGTACGCTGTACGCGGTCTACACCTTCCTCGAGGAGTACGTTGGATGCCGGTGGTATACGGCTGAGAACGTCCGGGTGCCTTCCATGGGGGAGCTGGCCCTTCAACCAATCCACCGCAGGGTCCGCCCGGACTTCGAGTACCGGGAGATCTACTACTGGGAGGCGTTCGACAAGGAGTGGGCCGTGGTCAACCGCCTCAACGGCGGCAACGCGCGGCTGGATGAGAGCGTGGGAGGCGCCGTCCGCTACCACCCGTTCGTGCACACCTTCTACCACCTCATCCCGCCGGACCGTTACTTTGCCACGCACCCCGAGTACTTCTCCCTGGTCGGAGGGCGCCGCAAGCGGGAGCTGGCGCAGCTCTGCCTCACTAACCCGGGTCTTGTCGAAACCGCGAAGCAGCGCTTGCTCGAGTGGGCGCAGGAGCACCCCGAGGCGACTATCTACTCCGTGTCGCAGAACGACTGGGGCGGATGGTGCGAGTGTCCTCAATGCGATGCGGTGCGCTCTGCCGAGGGCGGCGAGTCCGGGCTGGTCATCCGGTTCGCCAACGCACTGGCGGAGACGCTCGAGCAGCATCACCCGGACAAGCTCATCGATACCCTCGCCTACATGGAGACGGAGAACGTGCCGCTCCTTGCGCGCCCCAGGCCCAACGTCATCGTGCGCTTGTGCCACATGGCCCCGTCCTGCGACCTGCATCCCCTCGACGAGTGCCAGCACAACGCCCGTTACTGGCGCAACGTCCTCACATGGACCGGCCTCGGAGCGCGCGTCTACGTCTGGCACTACGTCACGGACTTCGCCCACTACCTGATGCCGTTCCCCAACTTCGCCGCCCTGGCCAAGGATGTCAAGAACTACCGCGACGCAGGCATACGCGGCATCTTCTTCCAGGGCCACTACGAGAAGGGTGGCGGCGGCGAGTTCGCCTGGCTCCGATCTTACGTGCTCGCGCACCTCATGTGGAACGCAAGCCAGGACGCCGACACGCTCGTCAACGACTTCATCGAGGGCGTCTACGGCGCAGCGGCAGAGCCCGTGCGTGAGTACTACGACCTCCTGGCCCAACAAGCCAGGCGCGAGGATATTCACCTCAACCTCTACTCAAACCTCGACGCAGGGCACCTTACGGCGGAGTTCCGGAGAGCAGCCCGGCAGGCTCTGGATCGGGCGGCACGGATGGCCGGCAACGAACTCGAGGCGAAAGCCGTCGAGCGGCTGAGCTTGAGCCTGGACTACGTCGACCTCATGGACACGGCGCCGTTCACCGAGCGCGGCCGGTCTCTCGACTCCGTCACCCGGCCCCACAAACGAGCCCAACTGGATCGCTTCATGGCCGCCCTCGACCGGCACGGGATCGTTCACTGCAGAGAAGGAGAGAGCCCCAAGGAGTTTCGCGAGCGGGTCGGCATCCTGGGCCAGGCGCACCCGCTCGCCGTGCTGGAAAACCCGCACCTCAAAGCGGTCCTGGCTGCATCGCTCGGCGGCCGTATCCGGGAGCTGTACGTAGCGCCGCCGGGCGCTGACGGCAAGCCGGCGCCGGCGCGCCAGGTACTTCGCCTGCCGGGGCGATGGGAGTACGGATATCCCGCAGCCGCCGGTTACGCCGAGCAAGCCTGCATCAACCTGGGGGATCGCGCGGCGTACGTTCAAGAGATCCGTGAGACGCCTGAAGGGAGCGAGGCGCGCCTCAGCGCTCGCCTGGAAGGCCTCATGCTGTTGGGTGTGTACCAGAAGGACCTGCAGATGGAGCGCCGGATCGCCGTTCCCCGGGAGGGCGCGGAGCTCCGCTTCTGGTGCGAGGTCACCAATGCAGGCGAGGCGCAGGCCTATGCCCGGCCCACGGCCATCGGCCAGTTCACGGCAGCCCCCGGCTGGAGGCTTTGGGCCGTCGATGATCCGGCGAGTGTGCGCCCCCTATCCGTGACAGGTGACGCTGGCCGGCTCGTCTTGAAGGGCGAAGAGCTGCCCGGGGCCGGCCTCATCCTCGAGTGGGCCGACGGGCTGGCCCTGGCCGAGCTCTATCCCCCCGAGAAGGTTCAACTGGTGCAGGTCGAGTGGAACACGGCAAACCAGTCGATAGTGCTGAAGCTTGTGGGGTTCGACCGGAAGCTCAGCCCCGGCGAGAGGGCGAACCTGGACCATCTGTATCGTTTCGCCGCCTCGATGGAGGGGCTGAGCCGGAGACTCGCGTACACCGGACGGGAGGCGGCAGGGGTTGAGAGTCCCGAAGTTTGAGACGATCGGCGTCTTCGTGGCTGAGACCTTCCAGGAGCAGTACTACTGGGATCATCACCAGAAGCGAACCGATCGCAGGCCTCCGTTGGAGCGAGCGCTGGACTATCTCTCAAACACGATAGGTTTCAACTTCATCACTTACACGACGCCCGACTACCGCAACGTCCCCCTCGTGGCGCGCTACTTCAGCAACATCTCGCTGGACGTGGCCAACGGTCAGTCTCGGGCGTTGCCGGAGACGCTTCCGGACTTCCCGGGAGTGCCCGCCACTTTCTACTACCATGTTGACGAGCCAGAACTCGGCCCCATGGACATGAGCATGCTGGATAGGTTCGTGACCCGGCAGAGAGTATCGGGCAAGAACGTCATCGTGAACTTCTGCGGGCTTCGCCGCCATCGTCGTGACATCGAGTATGCCAAGGAATACCTGACCCGCTTTGAACTCCCCCTGGTCTCGGTTGACCTGTATCCGTGTTACTACGACGGCACGGACTGGGAGTTTACGTTGAAGTACCTTTCCGATATCCGGCCTTACGTGAAGGGCAAGTTCATGGCGATCGTCCAGGCGTTTGCAAAACCCGGCGTGTGGCGCTATCCCACGGTGGACGAAATGGTTCGGCTGGCCTGGGAGTGTAAGGACCGCGGAGTTGACTGCCTGCAGTTCTTCGTCTGGAACTCGGGTTGGTCGGGTACCGAGTTGCTCTGCGGGCTCGACGTGCTGCCGAGGGAGTACCACCGGACCATTGCGGCTATGCGGGGGTAGCCGGGGGGATAGGAATGGGTGCGGCCGGCTACGTACTGGGGGTCGACGGGGGGCAATCCGCGACCCTGTGTCTTATCGCCACGCTGGACGGCCTCGTGGTAGCCACGGGGCGGGGCCGCGGCCTCGACCACCTCACCCGGCCGGGCGGACTCGAACGCCTGGAGCTGGCCCTGACCGAGGCGGTACACGAGGCGCTGCAGGCCGGCGGCCTGTCATCGCCGGTGTTTGAGGCCGCCTATCTGGGCCTCACGGCCGGCGTCGGTGCCGCGGAGGCGATCCTGAGGCGGCTCGTAACGGTGCGTCTGGTAACGGCCGAAAGCGACGCGGTCTGCGCCCTGGCCGGCGGGACCGGGGGCCTTCCAGGGGTCGTGCTGCTCGCGGGGACTGGCGCCGTGGCCTACGGCGAGACACGCCGGGGCGAGCGGGCCTGGAAGGGCGGCTGGGGGTACCTGCTGGGAGACCAGGGGAGCGGGTGGTGGCTGGGGCTGCAGGCGCTACAGTTCGCGGCCCGGTGCGAAGACGGAGCGGAAAGCGAGTCGCCGCTTCTTCTCGCGGTGTTGACCCGTTTCGGCGCGGCCAGCATGAGAGAGGTGGCAGCGACGCTCTACACGGGAGAGCTGGACCGCTCGCTCGTCGCCGACCTGGCGCCAACCGTGCTCGAGTGGGCAGCGCGGGGGGATAGCCAGGCGCTTCGGATTGTCGAAGAAGGAGCCAACCACCTCGCTCGCCTGGTCGTGGCGACGGCCAGGGCTTTGCCTTTCGGGAAGGACGAGAGGCGAGTGGTGGGGCAGGGCGGCGTGCTGAAGCCTGGTGGCCCGCTGTGGACGGCCGTCGAACGGCGGTTGCACGCCGAGCTGCCGGATTTCAGCTTGGCGGCACCCCGGTTGCCGCCGGGCGCGGGGGCAGTGCTGCTGGCGTTGCGCCAGCTGGGCATCGCGCCGGATGAACGGATTCTGGGCAACCTCGGGGCGGCAGCGCAGGCGTCGGGGGGCCTCTGGGCCAAACCGAGGCCGGTGCGCGGCAGTCTTCCCCGGTGAGCACGCGCAGCGAGGTATCGCCGGGCACCCAAAGTCAACTCTTGCGGTGGGAGGAGCAGACACCTACGTTACCCCCACGAGTTGAAGCGCTGAGGAACGGAATCATCGTGTCGTGTCAGGCAAGCCCCGAAAGCCCCCTCCACGGGCCGCGCTTCATGGCGGCCATGGCGCAGGCGGCTGAGATGGGTGGAGCCGTGGGATTCAGGGTAAACGGGCCGGACGACGTATCGGCGGTGCGCGCCGTCACCGCCCGGCCAATCATCGGCATTCATAAGCGCCCGCAACCGGGATTCGAGGTGTACATCACGCCGGACTTCGGGTCCGCTGCGGCGGTGGTACGGGCCGGCGCGGACATCGTGGCTGTGGACGCTACGCAGCGGCCACGGCCGGGAGCAGAGCGGCTGGAGGACCTGATCCGCCGGATCCATGAGGAACTCGGGGTTATGGTCATGGCGGACATCGCCACCGTAGAGGAGGGTGTACGGGCCGTAGACGCCGGTGCCGACCTTGTGGCAACGACGCTGGTGGGGTTTACCCCGTACACCAGGGACGAACCCAAACCGGCGGTTCACGTCGTACGGGCTCTGGCCGGACGGGTAAAGGCGCCGGTCATCGCGGAGGGCGGCATCTGGACAGTGGAGGACGTGCGCGCCGTGTTTGACGCGGGGGCATTTGCCGCCGTCATCGGCTCGGCCATCACGGCGCCCCAGCTCATCACTCAGCGGTTCGTGGGCGCCGTTCCCAACCGGCCTTGATGCCAACCACGTTCAGCGTTCGGAAGGTGGATGCGCCTTGGTGCCTCTTCGTCGAGATGAGCCGCCCGCGGCGGCCGGAACGGCTGGAGCTGCTGAGGCCTATTGGAACGCAATGGCCCGGCTGTGGCAGGAAATCCAGGCAGCCGAAGCGGCTTCCGTCGAAGGCGCGGCGCAGAAGGTGGCCGAAGCGATAGCCGGAGGCGCTACCCTGTGGGCCTTCGGTGCCACGCACTCGAGCCTGTTGACCGGCGAACTGGTCTACCGGGCCGGGGGTCTGGCCATCATCAACCCGATTTACGCCCCCGGCCTGACCATCAGCGAACGCCCCCTGCCCCGCACCTCCACCCTTGAACACCTGCCGGGTTACGCCAAAGTCGTGCTGTCGGGGGTGCCGCTGCGTCAGGGCGACGTGCTGTTCGTCTTCTCCACCTCGGGACGCAACGCCGTACCGGTCGAGATGGCCATGACCGCGCGGTCCCGTGGCGCCACCGTCATCGCGTTCACCTCGAGGCGGTACGCTCTGGTGGCGCCGCCGGACCATCCGCCTGGGCACTACCTTCACGATGTCGCGGACATCGTCATCGATACGCACGTGCCGGCGGGAGATGCGGCGTTGCGCCTCAATGCCGTCGACGCCCCGGTGGGGCCAGCCTCCACCGTCGTAGGTGCCCTGCTGGTCAACGGCCTGATGTGTCGAGTGGCCGAGCTGCTCGCCCGGCGGGGGCTGCAACCCCCTGTCTTCACCAGTGGCAATGTGCCCGGCGGCGCCGAAGCCAACCGGCGGTTGTTGGAAGCGCTGAAGGGCCGCATCCACTACACGTAAGCGTGCCGGTCTGGTCGTCATCTCGCAGAGCCGACGCCCAGCGGGTCCGAGAAGTCGGGCGAATGCCCAAAGGAGCAGGTGGACTCCGGAGTCTGCCGTGCGGCGTTCCGAGGGAACTTGTGGCTTCGCCGGATGCCGGAGACAGCAACGAAGCCCGCCGGCTCCCCCGCCTCCCAGGCAATGGCGTTCGCCGCCTCAGCCGGCCCCGCCGCAACAGGATTGGGGCTTGCCCCGGTCCTTGGCCGTCCGGAACGACTGCCCGCACCCGCACGTCGAGACCGCGTTGGGGTTGCGGATGGTGAACCCGCCCCCCATCAGCGACTCCACGTAGCCGACCTCTGCCCCCTGTAAGAACTCCACGCTGAAAGGGTCCACGGCGATGCGCAGCCCGTCCTGTTCGACGACCGTGTCCCCCTCCCGCACCTTGTCGTCGAACGCCATCCCGTAGCTGTATCCCCGGCACCCGCCGGGCTGGACGTATATGCGAAGCAACAGTTCGGGCCGCTGCTTTTGCTCGAGGAGCTCGCGCAACCTCGCGCTCGCCTCGGCCGTGAGCGTCAGCACCGGGCCATCTCCCTCCCGCGCAGGCAGGGGCCACGTCGATTCGCGCCTTCCCCCGCCGGCCCAACCTGGCATAGTCTACGAGCCCCTGCCCGCCGCGTCAACCGCGGCGGGCCGTTGCTGTCGCCGGACAGTGATAATGTCACCCCGTGAACGGGACTGAGATTTTGTCACCCCCCTGATGACCGGAGGGGGCCCGGGGTGGGGCCCCGGGGGGTGCCCCCCGGGGCCGACGCCCGCCCTGGCGAATGTCTCGTCCCCATGAAGGGTGACGTCTTCTTGCGTCCCGACGAGGCCCAGCGCATTCCCGTGCTCGAGCGTCTGCTCAAAGGCGAGATCACGGTATGGGAAGGAGCTCAAGCCCTCGGACTGTCCGAACGCCATGTCCTACGTCTCAAGCACGCCTTCGCCCAGCACGGGGCTGCCATCCTGGCCCACAAAAACCGCGGCCGCCGACCCAGCCATGCGGTCCCCGACGCCGTGCGCCAAACCGTCCTGGGTCTGGCGCTGGATGTCTACCGGGATGCGAGCTGCCAGCACATGGCCGAACTCCTGGCCGAGTACCATCAGGTCCATCTCAGTGCCAAGACCATCGCCCGCATCCTCAAGGCGGCCGGGATTCCCTTGGCCCATACCCACAAAGCGGCCCGCCGGCGCCGCTCCCGGGAGCGGATGCCCCAAGCCGGCGCCTTGGTCCAGGTCGACGCCAGCCCGTTTGCCTGGCTGGAAGACCGCGGTCCTCACCTCTGCTTGCATGGGGCCATCGACGATGCCACCAGTCAGATTCTGGGCCTTTGGTTTCTCCTCACCGAGCAACTGATGGGCTATCTCCAGGTCCTCCGCCAGATCCTCCAGCACCACGGCGTGCCCGTGCGCCTCTACTCCGACCGCCACACCCTGTTCTTCTCCCCCAAGCAGGGCCGGCTGTCCATCGACGAGGAACTGGCTGGCCAGACGATCCCACTGACCCAGTTCGGTCAGGCCCTGCAGGCCCTCGGGATCGTCCATATCCCGGCCCGTTCCCCCCAAGCCAAAGGCCGCATCGAACGCCTCTGGCAAACCCTCCAAAGCCGCCTGGTAACCGAGCTGCGCATTGCCCGCGTCCGCACCCTGGACGATGCCAACCACTTCCTGCCCGGGTTCATCGAACGCTTCAACCGCCGCTTTGCGGTCGCCCCGAAAGACCCCCAGCCCGCCTTCCGTCCTGCCCCCAATGCCCATGAGCTTCTCACTATCCTGGCCTTGCGGGAGACGCGCAAGGCCTCCGCCGGCTCCACGATCAGCTTCCAGGGCAAGACCTATCAGCTGCTGGATGCGCACCGCCACGTGGTGCCCCTGACGCCCCGCCGGACGGTCACCGTACTGACCGGCCTGGACGGCGTGCGACGCGCACTCTACGCCGGCCAGGTCTATACCCTGCAGGAACTGGACGTCGTTACGCCCCCACCACTGCCTAACCCCACACCGGTGACGGCCCCGCCGCCATCGCCCCGCCCTACCCCTCGCTCGCCAGCCACGC